>DATBKQ010000634.1:0-11076 GCA_036555825.1 Acetobacteraceae bacterium | reverse complement strand
GCAAGGGCGTATCCGGCTTCAGGGTCGGCCCGATGCCCGATTACACCCGCTACACGACGATAGCCAAGGCGTGAATGCGCGGTTGCAGATGCTGGCGGGGAGCTTCGCCAGCATTCCGCTGACGTTGTTTGGGCTGATCCTCGTCACCTTCCTGATCGGCCGGGTGATGCCGATCGATCCCGTTATTGCCATCGCCGGCGACCACGCGCCGCCCGACGTGATCGCCGCGGTGCGCGCCCAGCTTGGCCTCGACAAGCCGCTGCTGGTGCAGTTCTGGATCTATCTGGTGAACCTGGTGCACGGCGACCTTGGCCGCTCGGTGATGACGACGCACCCGGTCACCCAGGACATCGCGCAGTATTTTCCCGCGACGCTGGAGCTGGCGACCACGGCGATCGTCATCGCCATCCTGATCGGCGTGCCACTAGGCGTGTTCGCGGCGGCACGACAGGGCTCCCGCTTCGATCACGTGATACGCGTGGTCAGTCTGGCGGGACAATCGATCCCGGTGTTCGTGCTTGGCTTGGTCTGCCTGCTGATCTTCTACGTGAAACTCGGCATCGCCCCCGGCACCGGCCAGCTCGACGTCGCGTATGAAGGCATGGTGCCGCGCGTCACCGGCATGCTGGTGATCGATGCAATGATCGCCGGCGACTGGGATTCGTTCTGGGACGCGCTCGCCCACCTGGCACAGCCTGCGCTGGTTCTGGCGTATTTCTCCATGGCCTACATCACCCGCATGACGCGCGCCTTCATGATCGAATCGCTGTCCGGCGAGTATATCGTCACGGCCCGCGCGAAGGGCCTTTCCGAAGCACGCATCCTATGGCGACACGCGTTTGGCAACATCTCGGTGCGCTTGGTGACCGTGCTGGCGCTCGCCTACGCGGGCCTGTTGGAAGGCGCGGTGATCACCGAGACGGTGTTCTCCTGGCCTGGGCTTGGGCTTTACCTCACCGTGTCGCTGTTGAATGCCGACATGAACGCGGTGTTGGGTGCGACGCTGGTGGTCGGACTGGTCTATCTCGTCCTGAACCTGCTGGCCGACGTGCTGTACCGGCTGCTCGATCCGCGCGTTGCATGATCGGCGCGATTTCCCGCGACTGGCTGCTGACCGAAACGCCCGCTTCGCGTGCGCAGGCGGCATGGGTGCGACGCTATCGCGGCTGGCTGCAGTTTCGCGCCAACGGCCTGGCGATGGTGGGGCTGGCGACGGTGGCAATCATGATATTCGCCTCGCTCGCCGCACCCTTGCTCGCATGGCAGGACCCGAGCGCGCAGAACCTCGCCGGCCGCCTGGCGCCGCCCTCGTTGGCACACTGGTTCGGCACGGACGAGCTGGGCCGCGACATCTACGCCCGCATCTTGTACGGCGGACGCGTCACCCTGGGCATGGTCGTCGCCGTGGTGCTGCTGGTGGCACCGCTTGGGCTTGCGGTCGGCAGCGTGGCCGGTTATCTCGGCGGGCTGGCGGATCGCGTGCTGATGCGCGTCACCGACGTGTTCCTGGCCTTTCCGCGACTCGTCCTGGCACTCGCGTTCGTCGCGGCGCTGAAGCCCGGCATCACCAGCGCGATCATCGCCATCGCGCTGACCGCCTGGCCGCCCTACGCACGGCTGGCGCGCGCCGATACGCTGACCGTGCGCAACAGCGACTTCATCGCCGCCGTGCGTCTCACCGGCGCCGGCAGCGGACGCATTATCCTGCGCCACATCATGCCGCTCTGCCTCTCAAGCGTGATCGTGCGCGTGACCCTGGACATGAGCGGCATCATCCTGACCGCGGCTGCCTTGGGCTTCCTGGGCATGGGCGCGCAGCCGCCGATGCCGGAATGGGGCACCATGATCGCCTCCTCGCGCGCCTTCATCCTCGATCAGTGGTGGGTGCCGACGATCCCCGGCATCGCCATTTTCATCGCCTCGCTGGCGTTCAACCTGTTGGG
Source organism: Acetobacteraceae bacterium (assembly GCA_036555825.1). Lineage (GTDB taxonomy): Bacteria > Pseudomonadota > Alphaproteobacteria > Acetobacterales > Acetobacteraceae > JAMXLO01. The sequence continues at coordinate 9,133 of DATBKQ010000634.1, read as the reverse complement.
CGACGGCATGCGCGATGTGCTGGATCCGCGGCAGCGCTAGATGCTGGTCGAAATCAGCAATCTTCGCATTCAGTTCCCCTCCGCGACCGGGTGGTCGGAGGCCGTCCGCAGCGTCTCGCTTACCCTCGGTCAGGAGAAACTCGGCATCGTAGGCGAGTCAGGCTCCGGCAAGTCGCTGACCGCGCGCTCCATTCTGCGCCTGCTGCCAGGCAGCGCGATCGCCACTGCCGACAAGCTGGAATTCGACGGTATCGATGTGCTGCGCGCGGATGAGACGGCGCTGCGGCGGATCCGTGGCGCGCGCGCCGGGCTAATCCTGCAGGACCCGAAGTTCTCGCTGAACCCGGTGATGACCGCGGGCGCGCAGATCGCCGAGGCTTGGCGCGTGCATCGCGGCGGCAGCCGCAAGCTGGCCCAGCAGGCAACGATCGATCTACTGGCTCAGGTGCAGATCCGCGATCCGCAACGTGTCGCGCGCGCCTATCCGCACGAACTCTCCGGCGGCATGGGCCAGCGGGTGATGATCGCCATGATGCTGGCGCCAGACCCGGAGCTGCTGATCGCCGATGAACCGACCAGCGCGTTGGATGCCACCGTGCAGGCGGAAATCCTGCGCCTGATCGAGGACCTGGTCTCGCGCCGTGGGATGGGGCTGATCCTGATCAGCCACGATCTGCCGCTCGTTTCGCATTTCTGCGACCGCGTCATGGTGATGTACGCCGGGCGCGTGGTCGAGGAACTGGCGGCGGCCGACCTGACACGCGCGCGCCACCCTTATACCCGGGGCCTGCTGGAATGCCTGCCGGCGCTCAGCCATCAACAGGGCCGGCTTACCGTGATGCAGCGCGATCCTTCCTGGCTCGAAGCATGATAGAGGTGGGGGGACTCTCCGTTCGCTTCAGCCGGATCGAGGCGGTGAAGTCGATCTCGTTCAGCGTGGCGCGTGGCGAAAGCTTCGGGCTGGTCGGCGAATCCGGATCGGGAAAGTCCACCGTTCTGCGCGCATTGTCGGGACTCAATCCGCACTGGACTGGCCTGATGTCGATCGACGGACAGGCGATGACGCCGTACCGCTCCAGGGAATTTCATCGCCGCGTGCAGATGGTGTTCCAGGACCCCTACGGGTCGCTGCATCCGCGCCAGACGGTGGATCGGCTGCTGTCCGAGCCGCTGCTGGTCCATCGCATGGACAATGTCGAGCGCCGGATCCTTCGCGCCCTGAGCGAGGTGGCGTTGCCGGCCTCGGTGCGATTCCGCTATCCGCACCAACTATCGGGCGGCCAGCGGCAGCGCGTCGCGATCGCCCGTGCCTTGATGTCAGAACCGCACGTGCTGCTGCTGGACGAGCCGACCAGCGCGCTCGATGTGTCGGTGCAGGCCGAGGTGCTGAACCTGCTCGCCGACCTGCAGCAAGCACGCGGGCTGACCTATGTTCTGGTCAGCCACAATCTTGCCGTGGTGGCGCACGTCTGCGGCCGCATCGGCGTCATGCAGGGCGGCGAACTGGTTGAGCTCCTGTCGGCGGATGATCTGCGTGTCGGCCGCACCCGGCACCCACACACCGCGGCGCTGCGCGAGCTCAGTGTCGAGCTGGAAGAGCCGGAGACGACGTAGCCCGTGCGCTGCCGGGGCATGCAGCGTCAGCGCGAAGCCCCGCATGTCAGGCATGCGTGCCGAGGCGATACAGAACAAATCCAAGCGCACCGAGCAGAATTACCAATGCCGCCGCTGCCACGGCAAGCGCACCGATCAAACCGACCGAGTGGAAGCCGACTGCGTGCAATACTGCCATCGTCGCGTGCATCAACTGCCGGACATCATCGAACAGCGAGGCGAATTCGTAAGTGATCAGGAACATCGCTGCATAAAACCATGACGGATACTGCTGCTCGATGCGTAAGACCTCCGTGGTGATCCGTCGGTTGGCCATCCAACCCAGGATAAAGGCGCAGCCAATGCCGATCGCAGCTCCAGCCACCATGTCGGACGGAAAATGAATCCCCAGATATATCCTCGCAAGGCAGATCCAGAAGGTGGCAAACACCAGGGCGATACTCCCCACCGCACGAGAGCAACGCCATAAGCCAATGGCGAGCGCGAAGAACAGCGCCGCGTGGTCGCTTGGAAACGAACTCCAGCCTTCGAAATCGATCGGCTCCACAAAAGACGGCAGGTGCGGAGTCAGGTAACCGATATCGGTTCGGTATAGCGGGCGAACCCGAAGCGGGATGACCCACGCGAGCACACGGCTCGCTGTCAGGCTGACGAGCGCTCCGATCAAGGCGAAGATAATCTTTTCGCGCGCGGACTCGCGCGATCCGGAAGCGAACCACATCCACCAATAGGCGGCCATCATGACCGCACCCTTGCCGAGTGTGTTTCTGTCCGCGAATGTTGCTGACCAGTCCAGTATCCAGTAGCCGCTCCACCCATTGATCAGGTGGAACAGCCAAAGATCCATCCGCACCAGGATGGCCGCGGCAGCCGCCATCGTTTGCATCCGCCCCCCATATCGGCGACCGTGGTCACCATTACGCGGCGCCGCTTGGTTTGTTTACCATGCCCAACTATATCCGCCAGTGGCATGCTGGCAAGTTTCCCAATGGACAGGGTCGAATCCACGTCCATGAGTTGCAGATGGCGGCAGGGCTTGGACCCTGTTGCGCCGTCCGGTTCAATCCGCTGCCTCCGCCAGGATCATGTCCTCGCGGGCATCCTGAGTTTGCGCGGAAGGTCGAGCCAGCGTCAGGGCGCGGACCACGGTGGGCTCCGTCCTGGTCACCTGATTCGCAACCAACTCGGCGAACCGACCGTTGCCAAGCAGCAGGTCCTCGAAGCACCCTCTCTCGACAATGCGCCCATTGTCGAACACCAGGATCTGGTCGGCGTCACGGACGGTGGACAACCGGTGGGCGATGACGAAGGTGGTCCGCCCCGCCATCAGCATACGCAACGCCCTGGACACCTTTGCCTCGGTGGCGGCATCGAGCGCGCTGGTCGCCTCATCGAGGATGAGGATGGGCGGATTCTTCAGCAGTGCACGAGCGATGGCAAGGCGTTGCTTCTGCCCGCCGGAAAGCGTCGCGCCGCGCTCGCCTACCATCGTGTCGTAGCCCCGCGGCTGGCGCAGGATGAAGTCGTGCGCCTCGGCCATGCTGCAGGCGGCCTCTATCTCCGCCTGCGTGGCGTCGGGCCTACCGACCAGGAGATTATCGCGGATCGTACGGTTGAACAGCAGGCTGTCCTGGAACACGACGCCGATGCTGCGGTGCAGGCTGTCGAGCGTGACCGCGCGCAGATCCTGACCGTCGATCGTGATGCGGCCCGAGGAAGGATCCCACATGCGTTGCAGCAGGTTCATCGAGGTCGACTTGCCGGCCCCGGTCTGCCCGACCAGTGCAACGCACGATCCGCGGCGAGCGGTGAAATCAACTCCATACAGCACCGGATCGCCCGTCGGATAGGCGAAGCATACCTTGTCGAAGCACACCTCGCCGGCACTGACCGTCAGCGGATGCGCATCCCGGTCCTCCGGAACTGAACTCCGGGTGTCGAGCATGCCGAAGTACTCATCCAGCATCGGCACCCGTGAGACCAGCCGCGCGACGAACCACATAGCCGACTCGAGGCGGCCGATCAGCAGACTCGCCAGTCCCATGAAGGAGACGATCTCGCCCACATCAGCCTTGCCCTCGATATGCAGGATGGTGCCCACGACGATGATGGCGAACACCGCACAGGTGCTTGCGGCGCGCCCCATGACGGTGACGAAGGCCCACCATCCGAGCACCGGAAACTGAGTCGCGACCAGGCGGGCGGCCATCTCTCCGAACCGGCGGCGCTCCTCCTGGTGCATGGCGAACGACTGCACCACCGCGACATTGGTCAGACTGTCCTGCACGGTGGCGGCGAGATCATTGTGCTGTCGCTCGGCCAGTTGTTGCTTGGCTTCGGTGCGGCGGATGACGAACGTCGTCATGCCGCAGAACGCGACTACCAGGAGCACCAGCACGATGCCGAGGCGCCAGTTCAGCAACACGGTCAGCGGCAGCAGCACAACCACCGCCAGCCACGCCGACAACTGCTCACGGAAGAAATCGAGCCAGAGGCCGAACAGCACCTCCGATCCACCTTGCAGCACGCGCATCACGTGCCCGGTGTGGCTCGCGCCATGGAAGGCCAGCGGCAGCGACAGCACGTGGGCGTGCAAGCGTCCCATCACGTCCAGCCTGCGCCGGTGCGCCAGCCGGTCGGCACACAAGGCGACCAGGATGCCGGCGCCGATCGACGCCAGGCCGACCCCCGCCCACGCGCCCAGCAACCGCACCGCCTGCGCCCACAGCGCGTCGCGCGGCAGGCTCGCCGAACGGGACAGCAGGTCGATGACCCGGCCGAACAGCATCGGTTCGAGGAACTGAAACCCGGCAATCGCGAGATTGGCGATCGCCAGCGACGCGGCCAGCCTGGCTTCGGCACGAAGCAGCCTGAGCACGCGGGCGTATACTTTAAGGAAACGCATGGATGAACGGATGTGGGGATATCGCCCAGCTATGATGTTACGGTATCGCAAGATGAAGGCGGCACTGTGGCACGCACAAGGCATTTCGATGGGCTGCGACAGCCCCGCGGGCGTGCTAGCAGAGGCAGCCTACCGGCCAGCACAACGAGGAGCGTGCAATGCCACCTGCCACCCGCATGGTCCCGATGCGCGACGGTGTCCGCCTGGCGACCGATGTGCATCTGCCGGATGGCGCCGGCCCATTTCCGGTGATCATGGAGCGCACGCCCTATGGCCGCGCAGAGACCAGCCGCAGTGAGATCACTGCCGCCAACCGCAAGCCGGCTTCGCGCGCCGACATCGCGGCGTACTTCACCGCGCACGGCTATGCCGTCGTCTACCAGGACACCCGCGGCCGCTACGGTTCCGAGGGCCGCTTCATCAAGTATCTCTCGGATGGCGAGGACGGCTATGACACGTGTGCCTGGCTGCGCGAGCAGTCGTGGTGCGACGGCCGTATCTGCACCATGGGCCTGTCCTACGCGGCGCATACCCAGGCGGCGCTCGCGTGCCTCGATCCGCCGGGCCTGGTGGCGCAGGTGCTGGACTGCGGCGGCTTCGTCAATTCCTGGCGGTCCGGCATTCGCCAGTCGGGCGCGTTCGAACTGAAGCAGGCGACCTGGGCCTGCAAGAATGCGCTCGTCTCGCCCGAGGCCCAGGCCGATCCGGTCATGCGCGCGGCGCTGGCCGGCGAAGACATCCGCGAATGGTTCACCCGCATGCCGTGGAAGCCGGGCCATTCGCCGCTGCGCCATCATCCCGATTACGAAGCCTACCTGTTCGATCAGTGGACCCACGGTGCGTACGACGGGTTCTGGCAGCAGCTCGGCATCTGCGCCGAACAGTGGCACGAGCGCTACAGCCGCGCCGCCTGTGTCCACATGTCGTCCTGGTGGGATCCGTATCCGCTGACCGCGACCGGCAACTACACCGGCCTCAAGCGCGCCGGCCGCGGTCCGCAGCGCCTGATCCTGGGCCCCTGGACCCATGGCGATCGCAGCGACACCTGCTTTGGCGACGTGGAGTTCGGATCTGACGCGGCACTGGATTCCTGGGCCGGCGACTGGCGCACCTACCGCCTGCACTTCTTCGACCACGTGGTGAAGGGCGCCGTGCTCGACGAACCGCCAGTACGTATCTTCATCATGGGCGGCGGCAGCGGACGGCGCAATGCGGCGGGCCGGCTGGAGCATGGCGGACACTGGATCAGCGCCCAAGACTGGCCGCCTCCCGGCGCCGAAATTGCCGCCTTCCATCTGCATGGCGACGGGAGCCTCGATCGCACTGCACCGCCCGCTGGCGCTGCCCCGCTGTCGTACGACTTCGACCCGGCGCATCCGGTGCCCACGATCGGGGGCGCGATGAGCAGCCTCGATCCCGTTGCCTATGCCGGCGCATGGGACCAGACGGAAGGCCCCGACTTCTTCGGCTGCGCGCCGCCCTATCTGCCGCTCGCGTCGCGGCCCGACGTGCTGGTGTTCCAGACCCCGCCGCTCGAGGCGCCGCTTCAGGTTGTCGGGCCGATCGAGGCCGAGTTGTACGTGGCGACAGACGCCCCGGACACCGACTTCACCGCGAAGCTGATCGACGTGCATCCGCCTTCGGCCGATTATCCGAAGGGCTATGCCATGATCCTCACCGACGGCATCCTGCGCCTGCGCTATGCCGAGGACCCGGCGCATCCGCGGTTGCGCTCGCCCGGCGAGTTGTTGCGGATCCGCATCACGCTGTTCCCGACCGCCAACCTGTTCCTGCCGGGCCATCGCATCCGTCTGGACATCTCGTCGAGCAACTTCCCGAAGTTCGACGTCAATCCGAACACTGGCGAGCCCGAAGGCATGGCCCGCCGCAGGCGGACGGCGCTGAACACGGTATTCGTTGACAGGGGCCGAGCCAGCCGCGTGCTGTTGCCTCTGCTCCCTATTTGATGCGATAGCGCTGGCGTTGCCACGAGGGAGCCGATGAACGACCTTTACGCCTTCTACGCCCAGCATCGCAACAGCCGTGTCATGCACAAATGGGAGCACTACTTCGACATCTACGATCGCTTTCTCTCGCCCATTCGCCGCAGCAACCCGGTGATCGTGGAAATCGGCGTCCAGCTAGGCGGTTCCTGCGAGATGTGGCGCGACTATTTCGGTCCGGCGGCACACATTTTCGGCATCGACATCAATCCCGAGGCCAGGCGGCAGGAGGATATAGTCACTCGCGTGTTCATCGGCGATCAGCAGGATCGCGGCTTTCTGCGCGGCATCCTGCGCGAGATCGGCGCGCCCGACGTGGTGATCGACGACGGCGGGCACACCGCGAACCAGCAGATCACCGCATTCGAGGAACTGTATCCGGCGCTCGGCGAACGCGGGCTTTATTTCGTGGAGGACACGCATACATCGCTGTGGCGCGGTCCGTTCATGGACCGCCAGGATCTGCAGAGCTTTCTGCAGTTCTCCTTCGCCCGGTGCGCTCAGTTGATGGAGTGGACCGGCAAGCGCGAGAACTTTCAGGTTCTCGGCACCGAGCAGGGGGAGCCGGTGGCGAATGCTGTCACCGAATTCTGCCGCACCACCCAGGCGATCCATTTCTTCGACAGCATGATCGTATTCGAGCGCGGCCGCCGCCGCGTACCGCGGCACGTCCGCCGATGATCACGCTTTCGCCTGCGCCCGGCCGCTTGCCCGAAGGCCGGCGCATCTACGCGATCGGCGACGTTCATGGCTGCGAGGTCCAGTTCGGCAACCTGCACGCGATCATCGCCGAGGACCTGGCGCGCCGGCCGATCGAGCAGCCGTTGCTGCTGCATATCGGCGACTATGTCGATCGCGGCGCCGATACCGCGGGTGTGCTGCAACGTCTGCTGACAGGCACGCCGATCCCGGGTCTACCCGTCGTCAACCTGGTCGGCAACCACGACGAGACGATGCTGCACGCCCTGTCGGGCGATCGCGCCGCCGCGACCGACTGGCTTTTCGCCGGCGGTGCTCCGGCCTTGCAGAGCTACGGCATCGATCCCGATTCGCCGCGCGAGAGCTGGCCCGAACACGTTCCGCCGGAACACCTCGAATTCCTGCGCGACCTCACGCTCAGCCATCGGGATGGCAGCTATTTCTTCGCCCACGGCGGAGTGCGTCCTGGTGTGCCACTGGAGCAGCAGGCGCGCGTGGACCTGCTGCGCATGCGCCAGCCGTTCCTGTATTCCGAGATGTCGTTCGGCGCGGTGGTGGTGCACGGCCACACGCCGGTGCGCGACCCGGTGGTGCGCCACAATCGGATTGCCATCGACACCGGCGCGGTGTTCGGCGGCAAGTTGACCTGCCTGGTACTGGAGGGCGAAACGCTGGGCTTCCTCACCGCCGACCCGGTGGGCGAGCCGGTGTCGATCGCACATCGGTAGCATGCTATAGGGCCGATCATACAGCTTGCGGTTCATAAGCCGATGACGCGCGAGGAGTTCCTCGCCTGGGCAGCCAACCAGGAACTGCGTTACGAGTTCAACGGCTTCGCGCCGATTGCGATGACGGGTAGCACGGTCGCGCACCCGGCAATCGAACACAACCTGCACCTCTCGATCGGCGGGCGGTTGCGCGGGAAGCCCTGCCGGTTTCACGGCAGTAACCTGAAGGTCCAAACTGCCCGAGGGTGCCGTTATCCTGCGCGCCGGCCGGCCGCTGAACGAGATCATCGCCGAAGCTGTGCGCATCCATGCGCCCTACACCCATGTGCCGTATGATGAGCGGATCGACGAGGGCTATCCCAATTTCGTCAACAACGACCACTGCCTGCTGTCGGCGCGCGCCACGCTGCACCTGGCGAGGCTGGTGCCGCAGGAGTTGGCGATGCCAATGGCGCAGACCATCTGGTACATCCCCACTGGGCTCGACATCTGGAACCAGAAGATCAACCGGGCGCCAGGCCACTATACACGTGGCTTCACCCGCAAGATCGACAATACGCCGACGCCGGTGGTGTACTGGCCGGACCAGCAACCGATGTGCTCGGATGCTCCTCTGGGCCGAGCGGCTTGGCGACTGGCTCACCATGGTGCAGCGAGGCGAGGTGCTCGACGCCTACCGCTGCTTCCACGAGCATTCAACTGTCGCTCTCGACTGCATCACTCAATTGCTGAAGGCGGGCAAGGATCCGCGGCGCATCATCGTGCGCGGTCGGCGACCGTGTCGCAGTAGGCCTGCACCCAGGACAGGCTTTCCCGTCCGTTCAGTGCGCAAATGGCGGCGGCGATCCGGCGCAGCAACTCGTTCGCCGAGTACCGCTGGTCCGCGCCCTGGCGCTGGCGGCCAGCAAACTCGGCAACGACCCGCATAACCAGGAAATCCCACAGCACATGCTGCAGGACTTCCACACGAACCGAAGTGCGCGCCGCGATCGTCTGCTGCTGCCTGTGCGCAGCACTGCGCCGCGCACCGGCAAATACGGCGATCCGTTCGAGGCCGCGCGGCGGTTCGGCAACGCTTTTGACCTGGAGGCGCTGCGGTAGCGTAATTCTGTCATTGCGAGTTCCCGATCGGCCGTGCGGCGGACCCGCGGCCCTGGACGAAACCGCCACCCATCGTCATGGCC
>DATBKQ010000633.1:0-2796 GCA_036555825.1 Acetobacteraceae bacterium | reverse complement strand
AGCGTAGCAGCCGTGATCGGTGAAAAAGCTGCTCATCCCGAGTTCTCCCGCTTCTGCCTCGCGACATCGAGCATTGTCACGGAGAGCGCCCAGCGATCATCGCGGCGGTCGGCCCGACCAGACTTCGAACTTGCTTCACCTCAGGCCCGATCATAGGCACTGCCGATCGCCGCACCGGCAGCGCTCTCGGAACTCTGCAAGCTCTGCGCAGCCCGCGAATGGATTACCGCTCGAAATGGTGGCTGTAGACCCGATCGAACGGAAGAGGCATCAGCGCCGCGGCGACGGCACGGACGCCCTTTGCGGAGAGGGGGGATAAAATTTGAGCACGCCACATTTACCCTCGGCCCCCACCGCCCAATGCAGCATCGCCCCATCTGGTAAATGCTCTCCGCCGCGGATTAGGGCGCACCCTTCAGCACCTCGAATCTGTATGCCGCAATGGCAGCTGGGGTTGCCGCGGCGTGATGACGGGGGCGGCAATCGAATCAGCCACGGTGGACCGCGCAAACCTTGTTGCCGAACGGGTCTCGTAGATAGGCGAGATAGACCTTTCCGGCCGCACCCTCGCGCCAGCCAGGGGGATCCTCGATGCTCTTACCCCCGCTGCCGACACCGGCGTCGTGGAAGGCTTTGACCTTTTCAGGGCTGTCGCAGACGAAGCCGATGGTGCCGCCGTTGGCGTGCGTTGCCACCTCGCCGTCGATCGGCTTGGTGATTCCGAATACTCCACTCTTGGTGCGATAAAAGATGCGGCCCTTCGGATCGGCTTTGCCCTCTGGGAGGCCAATGGCGCCGAGCACAGCATCGTAGAACTTTTTCGAGGCGCCGATGTCGTCGGCCCCGACCATGACGTGCGAGAACATGACAGCTTCTCCCTGTTGGCTTAGCAACGCAACTTCGGCCGACATCTGCTCTCTTGCAACGGCCACTGTCACGGCAGCCAAGTTTCGAGGCCTTGACGCCGGCGCCTCCTCACCCCGCTTTGGTCTTTGTAGGCCGGCTGCGCGGCCTGACCAATGGCCCCATGCGGGCACACACCTCCTTCGGCACCCGATAGTTCTGCATCACTTGCGTGCTGTTGTTAAGACCGCAGGCCTCGCGTTGGACGACAAAGAGCCACAGCGCATACCCCGCCTGTTCGAGCAGACTTTCTCGGACCTTTGGATCGCAATCGGCGGTGCGCGGGCACGCGGCAAGTGCCGCTAGCGCGCCCTCAAGCCGCCGGCCAAGCCGTCCAAGCGCTGAGGCCTTCTCCTGCGCGATCTCGTAATCGAGCGTCGCGTATCCGGAACGAAGCAAATTCAACACCATAGAGGCGCGCTCCGAAACGTTATCCCTCATCTTATTTGCTCGGCGGTGGGGCCCGTTCAGACAAAACGCCGCGGTGCGCGAAGTTGTGCGAAATGAGGATTGTGTTGGAGACGTCCTTCACGAAATTGCTGTCATCGCCAGCCGACATAGGGCTTCGGCCGGGCCGGAGCCCTGCGCACCCGCAGGCGATCAAAAGCTCGGATGACCCGGTCCTCAATTACGGCTATAGTCAACGTTGCGGGAAACACTGGTTAGATTAGGCCGATCCTGGCGCATCCAGGGGCCTGTATGGAGACCGGATGGCTACCGCTGGTACTATCACGTTCGAACTCAAGGTCGCGGTCGAGGTCGTGCAGGCCGAGGATGGTAAGTTCTACGTGGACACGACCATGACCGAGGCCGGCATCGTCCATGGCTGGACCGAGGGGCCATTCGACACGGAGGCCAAGGCACGCGATAGCCTGCGGTGGCAATTTGCGATGCCAGCAATTGAAAAGCTCTAAGCCGGCCACAAAGGCCGTAGCACCGGCGAACACCCTTGATACGGGCGCGAACGCTCAGGCGTAGTTAACCTGGGCAGTAGCCGAGACCAATGAGAAAGTCACAATTGTACTCCCTGCGCGGAGACGCAGGGAGCACAAGTCCATGTGCCAGATGCGACCTAGAAACCTAGAGGCAACGATCGCCTGCCCCAACGCATGTGCCTTTACGTAAGGCGTAGTCATAGCAGCACTTCTGGTCCCGTCTGCACGACCATGCCACCTGCGACATCCACAGTCTTGCGGGAACGACGCAGTGGGCCTGCCTGTAGACCTTGCGCGGCATGCCGTCAGCTTGAGCCCCACTTCCGATCATTGTAACGAGCGCGACAGCAAACGCGCCGCCGATAGCAACTATCCAGCGATTCATCGTGCTTCTCCTTGAGAAGGACTGAAAGCAAGAAATCACTGTTAGTTATATACTGATTCGTCACGGACCCGGGTGTACTTCGGGAGTCTCGGTTATTTGCATAACCAACCCGAATGATCTCAGAATTGAGGTGCTCCAAGGTTTGCTGCGGGACCCAACAAGCCGCGCATGTGAGATGCGCAATCGAAATCCATGCTTTCCAAAAGGACGGGCGTGGAGCTTGAGCGACAAAGAACGCGAAAGCACCGTTGGTCTGTGGGGTCCGACGGGCACAGTCAGATTAGGGGTTATTTCACTCGATACGCCCGCGCAGCCGACACGGTGCACTTGCTAGGGTAGCCGGGAAACCGCGAGCGCTTCTTAGGTTCGCGTGATAGACAGGCCACCGTCCACCAGCATAGCGGTTCCCGATTGAAAACTTGACGCATCAGAGGCGAGATAGAGCGCCGCCTGTGCCAACTCGTCGGGTGAGGCAATCCGCTTCAAGGCATGCAAGTTTGTGAGGGAGGCTTGCTGCTCGGCGGTCTCATTTGCGACTTTGTACATGGCCGTTTCGACGGCACCGGGAAGGAT
>DATBKQ010000632.1:0-2286 GCA_036555825.1 Acetobacteraceae bacterium | reverse complement strand
GCCGCGTCACGTTCGTGCTGCTCAATGATCCAGTTCAGCTCGATGTCGTCCGGGCTGGCGTAGTGCTGGCGAGCGGGGAACCACCACGACCGGATGACATCCCGCCATGCCTCGCGGCGAAGCCACGGCGCGTCCTCTGGCGGCATCGGAAACCAGCCGTCTTCTTTGGCGAGGGCAACGGCGCGAGCGAACAGCGGGTCTTCAAGCTCTCTGCGCCACGTGGCCTCACAGAGCCGTTGCCATACTGACAGGTAAGTCTCGACAGCCCAACGGCCGCGCTTTTCCATGATACCCTCCCCGCGCTGAATGCTGCCGATGTTGCTCAGCCGGGCGGGTGCAGGATCACGCGGACCTCGGTAGCCCACGGACCAATGTACTCGATGCTGCCTTTGATCGGCTTCGGCCGTCCACTGATGGTGTGGGCGGCCGGCTGGGGCAGGCGCAGATCGACGCTCAGGCAAATCGCTGGCGTTGCAATGAGTACGGCACGCAGAATCTTGCGGACAAGGCGGGGGATGCGGCGGCTTTGCGAGCGATAGACGAACCCAACGAAGGTTTCTTCCACAAGCGGCCGGCCGCATGAGCGACAGTGTGGCCGAACGGTGGTATAGGCATCAGTTGCCTGGGCCATGCGCAGACTCCAATAGCGGTGTGTGTGGCTCGGGTGAAGGGCCCCGCGGTGGCGGTAACACCGTCGGGGCCTATTTCTTACGCAGGACAGGGGGCGTAAAATCAGCGGCTTCCGGCCCTGGCCGGCATGTCCTCCTGCATCTGGCGTCGCTTGTCCATTGTACGTACAGCGCTATTTGTCAGTGGCAATGGTCCGCACCAAGGAATCCCCGGATATCCCCAAGAATCTCCAGGCCACGGCTTGCCGCCTGCGGTTCGACCGCGGCGCCTGCTTCGGTGTCGGCCGATCAGACCAGCTCATGGCGTCCAGGTTCGCGAAGCCCGGACGCGGAAACGAAAACCGTGCAGCCAAGGGCACGACGGCCAACGCACTGGCCGGGCTTGTCGTGAGGACGGCTGCCGGCTTGGCACTGACTGTGTAGGGGGTGCACCATGACAAGACTCGACACACCCATTTGATCCGACGCACCTTGGCCGCGAATTTCTCCGACGGGTGGCACTGCTAAAATGGCTGCTACGGGCACCCTAGCGACGGCCCCGGCATCACCGGAGCCGTTTGCATGCCCGCTATCGGACATACCGGCTAAAGGCATGCCGGGGATTGTTGCCGCCGCGTTCTGGCGAGTCGGCCGCGCGCCGGGCACCGTGGCGTCATTCTGACGGAGAGACCATGCGGACATTCTTCATCGCCGTCGCGCTGGCGGCTGTCCTTGTCCTGCCGCGATCCGCGAAAAGTCAGCTATCGCCAATTCCGCCTGTCGCAGACATCCTGAGCTTTGCGCTTGACCCGGGGAGATCCAACGGAGACGCCAACTCGCGTATCCATCTGGCAACGCTGCTTTCGAAATACTGCGCCGCTGTGCTCAATGCTGTCCCGCGCAATACCCCAGGGGAGGACGATTGGGTCAGCCGCGAGATGGATACAACCGACTTGGCGCGTCTGGCGCGGATGGACAGATCGGCCGAATATAGTCGGTGGCACTTGGCGCGCACACTCAACGAATGCGTCCTTTATGCGTCGCGGCTCACCTACGGCAGGCCGCTTCCACTGGTGGAAGAAGCCAAAGCGTGGGCACGTCTTGTGATGACTTTCAATAGCAGCGGTGACACAGCTATTCACGCCACCCGCTTGGGCCTCGCCAATTCGGTTGCTGATCCTTACGGCCTTACACTTCAAGGAAGCATCCGCTACGCCCTTACGCGAGCCGTCATGGGAACGCTGGACGACATGAAGTAGGGGCAAGAGTTGTGACCCACCGCCCGCCACCGTGGCGCGTCGGGGCGTTGGCGCTTCTGACCAGCGCCGCCGGCTGGGCGGCTACTCACGCAACTGTGATTGCTGCCCCGCGCTGTCCCAATTGCAGCGGGCCGGCGTTGCTGTCCCAGGTGCTGTCCCCGAGAAAACGTCCGTGCACAAGCATAACGCTAAGTGCTTGTTTTTATTGGTGCCGGCTGCAAGGATTGAACTTGCGACCTTCGGTTTACAAAACCGCTGCTCTACCGCTGAGCTAAGCCGGCATTCTCGTATAACATCAATCACTTAGTGGACCTGCGGTTACTCATCAAGCTGGCTTGAGTTACGCCTGCGGAACGGTCAGCACGAGAACGGCTCGCATCGAGCGTCCCGGCACTCCCACCAACTGCCCTGCTTCTCGT
>DATBKQ010000631.1:0-2286 GCA_036555825.1 Acetobacteraceae bacterium | reverse complement strand
TTGCCGACGCAGGCGTGGTGGTCCACCCAGACTTTCAGCTTGCGCGCCACTACCGTTCTCCTAATGCCAGGTGACAGGCAATGCCTTCAGCGAGCGGAATGTGATGCTGGGTTGATACTCCAGATCGTCGGTCTCCGCCCGCAGGTCGGGGAAGCGTTCGGCCAATGCCTTGAACACCTCCTGGCCCTCCACGCGCGCCAGCGTCGCGCCCAGGCAATGATGCGTCCCGGAGCCGAACGCGACATGCTGATTCGGATGGCGGAAGATGTCGAACGTCTCCGGATTGGGAAACGCGTCGGGATCGCGGTTGGCCGCGGAGATGAACCAGCGTACGCGGTCCTCCTTGCGCAGTACCTTGCCACGCATCTCCACATCCTCGGTTGCGATCCGCTGAATCGAGACCACCGGTGAATCGTAGCGCAGGCATTCCTCCGTCGCCTGTTTGGCACGCCCCGCAGGATCCTCTTTCAAGAGCTCCCACTGATCCGGATGACGCGTGAACGCCAGAGTTCCGTTGCACAGCAGGTTGATCGTCGTCTCGTGCCCCGCCAGCAGCAGGAGCGAGGTGTTCACCAGAACCTGATGACGCGTGAAGATGCCCTGCTTCTCGCCGCGCGCCAGCACCGAGATGAAGTCATCCCCCGGATCGACGATTCGCCTGTCCACGAGCGGCGAGACGTATTCGATCATCCCGCGCATCCCCTCGGTCAGAGGCTTCATGCGGTCATACTCGCCGCGGCCGATATAAAGCAGCTTCTCGGCAAGCTGACGGATGTAGGGCCGGTCAGCCTTGGGCACGCCCATCATCTCCGCGATCACCAGCACCGGCAGCGGCGTTGCGAGGTCGCGCATGACATCCATGCCGCCCTTCTTGTCCGCTTCGTCGAGCAGGTCCTTGACCGCCTCGCGGACGAACGGCCGCCAGGCCTCCATCGACTTGGGCGTGAAATAGCTGTGCATGACCCGGCGCATCTCCAGGTGCTCCGGACGGTCGTGCTGGATGAACTGGTCGCCCTGGTAGCCGCGCACGTAATCGTAGAGTCCGAGGTCGGATTCAGCGATCGGCGGGTAAGCCGGGCGTGGGTCATTCCTGAATACGGCGGAGGAGAACAATTCGTGGTGCCGGGTCAGCCACACCAGATCGTCGTGCCGGGTAATCAGCCACAATTCGTAGCTCGGGTTCCAGTGCACCGGATCTTCGGCGCGCAGTCGGCCGTAGTAGGCGTAGGGGTTTGCGATCACGTCCGGGCTGAACAGGTCGTCCTGACTGGCGATTGGCATGATCGTCCCTCCAGGTGTGATTATGTGCGTGGCCGCTTTGGTTTCTTGAGTCACATCTGCCGCGATGCCCTTCGCCGCCGGCTTCGCTGCAATGGATATCAAAAGCTACTTACCGGTAGATGATATTGTCAAACCCTATACGGTCGTCCGGCCGGCGAGGACCCCGTACACCTCTCCCACATCGTGGGAGAGGTCGGCGCGAAGCGCCGGGAGAGGGTGCCGCATCCACGTCCGCCAGCTCGCACTGGGGTGGTTCCATGCACTGCCCGCTGCGCCTTGGCCTTGTAGACCAGTTGTTCGGAGCTCCACCGTCATGGCCGGGCTCGGCCGGTTCGGCCCGGCCATCCACGACTTTTCGTCAGACACGACCAGAGAAGGACGTGGGTTGTCGGCACAACGCCGGCCATGACGGTTGCGCGTACGGATCATGATCCTTGAGGTTTAGCAGTAGTCGGCTGAACCACCGCGCGCCCGAGATCACCGCCGCCGCGCCGGGTCGCCGCTAGGCCAGACGTTGATGCCCTGATGCGAAGTTGTCGAGCGCAACCGGCGTTGTGCCGCAGCGTGCCGATTACCTATGCGGCGGCTCCGACTCTTGCTTCAACTCACAACTCCATCGGTGCGGCAAGAACCCGGTTCTGCAGCCTGGTGTTGAGCGCCTCTTGTCACACACCGCCAATTGCGCGCACCCTCCTGCCAATAAGCACGCACGGCATCATGGGGATGGAACGATGGCCAACAGGGGAAGCAGTCTCCTGGCGACGACAACCGCCTTGTTCGGTCTGCTCTGCCTGATCGCGGGCATACCGCAGGCGGGCAATGCCGCCGAAACATCCGGCCCCGTCGTTCACACCAAGGAAGGACCGGTGCAGGGCTTCGCCAAAAACGGCATCAGCTCGTTCCTTGGCATTCCCTACGCCGCGCCTCCTGTCGGCGACCTGCGTTGGCGTCCGCCACAGCCGCATGCGGCGTGGACCAACACGCTCGGGGCGACGAAGTTCGCCA
>DATBKQ010000630.1:0-1688 GCA_036555825.1 Acetobacteraceae bacterium | reverse complement strand
CGGCCGCAGATAACCCGATGCCGCCGTCAGATAGGACGCCGCGACCGCCGCATGGCCGCGCTTCGCCTCGACATGCGCGCGGATCATCGCCCTGAGCGACAGGAACACCGGCAGGCCGCGGGTCAGCGCGGCGTCGCCGGTACGGGCGACATAGCGGTTCAGGACGCGATTGGCGGCGGCGCGCGAGACGCGCTGATCGAGATCCATCAGCAGGAAAGCCAGGTCGTAGCCCAGGTCGATCGTTGCCATCGCTTCGTCGAACTCGAGCGCATCGAACGGCACCGGCCTGCCCTCCCACAGGCAGAGATTGCCCAGGTGCAGATCGCCATGCGCGCGGCGGACGAAGCCATCGCGCTCGCGCCCGGCCAGCCATGGCGTCAGGGCATCGAGCGCGGCAAGGATGCGTGCCTGCCACTCGCGCACGGCGTTCTCCGGCAGGCCGGCCTCGTGTGCCGACCGGGCGTTGCCGCGTGCCACGTCGCGCATGGCCGCGGCGATGGCGGTGCCGCGGACCGGCGGCAACCGGCCATGGAACGCCGCCACGGTGTCGCCCAGCGCATCCAGCAATCGCGGCGTCAGTTTGCCGGCAGCGGCGATTTCATCGAGGAAGTCGCCTTGCGGCACCCGCGCCATGCGCAGCACCCAGTCGATCGCCGCCGCATCGCCGGGTTCGCCGAAGGCAAGCCGGCCATCGGCCTGGCGCACCACGGGCACGGCGTCGCGGTACAGGCCGGGTGCGGCCGGCCGGTTCAGTTCCAACTCGCGCAATGTGAAGCGCCGGCGCGCCGCCAGCGAGGTGAAATCGAGGAAGGTCAGCCGGACCGCCTTCTTCAGCTTCCACACCGTGTCGGCGCCGACGAACACCAGCGAGATATGCGTCTCCAGCGGCTCCGCGCCGGCGCGGTCGCGCAGGAAGGCCGCCACCTCCGCCTGCCCGGAGGGTGCGGGCATGTCAGGGATACAGCTTGCCGATCGCCCAGCCGCCGGCCGGGGTCTTTGTATATACGGTGCGGTCGTGCAGCCGGAACGGCATGTTCTGCCAGAACTCGAAGCGCTCGGGGACGATCCGATAGCCGGACCAGTGCGGCGGGCGAGGGATGTCCTCGCCTGGATATCTCGCCTCGTATTCCGCGAGGCGGCGTTCCAGCTCCGCGCGATCTGGCAGGGCGCGGGACTGGTCGGACGCCCAGGCGCCGAGGCGCGAGATGCGCGGGCGTGTCGCGTAATACACATCCGCCTCGGCATCGGCCACGCGCTCGACATGGCCCTCGATGCGGACCTGGCGGCCCAGCGGCTTCCAATGGAACAGCAGCGCGGCGCGCGCGTTCTCCGCGAGTTCGTCCCCCTTGCGGCTCTGGGTGTTGGTGTAGAACACGAAACCGCGCGTGTCGGCGCCCTTCAGCAGCACGATGCGCGCCGAGGGCATGCCGCCCGGTGTGGTGGTGGCGAGCGTCATGGCGTTGGCGTCTTCCGGCTCGTGGGCCCAGGCTTCCTTCATCCAGTCCTGGAATTTGACGAACGGGTCGGTGACGACAGGGCTGGAATCAGGCATCGATGATGGATCCTTGCGGGCGAGTTTGAGCGATGACGCAGAATATCTACGACAACCCGGAGTTTTTCGAGGGCTACAGCAGGCTTGGGCGGTCGGTCCAGGGCCTGGAGGGTGCGGCGGAATGGCCGGCCTTGCG
>DATBKQ010000629.1:0-13942 GCA_036555825.1 Acetobacteraceae bacterium | reverse complement strand
CACCGCGCGTCAGCCGACGATGCCGTAGCCACCGCCACCAGGCGTCTCGATCACGAACACATCCCCGGCGGTGAGCTCCGCGCTGTCGGTGCCACTGAGAATTTCGTGCCTGCCGTCGGCGCGTTCGACCCATTGCCGTCCTACCGCGCCAGCTTCGCCTCCCTCGAGCCCAAACGGCGCCACGTTGCGCCGCGACGCGACGATGACCGCGGTCATGGGTTCGAGGAACCGGATCCGGCGAGCCGCCCCTTCGCCGCCGCGCCACCTGCCATTGCCGCCGGAACCGCAACGAATGGCGAACCGCTCCAGGCGTACCGGATAACGCAGCTCCAGGACCTCCGGATCGGTCATTCGCGTGTTGGTCATATGCGAATGGATGGCGGACGTGCCGTCGAAGCCGGGACCGGCGCCGGTTCCGCCGCAAATCGTCTCGTAATACTGTCGGGTCGCGTCACCGAACAGGAAGTTGTTCATCGTCGCCTGCGAGCAGGCAATCGGCTTCAGCGCACCGAACAGCGCGTTGCAGGTCGCCTGAGAAACCTCGGTGTTGCCGGCCACCACCGCGGCACCCGGCTTGGGGGACAGGAAAGTGCCGGGCGGGATGATCAGTCGCAGCGGCTTCAGGCAACCGTCATTCAGCGGGATGTCGTCGGCTACCAAAGTTCGGAACACGTACAGCACGGCCGCGCGGGTGACCGCGGGCGGCGAGTTGAAATTGCCCTCGCTCTGCCGCCCGGTGCCGGTGAAATCCACCACCGCGCTCCGCGCGGCATGATCGACGCTGACAGCGACGCGGAGCGGAAGGCCACTGTCCATGATGTATTCGAACGAGCCGCTGCCAATGCGATCGATCACGCGGCGCACCGACTCCTCGGCATTATCCATCACGTGCCGCATGTAGGCGCTGACCGTCGGCCAGCCGTACAGCGCCACCACCCGCTTCAGCTCCTGCACGCCCTTCTCGTTTGCCGCGACCTGCGCCTTGATGTCGGCGATGTTCACCTCCGGACTGCGCGCCGGGTATTTCGCGCCAAGCAGCAGCGCGCGAAGCTCCGCCTCACGGAACTGGCCGCCATCGACCAGCAGGAAGTCGTCGATCACCACGCCTTCCTCTTCCAGTGTCCGCGACACCGGCGGCGTCGATCCGGGCGTGATGCCGCCGATATCGGCGTGATGGCCACGGCTGCCGACAAAGAACATGATGTCGCGGCCAGCTTCGTCGAACACCGGGGTGATAACCGTCACGTCGGGCAAATGCGTCCCGCCGTTGAACGGATTGTTCAGCGCCACCACGTCACCCGGTTTCAGCATGTCGCGGCGGTTGTTCAGTACGGTCCGCACACTCTCTCCCATCGCACCGAGATGCACTGGGACGTGCGGTGCGTTGGCAACCAGAAAGCCATCGGCATCGAAAATGGCGCAGGAGAAGTCAAGCCGCTCCTTGATGTTGACGCTCATCGACGTGTTTTGCAGCACCGCTCCGGTCTGCTCGGCGACGTTCATGAACAGGTTGTTGAACAGCTCGAGCAATACCGGGTCAGGCCGCCCGGTGTCCGCCGCCATACGCGTCGGCAGGCGTTCGGTTCGCCGCAAAGTCATGTGATCGAGTGCTGTGATCTCCGCCGTCCAGCCTGGCTCGACCACGGTCGTGGCATTCGCCTCGCGGATCAGCGCCGGCCCGCTGATACGATCGCCCGCGAGCAGATCGGTGCGATCGACCACCGGCGCCGCGTGATCCGCACCCCCGGTGAAAATCTGGATCGTGTCGATGACACGCGGCGCACCGAGGGTTCGTGCCGCAAGTGTCGATTCCCGCACCGGCTCGCCGGGTGCGATCGCTTCCACCGCAACTGCCTCGACCACAAGCGGACGATCCGGCGTGGCAAAGCCGAAGCGGGAACGATGCGCCGCGGTGAAATCGTCGACAATCTCCTTCTGTTCGCGTAGCGCCACGATCAGCGCTGCCTCGGTCCCGGCGTAGCGCAGATGCAGGTTTCGCCGCACGGTAACGCACGAAGCATCGGCTCCCTGCGCGGCGAGCGCCTCCGATGCCTGGGCGGCCAGCCGGTCGGCAACGTCGCGCAGCACCGGCATGGCGTGGTCTCGGAGTGGGATCTCGACCGCCTGTTCACGCATCGCCGTCTGATCGGCGAGTCCCATCCCGTAGGCGGAGAGCACTCCGGCAAAGGGGTGGATGAATACGGTCTCCATCCCGAGCGCATCGGCGACCATGCAAGCGTGCTGACCGCCGGCGCCGCCGAAACACTGCAGCGCGAAGCGAGTCGCGTCGTGGCCCTTCTGCACCGACACCTGCTTGATCGCATTCGCCATGTTGGCGACGGCGATCTGCAGGAAGCCCTCGGCGACCTGGCGGGGCGTCCGCTGCTGCCCGGTCGCGCGCTCGATCTCCTCGGCGAGTGCCGCGAACTTGGCTGTAACGACGGCCGCGTCCAGCGGCGCATCCCCCTCGGGTCCGAAGATCGCCGGAAAGTGGCGTGGTTGAATCTTTCCCACGCACACATTTGCGTCAGTGACGGTCAGCGGCCCGCCATTGCGATAACAGGCCGGTCCCGGAGCCGCACCCGCCGAGTCTGGCCCGACCCGGAAGCGCGCTCCGTCGAAATGCAGGATCGAGCCGCCGCCGGCCGCCACGGTGTTGATCGCCATCATCGGCGCGCGCATGCGCACGCCGGCCACCGAGGTTTCAAATGCACGCTCGAAACCGCCCGCGTAAAGCGCAACGTCGGTGGACGTGCCGCCCATGTCGAAGCTGATGATGTGATCCAGGCCCGCCATCGCCGCCGTGCGCGCCGCGCCGACAATGCCACCAGCGGGTCCCGACAGGATCGCATCCTTGCCCTGGAATCCGGCCGCATCCGCCAGCCCACCGTTCGACTGCATGAAATACAGCCGCACGCCGGCAAGCTCCGCCGCCACCTGATTGACGTAGCGACGCAGGATTGGCGACAGATACGCATCGACCACGGTGGTGTCGCCGCGCGGGATCAGGCGCAGCAACGGGCTGACGGCGTGGCTCGCGGACACCTGCGCGAAACCGGCCGCCCGCGCAAGCTCCGCAAGGCGTCGCTCGTGGTCCGGGTACTTCCATGCGTGGATCAAGACGATCGCACAGGCAGTGATGCCCTTGGCCCGGGCAGCAGCAAATGCCTGGCGCGCCAAGCCTGCATCAAGCGGCTCGATTTCGTTGCCGTCGACACCCACGCGGCCGCCAATCTCCACCACGTCTTCGTACAGCATGGATGGGAGTGTGATGGCGAGATCGAACAGTCGAGGACGCGCCTGGTTGCCGATACGCAGCACATCGGCCATGCCACGGTTTACCACCAGAAGCGTGCGCTCTCCTTTGCGCTCCAGCAGTGCATTGGTGGCAACCGTGGTGCCCATCTTCACCGCAGCTATTACCCCGCGCGGGATCGGTGCATCGAGAGGTATCCCGAGAACGGTCTTGATGCCGGCAAGGGCGGCGTCGCGGTAGCGTCCCGGGTTGTCGCTGAGTAGCTTATGAGTCGTTAGACGACCATCCGGGTCACGCGCGACCAGGTCGGTGAATGTACCGCCACGATCGATCCAGAACTGCCATTTGCGGGACGCCATCGCACCACAACCTTTCCGTCACAAACCGACCTATTCCAGACGCTCGGCCTGCCATGGCAAGTCCCACAACTCGGGATTGCCCAGTTTGTCGGCAAGCGTAGTCGCGATCGCCTCGAACAGACGTTCACCCTTCTCGGCGGTGGCAGCTTCCGGATTGCCGATCACTCCGGAGGAGGAGCGCGCCCCGATGGTGCGCCAACGGTACACGCCACCGCCGACGACACTGGAAACGTCGGGACTGTTGGCCTTCGCCAGTCCGACCCGATCCATGGCCACAAGCTCCGGCCGCACCGCGAGCATCATCGACGTCTCCGCCTCGCACGCATGCATCAGTGCGGTTTGCGTATCCAGTATCTCGGCGATCGCACCCGCCGCCGCATACCAGTAAGTGAACTGGACGAGGGGAACTCCAAGCTTCAGCGTCAGCTCGTCCGTGATGGTGCGCAGCGCATTCTCGTTTCCGCCATGCGCATTCAGCAGCGCGACACGCCTGAAACCGTGCCGAAGCACCGAGCGGCACACTCCCTCGATCAGCGAGGAGAATGCCATGAAATCCAGCGTGATCGTGCCACCGAAGCTCATGTGATGCTCGGAAAGACCTGTCCAGAGTACCGGCAGAACCAGCGCCTGCTGGCCGCGCTCGGCAAGCTTTCGAGCCGCGCGGACCCCCACCGTCTCGCCCAGCATCGAATCGACCTCGACCGGCAGATGCGGCCCGTGCTGTTCAAGGGAAGCGACCGGCAGGATCACAATCGCATTGTCTCGAGCCCTTTCGCGCAACTCGTCCGCTCGCATTTCTCGCCACTCCACCGAGGGATGATCCGCCATCGCCAAACTCCCTGCCCTGGCGTAGCAATGGGCCACGAATTGCCGCGCGGGAAAAGGGTCGATCAGGATGAATTTGCATGGTCTGTTGCGCCGGCGGCTGGATGCGGGCCGGCCAGTGCGCGTCGGGTTGATCGGTGCCGGCAAGTTCGGCTCAATGTTCCTGGCACAGGTGCCCTCGACGCCAGGCATCCAGGTTGCCGCAATTGCCGACCTGTCTCCTGACCGCGCGCGCCAGTCATGCCGTAATGTCGGCTGGCCCGATGAACTGACCGAAGCAACGCGGTTCACCGACGATGCACAGGCAATGCTGGCGGCGGCCGATCTCGAGTTGGTGGTGGAAGCGACCGGCCACGCGCCAGCCGGCATCAGCCATGCCCGCCGCGCGATTGCCGAAGGCAAGCATGTCGTCATGGTCAATGTGGAGGCCGACGTGTTGGCGGGCGCTGCACTGGCGCGCGAGGCATCGCGCGCCGGGGTGGTTTATTCGCTCGCCTATGGCGACCAGCCGGCGCTGATTTGCGAGCTGGTGGACTGGGCGCGCGCCTGTGGGTTCCGTGTCCTTGCCGCGGGGAAAGGCACCAAGTACCTGCCGGAGTATCACGCGTCCACGCCGGCAACGGTCTGGGGGTATTACGGGCTGACCGAGCAGCAGGCGCAGCTCGGCGGCATGAACCCGCAGATGTTCAACTCGTTTCTCGACGGCACGAAGTCAGGGATCGAGATGGCCGCGGTCGCCAATGCCACCGGACTGGCGGTGCCATCCGACGGTATCGGCTTTCCCCCACTGGGCACACATGAACTGGCCGATGGGCTGGGCCACCTCGATGGACAGGTCGAGGTGGTGTCCAGCCTGCATCGCGACGGCCGCGATGTGGCCAATGATCTTCGCTGGGGAGTCTATGTCGTCTTCGCGGCACCGACCGACTATGCCACGCGCTGCTTCAAGGAATACGGCGTGTCAACTGACCGGTCGGGACGCGTCGCTGCCCTGTACCGGCCGTTCCATTTGATCGGCCTGGAACTGAACGTCTCGATCCTCTCCGCCGCATTGCGCGGCGAGGCGACGGGCGCGCCCACCGGATTCCACGGCGACGTCGTCGCCACCGCCAAACGCGATCTGCGGGCGGGCGAGGTACTGGATGGCGAAGGCGGCGCCTGCGTCTGGGGGAAACTCATGCAGGCCCGCGCCAGTCTGGCGCTCGGCGGACTGCCGATCGGGTTGGCCAACCGGGTGCCATTGGTTCGCGATGTGCCCACGGGGCACTGTGTCACGTGGGCCGACGTCCAGATGGATGAAGCAGACGAAGCGTATCGCTACCGGCGCCGTATGGAAGGCGAATTCATCGGACAATTATAACGTCAGCAGAAACGCGACCAGATCATCGATGGTTTGTCGCGAGCTGCCGCCGGGCAGACACCAGGGATGCGGCGCGGCAGGCAGGCCGCCAATTCGGCTGTGCTGCCCAGTATCATTCGGATTGAGGCCGAACTCCAATTCCCCGTACTCGCGCCGCATCTGCTGATAATCCCAGTAGTAGTAGCCGTCGTCACGCCTGGTGAAGTAAGCATGGCGTTCGACGAAGCGCGCTTCGGTCTCCGTCACCAGCCGATCCGGTTTCGCTGCCACCACCTGCCGCAGGACACCGGCGGGGTCACCGAACCGCGTCGTATATTCGAACCGCATCCCCGCGCCGGGCACCCGGAAGCTATGATCGTCTCCCTGACGGATCGTGTAGAGGCGCCGGTACAATGCTGATGCATGGTCCAGATCGACACTGCCATCCGGGTTCAGCGGCGCCTGGCAGCGAGCCGGGTCCACCAGAATCTCCAGGCCATCCATGTTGTTCGGCGCATCGCCCACCACATGGCCGTCGCTCAACAGGCCGCGACGCTGCACCCAGAACAGGTTCTGCAGGATCGCGGTACGGATCGATTGCACGCTGCGCTGCCATGCCGTGGGAGAGAAGAAGCGGCCGACCGGTTCGGCCCCGCCGGCCGCTGAGATCGGCATCATGTCCTCGTTGGTCCAGGTGCCGGCGTTGCCGGCCGCATGACACCGCTGGCAACCGCCGACAAACGCTTGCGCCCCAGCGACGATGTGGCGTGTCAGATCCGGAAAGCGTTGCGCGAACGGCTCCGCCATGGCGCGCGCACCGGTCGGATCGGCCACTGCCGCGTCCCTGATCGCGCCTAGTCCACTCGCTGGAGCGTGGGCCGGTGCATATTGCTCGGGTGTCAGCAATTGGTCTTGCGAATAAAGGTAGGAGACAAACGCCCCTTCGCTCACCGGCTCCGCCCCGAGCAGCGCCGTCCGCCGCCTGTACTTCAGCCATCTGTACATCCCGATGCGCCGCAGCAGCTCGTCATTCTGCCACAGCGTCGAGACATAAAGCGTCAGGTCCTGCAGCGACCGCGACGACATCGGGCCGCGCGCGCCCTCGGGCTCTTCGCCATGCAGATAGGCACCTTCGAAGCCATCGATCAGTTCCGAGCGGGACAGCGCACGCCGCACCGGCGTGTGATTGGTGATGATCGGGATCGCCTGCGGGGAGAAGAAGTAGTCATTGGCGTAATCGCCTGGATCGCCCGCTGGTACGAACAAGGTCGATTCCGTCGCACCAGGCGGCAAGTTATAGATCAGCAGTGTCTTGTCGATCGGCTGCTTCGAGTGCTCCAACAACTCATCGTCAACCGCCTGCCTGCCTAGCGCACCAATGCTTGCGAGGAACCGTGCGCTGCGTGCCGACCACAAGTCGCCCAGCCGTTGCTGCGTTCCCGCCGGATGATCGAAGGCGATGAAATTCGCCGGCAGCTTCTCGGCTCCAGTGAGACCGAAAGTACGCCCGCTCAGCGCCAGGAATGTTGATTTCCAGTCCGGGTTGGGAAGACCGGGGAAGATCCGAGTGACCTTCTTTCCGCCTGGCTCGTATTCATACGTGATGCGAGCCGCATGGCACGCCGCGCAGTTGAAGCCGATCCAGGAATGGGAGCCGCCCTGTCCCGGGATCGGATCGGCGGCTTGGGTGTAAACATAACCCACCCACCCGCTGGGTTTCGTCTGTCCCTCGTACTGCGGCCGGGTCAGCGGAAGATGCAGCGCCATCTCGATGGGATACGGCGTCTGTCCGGCGAAAGCCTGCGCCTCATAGGCGACATCGGGGGCGATCAGCTTCTCGGCCCCTTGGTCAGGCAATAGGGGAATGGCGCCAAAGCTGGTGTAGGGGCGGATGCCGCTGCCGCTGATCCGGTCGATCATAGCCTTGTGCTGTACGGTCTCCCGCACCGTTCCATCGGGTGCCAGCATGGGCAGGCGATATCCCTCCGTCTCGATCGACGGCCGCTCGATGCCCGCGACCTTGTACTTCAGCTTCTGCGCGAACGTTTCCAGGAACGGGTCGTGGTCGTGATAGCCAAAACCGAAGATGCCGTCCCAATCGACGCCGAGTAGGAAATGCGGCAAAGCCAGGTTCCAGTCCCAGGCCCAGAAGGCCTGTTCACCATACACGTACTGATCTCGCGCGCTGCGGCCCGTTGCGGTGCCAGCCGGAGCGGCGGCGGCCGAAGGAACCGCACGCATCCGGTCCTGCCCGCCCTGCGCAATCGCGGCGGGGACGGTATTGCTGACCTGCACCACTGAACCGGCGCGCCGTATCTCCCAACCATCGATAAAGGCACGGTTGCGCCGTGCATCGACCACCCGCGCGGTGTTCGGATCACGATAGCGCAGCGGCGTGCCGGTGCGGATGTCGTCCACCGTGTCTCTGCTCAGACCGATGCGAACGACCTCGATCGGGCCTTCATATGCCGTGATCGGCACCCGGACGCTGATCGCGGTATCGGTCCATGTGGCGATGTCAGCGACCCAAGTGTCAGGCGCGGGGTCGTAATCCTCGACAAAGTAGTCGAGTGCCCGACCTTGGATCGCGCTCAGCACCGCGCTCGCGGCCGACTCAAGGTCAATCCGCGCACGATATGAGGAGAGATTGCGCTCCATGGCCCGGACATTGCCGAACAGGATCTTCGACAGTTCGCGATCACCGGGTTCGGCCGCGGAGGGAACTACGGACGCCGAGCCGCCAGCCGGAGGGATCCCTCCGGCAGGAGGGCCCAGTCCCGGATTGGCGGCGGTCACCGGACCGGGACCAAATCCGTGGCCCCGCAGAATGATGGTCTGACCAGGCTTCAGCGTCGGAACCGCGGAACTGTCGGACTTCTGCCACAGCACCGCACCGCTCGCCGCATCGACCACGGACTCAATGACCGGCGCGTCCGCCGCCCTGGCACCGAATCCGGCGCACAGAAACGCAAGAGAAGTGATCAGCCTCGCAACAACCCCTGCCTGGTTTGCCATGCGATCCCCCGCAGCCGGCTGCTCACATCGATCCTGCGCTCACCCGCGCATAAAAGCATTCAGCTCCGGCGTTGCCATAGCAGAATTGACATAGCCCAGAGTGCCCCGCTCCTTCACCTCTCGGGCGGCATGCAGCAGGCCGCTCATCGCCGCGCGGTACAGCGACGTGGCCAGGCTGATCCGCTTCACGCCTGCCTCGGCGAGCTCAGGCACCGAAAACGACCGGCCCTTGATCCCCGCCATAAAGTTGAACGGCCTGGACAGGGCGGAACACACGGCGCGCACTGCCGCAAGGTCAGGCAGGCCCGGTGCCATCAGCACATCCGCGCCTGCCGCCTCGAACGCCTGCAGCCGGCGGATCACATCGTCCAGGTCGGGCTTGCCGCGAAGAAATCCCTCGGCACGCGCCGTCAACATGAAGGGAAATGCCATACCGCGAGCGGCCTCGACCGCTGCGACGATGCGCTCGCGAGCCAACCCGGCATCGAACAGCGGCCTGCTCGGATCCCCGGTCGCATCCTCGATCGAGCCGCCGACCAGGCCGATATCGCCGGCACGGCTGATGGTCAGCGCCGCATCCTCGGGCGTATCGCCAAAGCCCTTCTCCAGGTCGGCCGACACCGGCAGATCAGTCGCCTCCACCACCGCACGCGCATTGGCCAGCGACTCATCGCGCGAGATCATGCCGTCGCGACGGCCAAGCACACCGGCCGCGGCGCCGCTCGAGGTCGCCAATGCCGCGAAGCCAAGACCGGCGAGGATGCGCGCCGATCCGGCGTCCCAGGCATTGGCGATCACGAACGCCCCTCCGGCCTCATGCAGCGAGCGGAACTGCTGCGCCTTCTCCGCCTGGCTCACGGCCATTGTCATTCTCCCCTGGTTGACCAAGGCCGGAGCGTACTCCAGCCTCGCCGCAACGAACAGGAGCTTGCGATGGCGAGCGATTACACCGTCGGGGATCTCGTCGCGGAGTTTCTCATCCATTGCGGAGTGACAACCGCGTTCGGCATCGCCTCGGTGCACAACATCCCGATGCTCGACGCGATCGGCCGTCGCAACGCCATCCGCTTCATCATGGCGCGTGGCGAGCTTGGCGGGGCGCACATGGCCGATGGCTACGCTCGCGTATCCGGCGGCCTGGGTGTGATCTTCTCGTCCACCGGTCCGGGTGCCGCCAACGCGATCGGCGGGCTGATCGAGGCACGC
Organism: Acetobacteraceae bacterium; assembly: GCA_036555825.1. Taxonomy (GTDB): domain Bacteria; phylum Pseudomonadota; class Alphaproteobacteria; order Acetobacterales; family Acetobacteraceae; genus JAMXLO01. The sequence goes on along the minus strand of DATBKQ010000629.1, from coordinate 3,942 downwards.
TTTTCCGGCACGCCAGTGCTGCACATCACCGGCCAGACCGCCACGAAATTCGCCGACCGCGAACTCGGCACGGTGCACGATGCACCGGATCAACTGGGCATGCTGCGCTCGGTATCGAAGACCGCATATCGCGTGCGCTCGGCGCAGCAGACGATCGGCGTGCTGACCCGCGCCGCCGTGGATGCACTGACGCCGCCCACCGGCCCGGTCAGCGTCGAGGTGCCGATCGATCTGCAACGGGCCGCAATCGAGCGCCCGTCGATCTTCGACAACTTCGTCCTGCCGCTGCCACCGCCACGCACGCCGTCCGACACCGAATTGGACGAACTTGCCGCGCGCGTTGGCCGTGCGAGGCGTCCCATGCTGTGGGTCGGCTCCGGCGCGCGCCGTTCCGGCGGCGCCATCCACAAGCTGCTGGATCTCGGCTTTACCATGCTGAGCAGCAACAACGGCAAGGGGACGGTTTCAGAAGAGCACCCGATGAACCTGGGCGGCCTGCACGGCAACGGCATGCCGAAGATCCAGCAGTTCTATCAGACCGTTGACCTGCTGCTCGCCGTCGGCACGCGCCTGCGCGGGCAGGAGACCGGCGACTTCGCGGTGAAGCTGCCACCCAACATCATCCAGGTCGACATAGACCCGCTGGCCAACGGCCGCACTTACGCGAACACCTGGTTTGTCTGCGGCGACGTGCAGGCGACGCTCGACGCACTGTTGCCACGGATCGAAGGCCGCCTGCGTATAGAGCCCGACTACCGCGGCGATTTCGCGAAGCTGAAGCAGATCGCGCGCGCCGACTTCCTCGCCAGTCTCGGTGTCTATGGCAGCTTTCCGGAACAGTTGCGCTCCGTCATGCCTAAAGATGCGATCTGGGTGCGCGACGTGACGCAGAGCAACACCACCTGGGGCAACCGCGTCTTCCCGGTGTACAGCCCTAACCAAAGCGTTTTCCCGGTCGGCGCCGGCATCGGCCAGGGCCTCTCGCTCGGGCTTGGCGCCGCGGCCGCCGCGAACGGTCGCAAGACCGTGGTGATGACCGGCGATGGCGGGTTCTTCCTCAATGTCGGCGAGCTGTGGACCGCGGTACAGGAGAATCTCGACGTCAGCATCATCGTGATGAACGACCGCGGCTATGGCGTGATCAAACGCATCCAGGATGCGACGGCGCAGGGCCGCCGCTTCTTCGCCGACCTGCAAGGCCCGGATCTCGGGCAGCTCGCCGCGCTCGCCGGCATTCCGTTCTGGAAAGTTGCGATCGCCGATACGTTCGGCGCGACGGTGGCCCGATCGATCGAGTACAAGGGACCCAGCCTGGTGGAAGTCGACATGACGGCGGTCGGCGAGTTTCCGCCGTATTATCCGTTCAACCAGCGCCCCACGATCTGATCACGCCATGCGGCGCCTGCTTGGCGGGCCGAGCGGGGCGGCAAACAAGGAGGGTTCGATATGCACTGGACCGACCGGCGTGAACGCTTCCGTGCCGTGCTGGGCGGCGAGCAATGCATCCATCCAGGCTCGGTGTTCGATCCCATTTCGGCGAGGATCGCCGAGGAACTGGGATTCGAAGTCGGCATGTTCGCCGGGTCGATCGCATCCTTCACGGTATTGGGCGCGCCGGACCTCATAGTACTGACGCTGAGCGAATTTGCCGAGCAGGCGTACCGCATCAATCGCGCGGGAAAACTGCCACTGCTGGTCGATGCCGATCACGGCTACGGCAATGCGCTTAATGTCATGCGCACGGTGCAGGAACTGGAGACCGCGGGTGTCGCCGCGATGTGCATCGAGGACACGCTGCTGCCACGCGCCTATGGCGAAAACAAACCGAGTCTGATTTCACTCGAGGAGGGCATCGGCAAGATGCGCGCTGCCCTCGCCGCGCGCGAAGACCCTTCCTTCGTCATCGTCGGTCGCACCAGCGCCGCAGCGCTCTCCGGCACCGAGGATGTGCTGCGGCGGGCCAAAGCCTATGAGGATGCCGGGGTCGATGCCCTGTTCTTCGCCGGCGGCATGACGCGCGAACAGCTCGATGCGGTCGCGGCGACGGTGAAGATCCCGCTGATGCTGGGCGGCTCGGGGCGCGAACTGCAGGACCGCGATTATCTGGCCAGCCGGCGCGTGCGGATTGCGCTGCAAGGCCATCAGCCGTTCTCGGCCGCGGTGCAGGCGGTCTATCAAACGCTGAAGGCACTGCGTGAAGGCACCAAGTCGGGCGATCTCCAGGGTATTGCCTCGGCCGAGATGATGCGCCGGGTAACGCGTGACGGCGACTACAAGAGCTGGACCGAGAAATTCCTGGGGGGCTGAAGGGCCGTCGTGCTCATCCCGGCATGGCGATCCGCCGGCCGACGCCCTCCGGCACCGGCCGGCTGCGGCACGCCCGCACGGCCGCGCCGATCGTCTCCGACAAGGCAGGCGGGAACGGCGCCACCCGGCGCACCGACATGTCGATATGCAGCGCCATCAGCTCCTGCGCCGCGACCCGGTGGCCCTGCTCGGCATGGAACATTTCGTGGAAATAGTGCAGCCGCTTCGTATCGGCACCGAGCAGGTAGGGCACGACGCGCACCGCCTCTCCCGCGCGAAGCTCCCGCTCGTACAATGTGTGTGTCTCCGCCGTGAAGGTCGAGTTGCCGGTGGCCTCGCGATAGGCCGTCCCCACCCCGAGAGCATCGTACAGCAGGTCGGTCGCCTGATCGAACAGCACGACGTAGTAGGCCAGATTCATATGGCCATTCGCATCGATCCACTCCGGCAGGACCACGCCTTCCAACTGCGGCAGTTCCATCGCCGGCACATTGTTGACGAACCAAGCCAGGGTCAAGCACACAGCGAGCGAAATGTCAGAAGTCCTGGTGCGACAGACGGAGGCGCCCGACGGGTTGCCGCCGCGCGAGCGGCGGTGCGCGATGCTTGCCGTCGCGATTGCCATAGCGATGTCGGTGCTGGTCACCTCGCTTGCCAATATCGCTTTGCCCACCATCGCGCGGGACATGAATGCAACCCCTGCCGCGTCCATCTGGGTGGTGAATGCCTACCAGCTTGCGGTGACCGTGACGCTGCTGCCTTTCGCCTCGATCGGCGACATCTACGGCCACCGGCGCGTCTATGTCTGGGGTCTCGCGGTGTACACCGCGGCTTCGCTGTTGTGCGCGATCGCGCCCTCGCTACCGGTGCTGGTGATCGGCCGCGTGCTGCAAGGTTTTGGTGGCGCCGGCATTATGAGCGTCAACGGCGCGCTGGTTCGTTTCATCTTCCCGCGCGATTCGCTCGGGCGAGGCATCGGCTTCAATGCGCTTGTGGTCGCAGGATCCTCCGCCGCCGGGCCGTCGGTCGCGGCCGCGGTGATGTCGGTCCTGTCCTGGCCCTGGCTGTTCGCGTTGCAGGTGCCTGCCGGGATCGCCGCCCTTTGGATGTCGCATCGGTTCTTGCCGCCGACCCCGCGAACCAGCCACCCCTTCGATCCACTCAGCGCGGTGATGAACGCCGTCACCTTCGGGCTGTTCATCACCGCGCTCGATGGGATCGGCCGCGGTCAGGGCGCCGCGATTGTCCTGGTCGAGCTCGCTGCCAGCATTGCGGTCGGCTGGTTCTTCGTGCACCGGCAATACTCTTTGGCGGCGCCCATGCTGCCGGTCGATCTGTTCCGCCGCCCGGTCTTTGCTCTATCGGTCGCGACGGCGATCTGTGCGCATGCCGCGCAATTGATCGCCTTTGTCGCGTTGCCGTTCTATTTCCAGTACGTCAGCGGCCTGTCGCCGATCCAGATCGGCGTGCTGATCACGCCATGGCCCGCGGCGTTGGTGATCATGGCACCGATCGCCGGGCGCCTGGCGGATCGCCATTCCGCGGGCTTGCTTGGTGGGATCGGACTCTCTGTGATGACCCTGGGCCTGCTGCTGGTACTGCTTCTGCCGCACCGTCCGGCGCAGCTCGACGTTG
>DATBKQ010000628.1:0-5041 GCA_036555825.1 Acetobacteraceae bacterium | reverse complement strand
GTTTGTCGCTTTCGCTTGTACCCTCGTCTTGGTCAAATCCGTCCACAGAGCCTAAACGCAGCGTGCTGCAATAATCTACAAAGCTCTTTACTTCAGCGAGTTCATCTGAACAACAGAACGTGACCCGGGACGAGATCGTCGCTGCGCGCGTCTGCCTGATCGACACCGACGGTGGGGCGGACCTGCCTCACCGCGGGGATCCGGCCGTGTCGCCTGGCAGCTTTAATGGGAGGTCTCGCCGTGCACTCAGATGATAGTGACAGCCGCCACGAACATCATGCGCCGACCACCTTCACACAGGACAATCTGATCTCGGACGGGTTTGTCGCGGCTCTCGAGACCGATCCAAACCTGACCAATCCGTGGGGCATTGCCTATGGGCCTGGTAGCCCGTTCTGGATTTCAGAGAACTTCTCGGGCGTAACGAGCATCGACAGTGTTACCGCCAGCGGGGTGACGTTGAATTCCATTGCCGTTTCACCGGTAACCATCGCACCGCCCAGCCCCGGCAGCGGTCCAGCCACGCCGACCGGGCAGGTGTTCAACGAGTTCGCATCGAGCGGTGCGTTCGCATTGATGGACGGATCGCCAGCGACATTCCTGTTCGCGACCGAGGACGGCACCATCTCGGGGTGGAACAAGGATGCGGGGTCGCAATCGATCATCGCGGTGAATGAGTCCGCGGACCCGGCAGACGGCAGCGAGACCTTGGGCCTGGGCGCCGTCTACAAGGGACTGGCTATTGCACAGACCGATGACGGGCCGATGGCGTATGCCGCAAACTTCCGCCATGGCACCGTGGATATGTTCGACGGCAACTTCGAGCAGGTGAAGAGTTTCACCGACCACCATCTGCCGGCAGGCTATGCACCGTTCAATGTCCAGGTGCTCGGCGACAAGTTGTTCGTGAGCTTTGCGCTGCAGGACGATACCAAGCACGATGACGTGGCCGGTAAGGGTCACGGTTTCGTCGACGAGTTCGACCTGGAGGGACATCTGCTGCATCGGGTGGCTTCCCGCGGGCCGCTTGATTCGCCCTGGGGTCTTGCCATTGCGCCGCCCAGCTTTGGCAGGTTCGCCGGTGATCTGCTGGTCGGCAATTTCGGCGACGGGACGATCGACGCCTTCGACCTGAGTCACCACGACAAATTCATGGGTAGGCTCACCGATGGCAGTGGCAGCCCGATCGCGATTCCCGAGCTTTGGGAGCTGATTCCCGGCAACGGCGGACAGGCCGGCGATCCCAATGCGATCTACTTCACCGCCGGGTTGCAGGACGAGATGCATGGCCTGTTCGGCAGTCTGACACCAAATTCGACGCCATCCATGATGATGGCCGCTGGGTCGGATCACATTCCGGGGTGAGCGCGTTTAGGGCGGGTGCCGTGGTTCGCTCGCTTGTTCCTGGAGCAATTCACCGGCAACGTTAAGCGAGACGCGCGGCCCGGTGTCATTGCGAGCGCAGCGAAGCAATCTCGACCGGGATTGCTTCGTCGCTTCGTTCCTCGCAATGACACTGGGTAGGAGCGCGGCGTTCGCAGTCAGCGTGAATTTGCGCCAGCCTTCATCCGGCTCCGCCTATTCTCGATCCGGCCCTTCGACTGTTGCGAAGCCTCTGCCGAAGGCGGCGTCACGTTTCTGGAAAGCATACTTGACGCCGTGCGTGCGCATGGTCTTCCGGAATTCGCGTGCCATCGGCGCGTTGTGGCCACGAGCGTCGATTTCAGTGCCGATCCGCTGCAGGGTGCGGGCCCCCATCAGCTCGAGGCCGAGATTGACCAAACGCTTGTTCGCTGACAACAGGTGCGGGTCCACCAGCCCCATCCGATCGGCCAGCCGCATCACCTCGGCTTCGAGTTCTGCGGCGGAAACGGACTTCAGCGCCAGGCCGATGCGGGCGGCATCGGCGCCGGTCACGCTGTCGCCGGTGAACAGCAGGCGCTTCGCCCATTGTGGTCCGCAGTGATACAGCCACATGCTGCCGGGCGGCGTGCCAAGATCGCGCACTGGCGGAAAGCCGATCCGCGCGTCGTCGGCAACAATCACCATGTCGCACAGCCATGCGAGGTCGGTTCCAATGCCGATACACGTGCCATGCACCTGGGCGATCACCGGCTTATGCATATCGAACAGCGTGATGCGCAGCCGCTGCCCCTGTTCCAGGCGCCACACGTCGTCGTCGATCTCCTGCCGGCCGCGATAGTCCTCGCCACGGCCGGAGGAGTATTCGCTGAGGTCGGCGCCGGCGCAGAAATGTGGGCCGGCGCCACGCAGTACCGCACAGTGCACCGGGTTGTACTCATCGGCCTCCAGCAGCGCTTCGTGCAGCTCGTGCAGCAGCCTGGCGCTGAGCGCATTGCGCTTCTCCGGCCGATTCAGCGTAATGATCGCGGTCTTGCCTTTCACTTCGTAGCTGATCTGCTCGAACTGCATCGGCTTTCTCCTTTGCGCTGCCGCCTGTATGGTCATCGTGCACCATGCGCCGAGGAGAACACCGATGCCAGAGTTGCGGATCGCCCGCGTCGAGACGTTTCTGTTCGATCCCGGCACGGCGAAGAACCTGCTGTTCTGCCGTATGGAGACCGAGGACGGGCTGCACGGCTGGGGCGAGGCTTATGTGACTCCGGGCAAGGAGCCGGTGATTCAGCAATGCCTGCAGGAGATGGCGAAGCAGGTCATCGGGCGCAGCGCGCTGAACATCCGCCACACCGGACAGATCATGTTCGAAGACTTCGCAATACGTCGTGCCTCGCTCGATCTGATGTCGGCCTGGAGCGCGCTGGAGATCGCGATGTGGGACATCGTGGCGAAGCGCGCCAGTCTGCCACTGTACAGCATCCTGGGCGGTGCGTCGCGCGAGCGGATGCGCGTCTATGCCAACGGCTGGTCGAACGGGTCCGAACCGATCGAGGCGAACATCCAGCGCGCGCTCAAGGTCAAGGAGATGGGGTTCACCGCGCTGAAATGGGACCCGTTCCCCGGACCCTGGCGCAGCTTCATCCATCGCGAAGACGAGGAACACGTGGTGCGCTACGTGCGGGCGATGCGCGAAGCGTTGGGGCCGGAGTTCACGCTGTTGGTGGAAGTGCATCGCCGGCTTGCGCCGATGCACGCGATCCGTATCGGCAAGCGGATCGCGGAATTCGACATCGGGTGGTACGAGGAACCGTGCCTGTGCGACAATATCGAGCTGGTCGCCGAGGTGCGGCGCAATGTGCCGATCCCGATCGTGACCGGGGAGGCGATCTACTCGAAGGAGGCATTCGCCGCAGCCCTGGCGGCACGCGCAGCCGACATCCTGAACCCCGATATCTGCAACTGCGGCGGCATCTCGGCGATGCTGGACATCGCGGCGATGGCGCAGCCGCATGCGGTGGCGATCGCGCCGCACAATTACAACAGCACGCTGGTCGGGCTGGCGGCGACGATGAATTTCTCGGCCGTTATCCCGAACTTCTGGATCGCGGAATTCTTCGTGAACCTTCGGCCGGCGTGCGAGGAAATCGCCGTGCAGCCGATCGTGGTGCAGGACGGCTGGGCGGAATTGCCGAGCGTGCCGGGGCACGGCATCGACATCGACGTGGGACGGCTGAAGAGCCGGCCATACCAGGACAGGGGCGGCAAGGGACTGCGGCAATACTGGGAGGAGTTTCCGCGCAAAGGCTACGTTGCCGGCGCGACGCGCACCGGCTACTGACTGGCTCGCCGCAGGTACTCCGCGGCATCCTCGTCCAGCAGCAGGCGGTCGCGCCGTAGCGCGGTGACGACCTCCGCCACGAGCCCGGCATACGCCTGCGGCGTCGGATAGCGTTCTTCGAGCGACGGACGCGGGTCACCCGACTGCTCGCGCGCGGCTCGCGTGGCTGCGAACGGGAGATACGTTCCCTCGCGGTCCGCGAGCTCCCCCTCCGGCCAGGGAGACCGGTACAGGTTCCAGCCGGTGAATGTGCCGCGTGGCACGGCAATATCCGGCAAACGGATGCCGGCGGTCTCGTTGCCATCCGCATCCACTTGCGGCACCAGCGCCTGCCAGGCGCGCGTCGGAGGCTGGGGGTCGGTCCAGTCCACGAGCTCCACCACGTCGTTGGACGCTCGCGGCGGGCGCAGCGCGGCGAGCTTCGGCCACGTCACAGCCTCAGCGCGGACCAGTGTGCCATCGGCGATGCGCGGCAGGCGCGACGGCGGTGGTTCGCGCCCATTCGCCACCCATTCGTCCAGCGCGACCAGCAGCGCACGGATCGCCGGCATTGGGTCGTGCCAGTTGCGTGGATTGGTGCAGGGACCGGCATCACGCGGCATGCCCGCCTTGCCGCCGTGCTGCGTGCCGGACAGGTAGTAGCCGCGCACATTGGTGGGCAACGCCAGATCGCGCATATCGTCTGCGTGCAGCAGCGACGCGCCCTTCTGCCAGTATTCAGTCGAGGTATTGGTCTCGATCACCTTGGTCTCCTCGTCACGCAGCAATGCCGCCGTGGCGAACGGGTATTCGATCTCCGGGAAGTCATGGTCTTCATGCCAGGTGCGCGTACGGGCCGGTTGGCCGAACTCGGTGTTGCAGAACACGCGGCCGATCCCGGCCACGTGGGTGAACACACCGTCGAACACGCGCACGCCGGATTCATCGCGATTGAAGCCCTGAGCCAGATGATCGCGCAGATAGCGTCCGGCCTGCGAAATACCGAAGGCGAGCGCGTGCGTCGGCCGACGGCCGAGCAGGTCACGCCCGCCCGCAGCGTAGCGCAGATACGAGACGATGTCGCGGGTTGCGGCGAAGCCGATGCCAAGAACGCGCGGGTTCGTCGCCTGGTATCTCAGTTCGTAGATCGAGCCTGGTTCCGGCAGTGCGCCTGCCGCGAGCCGGATCGTGCGGGGATCGACGAACTCGAACGCCACCGGTTGCCGCGGTGCAGTCTGGGTACGCCGCGCGGTCAGCACCGCACCGTCACGTGTCGCCGCCTCATGGAACAGGCGGAACTGCTGGAGGTCGCCGCCGCGCGTGCCGGAGATGAACTCCTCGCGGATGCGTCGCACGATCGGCGTG
>DATBKQ010000627.1:0-19497 GCA_036555825.1 Acetobacteraceae bacterium | reverse complement strand
CGGATCGTCAATTGGACGACGTTCGTCTGCCCCGATTTCGTGTCGGCAGAGTTTGCCGAGAACCGCGAGCTTCTGGGCATGGCAACGAAGATCGTCGCCGAGACCGGTTTCACGGGGGTGGCCAACTTCGACGCGCGGCTGGACGACAGGACCGGCCGCATGAAGCTGTTCGAGTGCAACCCGCGGTTTTTTCTGCGCATGTCGGCGACCCGACTGTGCGGGCTCGACTTCGTCAAAGCCGCGACGCACCCGCAAGAGACACCAGCGTCACTGACCGCGGGGCGGTATTATCACTGGCGCGAGCTGCGCAGCGTCAACGGAATCCGGGCGCTGCTGAACGGCACCTGGGAGACGCGCCTGCTGATGCGGGATCTGAGCGAAATGCTGCGCGATCCGCTGCCGATCGTGGCGCGCAGGATCTGGGGCGAGGACGGCCGAAGAGACATCGGCACCCATCCGGGGGGTGCTCGCTCTGGTCGTGGCAAGGTCCCGGCCGCCGTGACGCCGGCAGGACCGCAGGTCGCGGTGCCTTACGAGTAGCCGTATATCGGCACCTTTCCTCACGGCGTGTTGCGCTTCAAGATGACGCCATGAGCGAACAGGACATACTCGCCGCGATCCGCTTCGATGCCGCGGGGCTGGTGCCGGCCATCGCGCAGCAGCACGACACCGGCGAGGTGCTGATGCTTGCCTGGATGAATCGCGACGCCGTGGCAGAGACGCTGGCGACCGGCCGGGTCTGCTATTTCAGCCGCAGCCGCAAGCGCCTGTGGCGCAAGGGCGAGGTTTCCGGACAGGCGCAGCAGCTCAAGGAGCTGCGCGTCGATTGCGACGGCGATACGCTGTTGCTGCTGGTCGATCAGCAGGGCGCCGCGTGTCACACCGGGCGGCGGAACTGCTTTTTCCGTGCGGCGCGCGAAGGCGCACTGGTGGAGATCGCGGCCCCGCTGGTTTCGCCGGAAACCCTGTATGGCTGATGCTGTCCCAGTCACCGTGCTCACCGGCTTTCTCGGCGCCGGCAAGACCACGCTGCTGAACCACCTGCTGCGCCAGCCGGCGCTCGCCGGCACCGCCGTCCTGGTCAACGAATTTGGCGAGATCGGCCTCGATCACCTGCTGATCGAAAGGCTGGACGAGGACACCGTGCTGCTCAACGCCGGCTGCCTGTGCTGCACGGTGCGGGGTGATCTGTCGCGTGCGCTCACCGGTCTGCTGCCGCGCGTGCAGGCGGGCGAGGTGCGGCGCGCGGCGATCGAGACCACCGGCCTCGCCGATCCGGCCCCGATCCTGGGCACGCTGATGGGCGACCCCGCCGTGGCGCGCGCCTGGCGGCTGGATGGCATCGTCACCGTGGTGGACGCGGTCAACGGCATGGGTCAGCTCGACGCGCAACAGGAGGCAGTCCGGCAGGTGGCGGTTGCCGACCGCATCGTGCTGAGCAAGACGGACCTGGCCGATCCGCCGGAATTTCGCGCGCGGCTGCGGCGGCTCAACCCCGGCGCGCCGCTGTTATCGGCGGTGCAGGGCGAGATCGACGCGGCGGCCTTGCTGCATGCTGGCCTGTTCGATCCGGACAGCAAGATCCCGGATGTGCGGGGCTGGCTGGATGCCGAGGCCTTCGCCGATGCGCACCACCATCAGCATGATCCCAACCGCCACGATGCGCGGATCGCGGCCTTCTGCCTCACCTTCGACCGGCCGCTGCATTGGCAGGGTGTCGCCACCTGGCTCGACATGCTGGTCGCGACGCGCGGCGAATCGCTGCTGCGGATCAAGGGAATCCTGAATGTCGTGGGCCAGGATCGGCCGATCGCGATTCACGGCGTACAGCACCTGTTCCATCCCCCTGCCCTGCTCACTGGCTGGCCGGAGGGCGACCCGCGCACCTCGCGCCTCGTGTTCGTCACACGGGATCTGCCGCGCGATGTGATCGAGGAGGGGCTTCGCGCATTCAACCACGCGGCGGCGGCGTGATGGTGGCGTTCGAGGATCTCGGCTGCCACGAACTGCTGCTTTGAAGCCGCGCTATGAGGCCGTGTTGTTCGACCTGCTGACGGCGCTGCTCGACAGTTGGTCGCTGTGGAACGATGTCGCCGGCAATGCAGCGTCAGGACGAAAATGGCGCGCCGCATATCTGCGCCTCACCTATGCGACCGGTCGTTATCGGCCGTATGAGCAAGTCGTCGGTGATGCTGCAGAAGCTGTTGGATTGCCTCGGACCCTCGCGGGTGAGCTGGCGTCGCGCTACGAGGACATCAGGCCATGGCCGGAGGCGGGCGAAGTACTGGGTCATCTGCATCGTGCCGCCGTGCCACTCGGCGTGGTGACGAATTGTTCGGAAACGCTGGGTCGGCTTGCGATCGCTCGACTGCCGGTGCCGTTCCGGGTGGTGGTCACCGCCGAGCGCGTCGGGTATTACAAACCCGACCCGATGCCTTATCGGCTCGCTCTGAATGAACTCGGCGTCGAGGCGCGGCACTGCTTGTTCGTGGCTGGATCTGCCTACGACCTGATCGGCACGGCGCGTGTCGGATTGGCGACGTGGTGGCACAACCGGATAGGCATGGCGGCGCAGCCCGACGCGCCGGCGCCGATCGCCCAGCATGCCACCCTGACGCCGCTCGTAACGCACGTGCTGCCTTCGTTGAAGTAGGGCAGGGATCGTGCCGCTGATCTACCTTGTCGCCGGCGAGGCGAGCGGCGATGTGTTGGGCGGACGGCTCATGGCCGCCCTTCGCGCACGCCGGCCGGACGTTTCGTTCGCCGGGGTTGGCGGAGAGATTATGGCAGCGCAGGGCATGGCCAGCCTGTTTCCGATGCAGGACCTGGCGCTGATGGGGTTTCTGGAGGTGCTGCCGCGGCTGAACCAGGTGCGCCGCCGGCTGCGTCAGACAGTGTCGGACATCGCCGCCCAACGCCCCGATGTCGTGGTGACGATCGACAGTCCCGGCTTCACCCTGCGGCTGCTCCGCGCGATCGGACCGCTGGGACTGAAGCGGATCCATTATGTCGCGCCGCAGGTCTGGGCATGGCGCGAGCGCCGCGTCCGGCATTACCACGACCTGTGGGACCAGTTGCTCTGCCTACTGCCTTTCGAGCCGGCTTTCTTCGCTCGCCACGGACTGCCGGCGACATTCGTCGGGCATCCGGTGCTGGAGAGCGGCGCCGACCGGGGCGACGCGACGGCGTTCCGCACCCGCCACCGTGTCGATCCGGGGACGCTCGTGCTGACGCTGATGCCGGGAAGCCGCCGCACCGAGGTATCGCGGCTGCTGCCGGTCCTCGGGGCAACACTGCGCCGCCTGCGGGATGTCGTGCCCGTCGTGCCGATCGCCGGCCCGGTGACGGAAGCAGTGCATGCCGGCACACGGGAATGGCCGCGGCAGCCTGTGCTGGTGAGCGAGGAGCAGGACAAGTACGACGCATTCGCGGCGTCCGCTGCCGCGCTGACGAAATCGGGCACCTCCACCCTGGAACTGGCAATGGCGGGCGTGCCGATGGTGGTCACTTACAGGGTCAACCCGGTGAGTGCGGCGATCGCACGCCGCATGGTCACCGTCTCGTACGCCTCGTTGCTGAACCTGTTGGCGCAGCGAGAGGTGGTGCCGGAATTGCTGCAGAAGGCATGCACGCCCGAACGGCTCGCCGGCACGGTTCGCGGCCTGCTCGACGATCCCGCCGCTGCGGCCAGGCAACGGGACGCGTGCCGGAACGTGCTCAAGGCGCTTCGGCCTGACGGTGAAACACCGTCAGGTGCCGCCGCCGCCGCCGTCCTGCGTGTCCTCGATCAGCCCTGACGCCACCATCCGCGCCTTGGCCGCGGCGATGCTGTCGCCCACCATCAGCGCGGCAGCCAGCGCGCGCCGTCCCGTCGCGGCATCCACCAACACCGGCGCACCATCCAACACCGAGGCAATGAAGGCCGCGTGCTCCGCGGCGAGCGAATCGTGATCCTGCCAGGATGTCTCGGCGATGCCGAAGCCGGCGACACCGGGCACCGGAGTGCCGCGGCCGCGTGCGATCACGGTCAGGCGGCGGTTGGAGAAATCGACCGCGAGGTAGCCATCCTGGGCGAACAATCGCATCCGCCGCTCGGTGCGCAGCGAAACGCGCGAGGCCGTGATCGTCGCCACCGCGCCATTGGCGAACCGGATGCGCGCATTGGCGATGTCGGCATGCTCGCTCGACACGGCGGCACCGACCGCGTCCACGCTTTCGATGTCGCTCGCCACCAGCGACAGCACCAGGTCGAGGTCGTGGATCATCAGGTCGAGGATGACCGAGACATCGGTGCCGCGCGGCTTGAACGGCGCGATGCGCGTGGCCTCGAGATAAAGCGGTGCGCCGACACGGCCCTCGATCGCGGAGAAGGCGGCGGAGAAACGCTCCAGATGGCCGACCTGGAGCACCAGCCGCCGGTCGGCGGCAAGCCTGGCCAGTTCATCGGCCTGGGCAAGCGCAGCGGCGATCGGCTTCTCGACCAGCACATGCTTGCCTGCCCGCAGTGCCGCGGCGGTCAGTGCATGATGCACTTCGGCCGGCGCGGCAATCACCAGCGCGTCGCTGGTTTGCAGGAGAGCAGCCCAGTCGGCCGCAGGAGCGCCGGTTTCCCTGCTGACCGTGCCGGCGCGGGCGCAGTCCGGATCGAACACGCCGGACAGGACGGCGCGCCGGGAGGCGGCGACCTTCAGCGCATGAAAGCGCCCGAAATGGCCGACTCCGGCCACGCCGATGCGAAGCGGTGAGGGAGGCATCGGCGTGGTGTGTCCGGTTCACGCCGTCCACGCAAGGGCCAGCTCTTTGGCCGCGTGACGCAGATCTCCGGCGATTCCGCCGCCGATCACCACGCTCAGGCCTCGAGGTCCAGCTTGCGCGGCTCCACCTCGACAAGTTCGTCTTCGGTTCGCCGCTTCGGCGGCCGGCGCGGCGGCCTGCCATCGCGGTCGGCCGGCCCATGTTCGTCGATGGGCTTGCGCGTGTCGGCCGGGACGACGGGACCAATCCCGCTCATTGCGTCACGATGGCATGGGAAGGGTTAACCCAGCCTTACTCCGCCGCCTGCTTCGACCACACGGCGGGCTCGACCGCGCCGACCTGTCCGGTGATCCGTCCGTAGGTTTCCGGCCGGCGATGCCGGTCGAAGGCGAAGATCGTCGTCCGTCCCAGCGTGCACATCTCAAGATTGCAGTCCGCCGTTATCAGTTCGTCGTCCCACGACGTGGCCATCGCCGCGATCTCGCCGTGCGGGTTGACAATGATCGAATGGCCGAACAGCTCGCAGCCGTCCTCGGTGCCGGCCTTGGCCGTTGCGACCGCGAAGCACGAATTCTGGTAGCAGCCTGCCTGGATCGAAAGGTGCGAGTGGAACACGCGCAGGTGGTGCGCCTCGAACCCGCCCGCTTCCATGTTCAGGCTTGGCGTGTTGTAGCCCAGCAGCACCAGTTCGACGCTCTGCAGGCCCAGCACGCGCCAGGCCTCCGGCCAGCGGCGGTCGTTGCAGATCAGCATGCCCATGTTGATGCCGGAGAGACCGCCCATCGGCGCGCGGATCACCGGGAAGCCCAGGTTGCCGACCTCGAAGTAGCGCTTTTCCAGGTGCTGCACCTTGCGGCGCGGATCGTACTCCGCGTGGCCCGGCAGGTGCACCTTGCGATATTTCAGCAGGATGTCGCCATCGGGATTGACCAGGATCGCCGTATTGAACCGCCGCTTGTCCGCGGTCATTTCGGCATAGCCGAGGTGAAAGCCGATGCCGTACTTGCGCGCGGCGGCGAACAGAGGGGCGGTTTCGTTCGATGGCATCGCCGTCTCGAACCAGTGGTCGGCTTCGGCGACGTCGGCATGGTAGTGCCGCGGGAAGAACGTGGTGAGGGCGAGCTCGGGGAATACCACCAGCTCCACACCGCGCCGATGCGCGCGCTCCATCAGCCGCACCATGCGCTCCACCGCCACGGAGCGCGGCTCCGCCATCTGGATTGGCCCGAGCTGCGCGGCGGCAACAGTGATGCTGCGGCTCATTGCACTCTCTCCAGTTTCAGCAAGGGATAAACCCGGACGGTCACTTCATGGCGCTTCCCGCCGTCGGTCAACCGGCTGACGTAGTAGACCGAGCCCGGAACCGGCGTGCCCGGGGGCAGATCGTGCGGATCGATGCCGCCCAGGCTGGCCTCGCAAGCGATGCGGAAGGCGAAATAACCGCCTGCGTGCATTTGAATGTCGTCGATGGTGACGCCGGGTGGGAGCCTGAAGCGGTCCAGCAGGCTGCGACGCACCAGGGCGAGTGTATCGGGGTCATCGCAGCCGGGCGGGACAACATGCGTGCGCAGATGCATCGCCACGCCGGCAGCCAGGATCAGCAAGGCCGATGCGACGACAGCCGCCGCGATACGCAGCGCCGGCCGCTTGCGCGGGCGAAAAATCTCGCCGCTCATCGCATTCCCTCCGATCGCCACGGCCGGCCTCGCCCCGGCGGCAGCGCGGCGCATGCGTCAGCGCAGGGGCCGTCGCACGAAGCGTCCGGTCCCGGGCCGGGCCAGCACCTTCGCGCCGTCCCAGATCAGCGCGCCCCGCAGATACGTCGCGGCGACCCGGGCGCGCATACGGCGTCCGTGGTAGGGCGACCAGCGCATCTCCGGCCGATCCTCGATCTTCGCCTCGTCGAACGCAAAGTCACCGCGCTCCAGCACGCAAAGATCGGCGTCCGAACCCACACGCAATGCCCCCTTGCGCGGCCAAAGCCCGTGCATCTTCGCGCTCCTTTCCGCGCAATAGGTCGCCATCAGCGTCGGCGAGAGCGCGCGTTCATCGAGCAGCGAGAACATCAGCGGAGCGAAGCTCTGCAGCCCGGTCAGCCCGGCGCCGTTGGCGAAGATATCGGGCAGCGTCTTCCGTTCGATCGGCCATGGCGCATGGTCGGTGGAGACATAGGCGACTTTCCCCGATGTCAGGCACTGCCACATTCGCTCGACCTCGGCCGCGGTGCGGAACGGCGGATTGCATTTCCCCTTGCCGCCGAGCCGCACGATGTCGTCCTCGGTCATGCAGAGATACTGGATGCAGGCCTCGCCCGTGGCGCGCGCACCCATGTTGCGGAAGGTTTCGGCAATCTCGAACCCGCGCGCGAGCGAGGAGTGGGCGATGTGCACGTGCGCGCCGGTCTCCAATGCCATCTCGAAAATCTCGAGATCGGCCATGGTCTCGGCCAGGGGCGGGCGCGTACGGCAATGCATGATCGGCTCGATGCGACCCTCGGCACGCGCCTGCGCCGTCAGCATCTCCACCAGTTCCTGGTCCTCGTTGTGGATCGCGCACGGCAGGCCGGTCCTGGCGATCTCCCGGAACGCCGCCACCATCGTCGGGTGATCGATGCGCGGGAACCGCACCGGGTCGTACTCGTAGGTGGACAGCTTGAACGCGGAGATTCCACCCGCCGCGAGGCCTGGAATTGCATCGATGCCACCGGTCTTGGTGATGGTGCCGTAGAGCGCCATGTCGACATGCGCGGTGCGCTCCACCCAGCCGATCTTGTCCGCCAGGATCGAGGCGTCGGTCACCGGTTTCGGCACATCGTACGGCATGTCGACACAGGTGGTGACGCCGCCGGCTGCCGCGCTCTTGGTCGCGGTTTCGATGCCGGGCCAGCCGGTGGAAGACGATGTGTGCATGTGCCCATCGACCAGGCCGGGCAGGATCAGCCTGCCGGAGTGATCGATGGTCTCGAGCGCAGGCGGCGGTGTGCCTGCGCCGATCGCGGCGATGCTCTCGCCGCGCACAGCTATGTAGCCCTGCGGGATGATGGTGTCGCTGGTGACCACCTCGCCGACGATCACCCGATCGTATGGAGCTGACACTATATATAAGTGTCCTTGGCACTCGGTTGCGATGGAATGCGCTTCACCTTACGAAGTATCGCGCGGCGAGGCCAGCGGAGGAACGCATGATCCTGCACGACGTGAGGGTGCACCCATCCAAGGACAATCTGAAGCGCGAGGATCAGCTCGCCTGGAAGATCGCTGCCGTCGCCGCCGACAAGGTCCCGGTCGGGCGCGATGTGGCCGCCATGATCGTCAATCGGGTCATCGACAATGCGGCCGTGGCAATCGGCGCGATCAACCGCCGGCCGGTCGTGTCCGCCCGCGACATGGCGCTCGGGCACCCGCACAGGAATGGCGCGACCCTCTTCGGCCTGCCGGCAACGAAACGCGTTAGCCCGGAGTGGGCCGCCTGGGCCAACGGCACGGCGGTGCGCGAGCTCGATATGCACGACACCTTCCTCGCGGCTGACTACTCGCATCCGGGCGACAACATTCCGCCGATCCTCGCGGTGGCGCAGACCATGGAGAAATCCGGCCGCGACCTGATCCGCGGCATCGCCACCGGCTACGAAATCCACATCGACCTCGTGCGCGCGATATCGCTGCACAAGCACAAGATCGACCACATCACCCATCTATGCCCGGCGCAGGCAGCCGGCATCGGCACCCTGCTCGGCCTCAGGCAGGAGGTGATCTACCAGGCGGTCCAGCAGGCGGTGCACGTGAGCTGCACGACGCGCCAGTCACGCAAAGGCGAGATCAGCTCCTGGAAGGCCTATGCGCCGGCTCATGCCGGCAAGCTGGCGGTGGAGGCGGTCGATCGGGTGATGCGCGGCGAAGGTGCGCCGAGCCCGATCTATGAAGGCGAGGACTCGGTGATCGCCTGGATGCTGGATGGCCCGGATGCGCATTACCGGGTGCCGCTGCCGGCGCCCGGCGAGCCGAAGCGCGCCATCCTCGACAGCTTCACCAAGGAACATAGCGCCGAGTACCAGTCGCAGGCGCTGATCGACCTGGCGTTCCGTATGCGCGAGCAGATCCCCCACCTGGAGCAGGTGGAGAAGATCACCATCCACACCAGCCATCACACCCACGCGGTGATCGGCAGCGGGGCCAACGATCCGCAGAAGATGGATCCGAAGGCGTCGCGCGAGACGCTGGACCACTCGATCATGTACATCTTCGCGGTGGCGCTGCAGGACGGGCGTTGGCACCACGTGGACAGTTACACCCCTCGCCGCGCCGGCCGCGCCGATACCGTTCGGCTGTGGCACAAGATCGAGACGCGCGAGGATCCCGAGTGGGAGCGACGCTATCTCTCGACCGATCCGGCGGAGCAGGCGTTCGGCGGGCGTGTCGAGGTGCTGATGCAGGACGGCAGCCGGATTGTCGATGAGCTGGCGGTGGCGAACGCGCATCCGCTTGGTGCCAGGCCGTTCGATCGCGACGACTACATCCGGAAGTTCCGGGAGATGACCAACGGCGTCATCTCGGCGCGCGAGGCGAACCGGTTCCTGCATGCTGCCCAGTCTTTGCCACAATTGAAGGCGGGCGAGCTGCATACGTTGAATGTCGTGCTGCCGGCCGGCACGCTGACGGAGGGGAAGCCGGGGATATTCTGAGGCCGGAGGGGGAGACCTGCGCCCGGCTCGCCCTGTCATTGCGAGGAGCGGAGCGACGAAGCAATCTCGCTCACACGGGGCGCGCACCATCCGACCGGGATTGCTTCGTCGGCTGCGCCTCCTCGCAATGACAGGCGCCAAGGAGACCCACCATGAGCGACACCGCAACACTGCCCAACCGTGCAAAGAGGGGCGTCGGGCTGTCCGGCGTCACCGCCGGCAACACGGCGCTCTGCACCGTCGGTCGCACCGGCAATGACCTGCACTACCGCGGCTACGACATCCTCGACGTCGCGGAGACCTGCGAGTTCGAGGAGATCGCCTATCTGCTGGTGCACGGCAGCCTGCCGACGCGCGCCGAGCTCACTGCCTACAAGGCGAAGCTTCGGTCGCTGCGTGGCCTGCCGGCACCGCTGAAGCAGGCGCTGGAAGCCCTGCCGCCGGCCGCTCACCCCATGGATGTGATGCGCACGGCCACATCGGTACTTGGCTGCCTGGTGCCGGAGAAGGACGACCAGAACCAGCCGGGGGCACGTGATATCATCGACCGGCTGATGGCATGCCTCGGCTCGGCGCTGCTCTACTGGTTCCACTACGCCCATAACGGCAAACGGATCGACGTGGAGACCGAAGACGACAGCATCGGCGGCCACTTTCTGCACCTGCTGCATGGCCGGCCGCCCAGCGAGACGTTCGTCCGCGCCATGCACACCTCGCTCATCCTCTACGCCGAACACGAGTTCAACGCCTCGACCTTCACCTGCCGCGTTGTGGCCGGGACAGGCGCGGACATGTACTCGGCTCTTACGGCCGGCATCGGCGCCTTGCGTGGACCGAAGCACGGCGGCGCGAACGAGGTCTCGTTCGAGATCCAGAGCCGCTACGGCACACCCGAGGAAGCCGAGGCCGACATCCGCCGCCGCGTCGCCAACCGCGAGGTGATCATCGGCTTCGGCCACGCCGTCTATACGATCGCCGATCCGCGCAACAAGGTCATCAAGGAGGTGGCGCGGCGGCTGTCGCAAGCTGCCGGTTCGATGAAGCTGTTCAACATAGCCGACCGCATCGAGGCAACGATGGCCGATGCCAAGAGGATGTTCGCCAACCTCGACTGGTTCAGCGCCATCTCCTACCACATGCTTGGCGTTCCCACCGCGATGTTCACGCCATTGTTCGTGATCGCGCGCACCTCTGGCTGGGGCGCCCATGTGATCGAGCAGCGCATCGACAACAAGCTGATCCGCCCGACTGCGAACTACACCGGCCCCGAAAACCTGCCCTTCGTACCCATCGACAAGCGCGGCTGAGCTGTTCGAGTTGGCTTGCACGAACCGCCGCGACAGCACTGTCGCGGCGGTTTTCTGTGGCATCGATGCATCGCATTGCGTCGCTCAAACATTTTTTTCGTCGAACTCGCGAAGAAACGGTTGCTTTTTGTTGACATCGCTGCACGAGACAAGGAATAGCGGAATTGGTGCGCATGCATGCGATTCGCAGAGTCGCCGCAGCGCGCACCACAACGGAAGGACGGTCCATTGACCGCAGACCAGTCCAGGTGAAGCGCAGTCGATCGAGCATCGACGTTGGATGCGGGATCGCAGAAGCGACGAACACCGCGGCAGCGAGACTTGCCGCCACTCTCGTCGCGCTTCCGGGCATGTGCGGCATTGGTTCGCACGGCGGGCAGCCTGCTTCACAGGGTCGCCGGCCCGGCCGCGGTTCAACCGCGCGACTGCAACCACCGACACGAGAAGGAGTTCCTACACGTGAGTAACGAAGAAACCATCACCACCGAAGAGCCGCGCGCCCAGGCGCTGGCGATGCGGGCAGGGGGCCGCAAGAAGGCTGCGGCGAAGAAGACCGGACGTAAGAAGGCCGCGCCGAAGAAGGCCGGACGCAAGGCCGCCCCGAAGAAGAAAGCCCCGTACCGGAAGAAGGCGGCCGCGCGGAAGGGTGGGCGCAAGACAGCGGCGAAGAAGAAGGCCGGCCGCAAGGCGGCTCCGAAGAAGAAGGCAGCCGGGCGCAAGAAGGGCGGAGGCCGCAAGAAGGCTGCTGCTGCCTCGGCTCCGTCACCGGAGTCGATGCCGTCGGGCGCGTCTGAGTCGATGTGCTGAACACCTCCCGGACACCGGCCCCGCACGGGGCCGGGCCGGACAAATCGGGCGCCGTAAGGCGCCCTTTTTCTTTTCAGCGCGCCGCCAGGTCGAACGCCTTCAGGAAGAAGTCGGGAGCGCCGAAGTTGCCCGACTTCAGCGCCAGCAGCAGCGGCACACTGCCCCCCTCGGCATAGGTCCATGGGACTCCAGGATCGATCTCGGCGCCGATGCGCAGGCTGCGCACCCCAAGGCGAGACACCACCGCGCCCGCCGTCTCGCCACCAGCCACAACCAACCGCCGCACGCCACGTGCGACAAGATCCTCGGCAACGTGCGCCAACGTCTGTTCGATGAGCGCGCCCGCGGCGTCGCGCCCCAGGCGCTGCTGCAGTGCTCTTACCTTGTCGGGCGGCGCGGAGGCGGCAATCACGATCGGTGTCTCGCCCAGCTTCTCGGCGATCCAGTCAC
Source organism: Acetobacteraceae bacterium (assembly GCA_036555825.1). Classification (GTDB taxonomy): domain Bacteria; phylum Pseudomonadota; class Alphaproteobacteria; order Acetobacterales; family Acetobacteraceae; genus JAMXLO01. The sequence goes on along the minus strand of DATBKQ010000627.1, from coordinate 7,497 downwards.
GCGCGACTCCCGCCATGCGTCCGGAGTCGGGCTGCGCCAGCGGATCGAGTTGCAGGACCGGCACGCTCTCGCGCGCCACGCCGAGTTGCTCCAGCGTCGCGCGCGAACACGAACCGGCGAGCACGGCTGCATGACCGGGAAGGCTCGGCAGCGCGGCGGCATCGCCTTCCGCCGGCAGCAGACCGGCGCGACGAAAGTTCGCCGGCAGCCCCATGGCGACCCCGGAGCCGCCAGTGATCAGTGCGTGGTGTTCCGCTGCCTCGCCGATTGCCAGCAGGTGCGCATCGCTCACGGCATCGACGATGGCATACCGGTTCCCCTGCTCCTGCAAGCCGGTCATTGCCCGGCTGATGGCGATCGCGCCCTGCTCGACCGCGGCATAGGGGACCAGCCCGACCGTGCCTTTCGTCTGGCGCGACAGCACGCGGACCAGGTTGGCGTCCTTCATCGGCGTGAGCGGATGGTGTTCCATGCCGCTCTCGTTCAACAGCGCGCCTCCGACGAACAGATGGCCCTGATAGACGCTGCGTGCATTCGCGGGAAAGGCCGGGCAGGCGAGCGAGAAGCCGCAGCCGAGTTGCGCCATGAGCGCGTCGGCGACCGGGCCGATATTGCCGGTATCGGTACTGTCGAAGGTCGAGCAGTACTTGAAGAAGAACTGCCGCGCGCCCGCGCCACGCAGCCAGGCAAGCGCGGCCAGGCTTTCATCGACCGCGTCTCGCACCGGCGCGGTGCGCGACTTCAGCGCGACAACCACGGCATCGGCATCCGGCGCATGGTCGTTTTGCCGCGGCACACCGATCAACTGAACGGTGCGCATGCCGCCGCGCACCAGCATGGAGCAGAGATCTGTGGCTCCGGTGAAATCGTCCGCGATCGCGCCAAGCAGCATGGCGTCATCCTCCCGCTGGCAGTGCAAGTATGTCGCGGTGGCCGATGGTTATGGCAAGTCTGCCGCGCAGCGCCTGCCGGAGTCGAGCCTCTTGCCATTCCGCGATCGCGCGCGCCTGCGCCGGACAGGCGGCGCGGGCCGCATCTGCGGTGCCGTCGATCAGTGCGCGTTGCATGCGGAGCGCGTTCCGCGGAATGCGCCAGTCGCTCGGAGCCGACGCACTGACCTGCGCCATGGCGCTCAGGGCCTCTGTGCCAAGCGCGGGGCCGAAGCCCTTGTCGCGCCGCATGTCGCGGCGGAAGGCGCGGCGCACCGACGCGTCGAGCCGGTGACGTGGCCGCCAGCTATCGCGGCCGTCGGCGGTCAGGCACGCCAGGAATGGTACGCTGATCGAGCTGCTCAACCCCCGAAGCCACGCCAGGGACACGAGATCGAGCAGTGCACTGCAAACGAGCGCATCTTTCTCCTCTCCCCAATCGCTGCTGGTGGGAGGACGGGCGCTCAGATCACGCACCGCCACCTGCATCCGCCACAGCCCGCGCGACGTCGAAAGGTGCAGCGTGTCGCCTATCGACGTCGCGGCAAATCCGTGACGGCGTGCCCATGCCGCGGTGCGCCCGAACGCCTCGTCCAGCAAGTTGTCGTCGGCATCCAGCAGCACCCAGTCCTGGCCGCGTCCGACGATCGGGGCGAGGAAACGGAACAGGCTGCCGCTGCCGCCGGCCAGATCCACGATGCGCGGGCGTTGCGGCAAGCTTGCGGCGAAACGTCGCGCGAGGTGCACCGAACGCGCTGCATGGTCGAACGGCTCGCGAAGCGCGAGCCACTCGGCGGAAAACCGCTCGGTCAATCCGTCAGCGCCTGGGCGAATTCCGCAACCTGGGTGTGCCAGTCCGGCAAGGCCTGCCCAGCCTGCCACGCCGCCTCTGCCATGCCGCGCCGCAGCTCCTTGCCGAAGATCAGCCGGCGCAGTGCCTTCGACAGATTTGTCTGATCGCCGGCGGGACAGACCACGCCGGCCTCCTTGGTAATCAGGTGCCCCGCGGCACCACCTTCGGTCACCACGACCGGCACGCCGCGCTTCAAGGCCTCGGCAATCGCCATGCCGTAGCCCTCCCAATGCGTCGCCAGCGCGAACAGGTCGGTTTCGCGCCACAGCGCTTCGAGCGCTTCTCCGGTCGCCTCGCCGGCGAACCGCACCCGCCTGGCAATGCCAAGCTCGTCGGCGAGCGCGGCAAGCGCACGCGCATGCACCGGATCGCGTTCCGGCGACCCCACGACGGTGAGATGCCAGTCGAGGTCGAACAACCGTGCCAGGGCGCGGAGCAACAGGTCGTGTCCCTTGCGTGGGACCTGGGTGCCGATCGCGAGAATGCGGCAGGTCGGTCCGGTGGACCCGGTGCTGCGCGGAGCGGCATCGGTTCCCGGCACCACGAGGCGCATGCGCTCGCGGGCCACACCGAAATCGGCCGCCAGGCAGTCGGCGGTGGCTTGGCTGGTGACGATGACGCGTGTCAGCCTGGGCAGCAGTCGCTTCTCGATCGCCAGCAGAGCCGCCCGCGCGGACTCATCGAAGCCGCTCTCCAGCGACGTCGGATGGTGGATGAGCCCGGCGGTGTTGCGCGCGGCCAGCGCGTCGTCGAGACCGGCGAAAGCCGGCAGCGCGAGTCCGTCGATGATCGGGCGCCATTCGGCCGTTATGCTGTCCCAGGCCGCACAGGCCGCGTCGCGCGCCGTTGCGTCCGCGACCGGGTGAGTACCCGCCAGTTCCAGCACGCGCAAGCCGTGCCCTGCCGCGAGCAGGCCGCCAACGATGCGGCGATCGTATTCATAGCCACCGGTCACCGCGTCGAACGGCGCCGGGACGATGAGCGAGAGGTGCATCAGGCGAGCGGCGCTTCGTAGGCTGCCCAGGCGTCGGGGCTCTCGCGCAGCAAGACCTTCAGCCCGGCGACCGCCCTTCCCCCCTCGCCAAGCCGGCCGTCGCGGCACGCGGCGGCGAGCAGACCATGAATGTGGCAGGCCACGTATTCGGTGGTGGTGTTGACGCCCTTGAACAGCGGATTGTCGTCCAGGTTGCTGTAATCGAGCGTGGCCAGTACGCGGCGCAGTTCCGTCTTGGCGAGGCCGATATCGACCAGAAGCTGCAGGTGGTCGAGCCTCTCCGCCCGGAACTCCGCCTCCACCCCGAAGGTGGCACCATGCAGTTTCTGCGCGGGGCCGAATTCCTCGCCGCGGAAGCTGTGGGCGATCATGATGTGGTCGCAGACGGTCAGACTGAACATTCACTCGGCCCCATAGGTGATGACGTGACACAGGCCGCCTGAGGCGAGAACGCGCGGCATCGCTTCCGGCATATTCTCGAAACGGGTCGTCCCGTCCAGCAGCGCGTCATATCGGTCATCCGCCAGCAGCTCCAGCGCGAGCGACAACCGCTCGGCATGGCTGCGCCGCCCGCGCATCGCGGGCGCGATGACGCCAACCTGCGATGCAATCATGCGCAGGCGCCGGCTATGGAACGCTTCCCCGAGCGGGACGGATGGTGCGAGGTCGCCGAACCAGCTTGCCTCCACGATACGCGCCTCGAACGCCGCCCGGTTCAGGGCAAGCCTCAGGCCGGCTTCGGTGGCGGACGCGTGCACGACAAGATCCTGCTCGCCGGGGGCTTGGTCCGGGGTGGCAAACCGGCAGCCCAGATGCCGGACCACGCGCTCCTTGCCCGCATCGACGTCGATGACCGTGACGCGTGTGGCCGCAGTGCGTGTCAGCAGCGATGCGATCAGCAGCCCCACCACACCCGCGCCGATCACCAGTATCCGCTCGCCGGGAAGTGCCGCGGCATCCCAGGCGACGTTCAGTGCCGTCTCCATGTTGGCGCCGAGTACGGCGCGGTTGGTGGGTACGCCATCGGGGACGGGAATGCACATCGCACGCGCGGCAAGGAACACGTCCTGATGCGGGTGCAGTACGAAGACGCGGCGGCCGTCCCTGGTCCGGCCAACGGCGCTGTAGCCGTATTTGACCGGAAACGGGAATGTGCCGGCCATCAGGGGCGCGCGCATCGCTGCATGCTGGCTCGGCGGAACGCGCCCGCTGAACACCAGCGCCTCGGTGCCGCGCGAGATCCCGGAGGCAAGCGTATGGACCTCCAGCCGGTCTCCATCGTCCTCAAGCGGAAGCGTCTCGCTCCGGAGTTCGCCGCGCCCAGGTGCCACGGTCCAGAATGCGTGCGCCGTGATCACGATCCGCCACCGGGTCGGGCGCGCGACAGAGGAATATCGACCAGGAGGTCACCGCCAATCCGATGGACCGACCACTCGAAGCGCAATGCGTCGGTCAGGTTGGGCGTTTCGGGCAAGGTGAAGGCGGGAATGCCCGAGCCGATCAGCAGCGGCGCGATGGTGACGTGCAATCGATCGAGCGCACCGGCGGCCAGGAAGCGGGACACCGTGATGCCGCCGCCTTCGACTACCACGCGGCACAGCCCACGCTGCGCCAGGGCGGCGAGAACTGCACCGATGGACAATCCTGTACCGGATCGGGGTAGCCGCAGCACCTGTGCCAGGCCGACCCGATCCGGACCTTGTGCGTCGGGCGCGCAAAAGAGCAGCGTCGTGGGGCCTTCGCGGAATAGGCGGTAGCGCGCGTCAAGCCGGCGCTCGGTGTCGAGCACGACGCGCACCGGCGACGGACCGACCACCTCCCGGGTGGTGAGCTGCGGATTGTCCGCGCGCACCGTGCCGGCGCCGATCACCACGGCATCGCACAGCGCGCGCAGCCGGTGGGTATGGACGATGTCCTGCGGGCCGCTGATCCATTGCGACGCACCGCTGGCCGTGGCGATCCGGCCGTCAACCGACTGGGCGATGCGGCCGAGGACGTAGCAGCCGTCTGGTGCGGTCGGGGCGGCCAGCAATGGGCCGTACAGCGGCGACAGCGCGGCATCGGCGGGAGCGCGAGCCAGCAGGCGGCGCCAGGTCTCCGGGTCCAGCGCTGTCATGCATCGGACGTATCAGGCTTTCGCGGAAAGTGCGAATGCGGTGGGTCGGCCACCGCGTTCGCCACCATAGCCTCTCGGTGTGTCGGCTGCCGACGCGGCGCGTGCCACCACCTCGATCACCCGCCCCTGCGCGGCGATCGCGCGCTCCAACAGACGCTTGTTCTCGAGTGCCAATGCCTGCAGGCGCCGCGCCATGCGATCGGCTGCCACATGCGGGGTCCGGTGGGCCTGTGCGGCCGCGAGATCGGCGAGCGCCCGCTGCTTTCTGGCGAGCATTGCGCCGGCCCGGGGCAGATCGAGCCCGGTCAGTGCCGAGTTCTCCGCTTCCAGCGTCTCGGCCAACACCGTGCCTGCTTCCATCAGCTCCATCGTCATTTTGCCTTCTCCTGTGCGCGCAGCATCGCATTGAACACCGGAACGGCGAGGCCGATGCCGCCATGCGCCGCCATCTGCTTGCCGATCGCATCGACCAGCATCGGTCGCCACGTGTCCTCGGCCGCCCCGCCGCCGAACGCGGCGTGCCTGGCATCCACGGTCGCGAACATCGGCTGCAGTAATTGACCGATCGCCATCGCCTCGAACTCGCGCGCCGCCTGCCAGAGCCTCGCTGTCTGCTGCGGCTGCAGAGTGCCTGCAGCCGGCTGGAGTGCCGTGGCGGTCACCGGACCACCAGATCAGCTTGCAAGGCGCCGGCCGCCTTGATCGACTGCAGGATGCTGATCAGGTCGCGCGGGCCGACACCCAGCGCATTCAGGCTCGCCACCAGGTCGCGCAGCGTCACGCTGCCCTGCAGGATCCCCAGCTTGCGGTCGTGCTGGTCGTCCACCTGCACCTGGGTGCGCGGAACAACGGTGGTGACGCCATTGGAGAACGGCGCCGGCTGGCTGACCTCCGGGGTCTCGGTGACGCGGATCGTCAGGTTGCCCTGCGCGATCGCCACCGTGCTGACCCGCACATTGGCGCCCATCACGATGGTGCCGCTGGACTCTTCGATCACCACGATGGCGGGGCTGTCGGGCTGCACCCGCAGTTCCTCCAGCGCCGCCAGTGTCTCGATCGGGTCGCGGGCGCCGAAGTCCAGCGCCACCGTGCGCGGGTCCATGGCCTTGGCCAGGCCGGCGAACTCGCCGTTGATCGCCAGCGCGATCCGCCGCGCGGTGGTGAAGTCGGGATTGCGCAGCCCGAGCCGCAGGCCATGTGTCTTGTCCAGACGGTAGGTCACCTCCCGCTCCACCGTCGCGCCATTGGCGATGCGTCCGGCCGTGGGCACGCCGCGTGTCACAGATGTCGCGGCGCCGCGCGCGGCGATCGCGCCGGTGGCAAGCGCCCCCTGCGCCACCGCGTAAACCTCGCCGTCCGCGGCGAGCAACGGCGTGACCAGCAGAGTGCCGCCGGTGAGGTTGGTGGCGTCGCCCAGCGCCGACACCGCGACGTCGATGCGGCTGCCGCTGCGGGCGAACGCAGGGAGCTCGGCCGTGACCATGACGGCGGCGATGTTCTTGGTTTCGAGCTTGGTCACCTGGTCGCGCGTATTCACCCCCAGCCGCTCCAGCATCCCGATCAGCGACTCGCGGGTGAACACTGCGTTGTCCAGCTTGTCGCCGGTGTTGTTGAGCCCGACCACCAAGCCGTAGCCGATCAGTTGGTTGTCCCGCACTCCCTCGACATCGGCGATATCCTTGATGCGCACCTGGGCATCGGCGGCGGACGCCGCGGCCAGCGGGAGCAGCACGGCGAGCAGGCGAACGAACCGGATCACGACGGGCCTCGGCGGTAGCATGTGCGTAAGGAATTTGCGCCAATCTGCACAGCACTGGGCAAATCGCGTGCCAAGCCGAAAACCGCCGCCGAGCATCGGTCTGCCGCAATGGACACCAGGCACGATGTGCCGGGCGGCAAAGCAAGGCGAGCACAAGGAGCCGGGCGATGACGGGAATTGAACGCATTGGCTGGCCGGCAACACCCCGTGTACCCAGCCGCGCGGCGAGCCGATCGGGGTTCAGCGTGCCGCTGCAACCCGGCGCGGCCGGTGCGACGGCGGCGGCCACCGAGGCCAGCGCGCCCACGTTCGTTTCCATACTGACCCTGCAGGAATTGGGTGGCGAAACGGTCCAGGACCGGGAGGCGCGGCGGCACGGGCAGGATATGCTGGCAGCGCTCGCGGACCTGCAGCGCGCGTTGCTGTTGCCGGCGGACGATGCCGCCGTACTGGCACGGCTGGCGGATCTGGTGGCGTCGGTCCCGCGAGCCACGGACCGGCGGCTGGCGGCGATGCTGTCGGCCATCGTCGTCCGCGTCCGGGTGGAGCTGGCACGCCGCCAGACCTAAAGCACGATGAGGTCGTGAGCGGCACGACGTGGATGCCGGGCGTCGCCCGTCATGACGTGAGGCGAACCTCGGCTGTTATCAGCTGGACGTGGTACAGGCCAGCCAAAGTCGTTACGTGTCACGTTGTTGAAGCTAGTTCACGTGCACTTGGCGCGGCTATCGCGCGTCGCTATAAGCCCGGCCAATTGCGATCCAGGACGGGCCGGGGGGTTCCGCGGCTTCCGACAAGCCGACGGGCGGGAGCGCAGCGCGAGGAAAGACAGGACCGGCACGCCAT
>DATBKQ010000626.1:0-9227 GCA_036555825.1 Acetobacteraceae bacterium | reverse complement strand
ACGGAGCCGCCATAGTACTCGAAGGCCCGGCGTAATGGCCGGGACAGCCGCCGGGCGACCGGGGGACGATCGGCGGTATAAGCGCGGGGCGACCCGCGTGAACGCCTCACCGGTCGGGGGAAGGGCGGCAGCTTCTGCGATCCGAACGTCAAATCACGGGGCGTGCTAATGCTGCCGAGTACCGTTGAAAAAGCAATCGGATCACTCCCGGCCGTGGTTCGGTCGGGCCGGCGGGTCAACGGACTGAGGGCGGCGCACGCCCCCGCTTCCTCGCGCGCAGCCATTATGTCTTCAACGAAGCCCAGGTGGACGGGACTGCGCCGCGAGAACTGCCGCGGCTGCGAGAGTCGGAGCGCATCGCCCACGCCGACGCCTTCTTCGCGGCGCTCAAGATACCCATCGTCTTCGAGGGCAGCGAAGCATGCTACCGCCCCTACATCGATACGGTATCCATGCCGCCGTTCGAGTGCTTCGTCGATGCAGCCAGCTTCTATTCCACTTTGGGACACGAATGCGGCCACGCGGTGGGCCATGCGTCCCGCCTCAACCGCGACCTCACCGGCCGCTTCGGCTCGGCCAAGTACGCGATGGACGAGGCCGTGGCCGAGCTGACGTCGAGTTTCGTGATGGCCGATCTCGGCATCGCGCATCGGCCTCGGGAAGAGCACGCGGCTTACCTCAGATCCTGGCTGCCGGTCCTCAAGGTCTGCTCCGCGGTCGATTTTGGCGGGATGAAATAGTACCTTCCGGTCGTGGCGGAATGTTCCCAGGGAACTTGTCGGCGGTTGGTTGCCTGGATCACCTCGTTGCGCACGTTGATAAGGATGGTCGTCAGCTCGTCACCGGGGGCGAGAATGTGCTTCAATAGCGCTTCCGTGTATGGCGAATTCCGTCCGGTGCCATCGAGGGCCACATTGCCCGGCTGGGTGGAGAAGCTGACGAGAGTACCCTCGCCCGATTCAACGGCAGCGAGACCGCGTCCGATATCCATCGAGCGCGTACCGAGTGCGCGCGCGAGGTTCCGCGCCAGGGGATTGTCGCGGCAGGCATCAATGATGAGAATGTTGGTTGGTGCCTCTCGCTCCATCGTCCGGTGCACCAGGTCGAGGCGCACCATCTCGAAGTCGACCGCTGCGGCCGTCGTCAGCTTGGCGTCGACCGGCACCAGGTAATTCTGACCGCCGACTCGCAGCCCATGCCCGGCATAGAAGAACAGGCCGGTCTGTGCTCCGACAAGCGACTCAGCAAAATCGCGAATGGTTCGCTCCATGGCGGCCTTGTTGAGGTCTCGGCCCTCGATCACCGCAAAGCCGAGCTTAGTGAGCGTTGCGGCCATGTCGGCGGCGTCGTTCTTGGGGTTAGTGAGCTTTGGGGTGTTCAGGTAACCCGAGTTGCCGATCACCAGCGCCACGCTGCTCCGCGTACGCCGCCGGCACTGCTGCCAGCATCGTCACCATCGCAACGGCAATAATCCCAAAACACCGCATGCCCGCCACGGCTCCGGTCGCAATGGCGGCAGCCTATCCGATCACGCGACGCGGTTGAAGGGGTCACCTCGGGACGCGGCCGTCACACCTTACCTGATCCACGGCTTGGTCCGACTTGGGTCAGGCCTTGCCGGAAATGGGCGCCCAACGGCCACTCCCGAACCACGCCCACAAGCCGACAACCTCACGAGATGGTGAGCAAGTCGGACCCGACCATGTGAGGTCTACATCCCTTACTGCGCGTCGCTTGTTCCGTAGACGTCCGGGGCAAGCGTGCCAATTCCCGACTCATGCACCGCAGCGAACATTATCGTAATTCGATCATCTCGTCGGCGCGGCCGAGCAGCGGCAGCGGGACAGTGACGCTGTCGGGTGTCGCCGCAAAAACCGGCAGCAGAACCCTGTTTCGTAGTCAGCACAAATACTGATTGATGCTGCTATGGCGAGGGAGCGAGCCTTGCTCGCACGAGCCGCGTTCCCAGGCAATGTGGAGTCCTAGCACGGCGCGCTTGCCCGCGCCGGGGCATCGCCATCTATCAGACCAACGACCTTTAGACCAAAGTAAGGAGACGACCATGCACGTGACCATCGAAGCTGCCGCCAAAGCCATCGAAGCCGCGCGCAAGAAAGCCAACGCGATTAAGACCCAGATGTGCATCGCCGTTGTCGACTCGGGCGGCAACCTCAAGGCCTTTACCCGCATGGACGACGCCTGGGTCGGCAGCATCGACATTTCCATCAAGAAGGCGAAGACGGCCGTGTTCTTCGGCATGCCGACCGGGTTAATCGGCAAGCTCTCGCAGCCGGGCGGCTCTCTCTACGGCATCGAGCATTCCAATGACGGCCTCATCACCTTCCCCGGCGGCCTGCCAATCGTTGACAAGGATGGCGTGATGATTGGCGCCATGGGCGTCAGCGGCAGCTCGGTTGAAAATGACCATGCGGTGTGTGAGGCGGGTGTGCTCACGCTCGGTGTCGCTGATCTGCCCGAGCATCCGTGGCGGACGTAAGGACCCTTTGCCCGACGTTGCAGGTAACGGCTACGTAAGTCGCGAGCGATGAACACAAAGTCTGTCCCAGATCCAGCAAAGACGGCGAGGCGGCACGCCCCGCAGCGCCTGCCGCGCCGTCTTCTTCGTTCCAGTCTCAAGTGGGCACCCACAACGCCAGCTGCACCGGAGCCGGCAGCACCGAACGCGACCGTACAGCCCCAAACACAATTATCAGCACAAGCGTCAGCCCCGGCTGCGCCTCAAGCCGCATCCCCGCACTACAACGGATCAACTGGCGCGAGCGCTACTGCACCTGACAATTCTTGGGCTCGCGGGCTGCGCATCAAGCGCGCCTTGTGGAAACGGTCAGGCCATTTCCACCACCTCGCGGCGGGCCTGCACCACGAACAGACTCATGCGCTGCAACAAAATGATTGCGCCGGCAGCCGCAGTAGGGTCGAAGATCGGAAGGGCGCTAAGGTGCTTGCACAAAATCTATCAGGGTAGTCCCTGATACCGAATCTACTTCCTTTACGCATCACTGTTCGACTGGTGCCGATCGCCGCCGTTCGTCCGGGCCCATGAGACGATCGTTGTGCGGCTCGGAGAGAGCCGGAGTTCTCTTCTCTTCAGGGCTGCGGGCTGCGTTGAGACAGCTATTCCGTCGCGCAGGCGGCGGTGCGTCACGCCTTCCGATACATGTCATGCCGGTCAGATACACCAAGGATCACGTATACATCGGCGTCGAGAGCGGTATCGGAACCGTTGGAATCACTGCGGACGGTCAAGAAAAGCTCAGTGACGTGACCTTGATCGAGCCCCCACGGGTCGGCGCACAGGTGAAGAAGGGCGACGCAGTCGGTGTTGTCGAGTCAGTAAAGGCCGCAAATGACCTCCCCTCTCCCGTCAGTGGCGAAATCCTTGCGGTGAATGAAATGCCGAACAGCAAGCCCGAGCTCGTCAATGAAGACGCCGAGGGCGCCGGTTGGATATTCAAGATCAAGCTCGCTGAGTCTTCCGAATTGGACGTGCTTCTTGATCGCGAGGCATATCTCGCATACGTGCGGGAGCAAGGTTGACGCGCCATCTCTTTGATGCGCGTCCGTGCGATCTCCATATTGTGACCTGACATCTCCACGGGCTATTGGGCCGGGGTTGATCGAAAGGAACGACAATGGGATTGTCCTGGCAGCAAGGGCCACTTTCACCAGGAAAAGTCGGCCGGTTCCTCGTTCCGGATCCGTTGCCGGAGAGGCTGCTTTACGCTGAGCCGTTGCGGCGGCGCGTGCGCGTGCGCTTCGGCGGAGCGTGGATTGCCGATAGCGAGGACGTCGTTCTGCTCCACGAGCCTGGCCGCTACCCCGTCGCTTACTTCCCACAGGACAGTATTGCCGCTGACGCATTGGAACCCGGGGAGTTCACCAATCGCCACCGCGACCTCGGGCTGACGGCTTGGTACACCGTGCGCGCCGGCCAGCACAACAAACCGCATGCGGCCTGGCAACACACCGAGCTGCCGGCCCACGCGCGTGAGCTGGAAGGAAGAGTCGCGTTCGCGTGGCGGGCCATGGACGCCTTCTTCGAAGAAGACGAACGCATCGTTGGCCACGCCTCCGATAGCTACCACCGTATCGACATTCGCCAGACTACCCGCCACCTGCAAGTCCGCTCCGGCGACCGGCTCGTGGCCGATAGCACCCATCCATTGGTGCTGTACGAGTCCGGCTTCGCGCCGCGCTGGTATGTCCCGCGTTCCGACATCGAGGAGCCCGCGTTGACTCCCGTCGAAGGACAGACCTTCTGCCCGTACAAAGGCCTGGCCAGCTATTACGACATTGCGGACACGTGCCGTGCCGCCTGGTCCTATCAGAACGCCTGGACGGAAGTCGCACGCATCTCCGGCCTAGTGTCGTTCGAGCCGGATAGGGTCTTGGTGTCTCTTGATGGCGTCCAGCTCAGGCTGGAGCCGGGGCAGGGCGTGATCGAGCACGGTATCGACCGAGACCTCGCTGTCGAGGAGATAGCCGGCCGCTCCGGAACCGTCGTCGCGGGAGGCCTGGAAAGTGCGCAGTCCCGGCCTCCGGGCCGGTCCAACAGCTGAGGGCAACGTCGGAGCAGCGGATCGCCGACCCGGCTGGGCGCCAGGCTTTGGAAATCGGACGGCAGTCCGTCCGGAAGGAAGCCAGATGCCATCACTGCTATCGGTGAATGTTGGCATGCCGCAGAATGTGACCTGGCAGGGCAGGACTGTCTTCACCAGCGTGTGGAAGGACCCGGTCAGTGGCCCCCGGATGGTTCGGCGGCTCAATATCGATGGCGACGGCCAGGGCGACCTGGCTGGACATGGCGGCGAGCACCGGGCCGTCTTCGTCTATCAGATCGACGCCTATCATTATTGGCAAAAGCGGCTCGGTCGAGACGACTTCGCGTACGGGCAGTTCGGGGAGAATTTCACCGTCGACGGCCTGTCCGACCACGAGGTGTGCATTGGCGACCACTACCGGATAGGCCGAGCTCTGTTCGAGGTCACGCAGCCGCGCGTTACGTGTTACCGCGTGGGCATCCGTATGAACGCGCCGCGCATGGCCGCGCTGCTGGTTGCGCACGGCAGACCCGGCTTCTATTTCCGCGTCCTTGAGGAGGGCGAGGTAGCGGCGGGCGATGAGATCGTGCAGGTCGCGGCGCACCCCGAGCACATGAGCGTGTCCGAGATCAACGCGCTGCTGTACACGCCCGGTCACCCCCGCAGCCAACTCAAGCGCGCTTTGCGCATCCCGGCGCTGAGCGCAGGTTGGCGCGGCTCCTTCCAGGCCCTGCTCGCGCAAGAGCAGACTGGCAGCACGACCGGAAATGCCGCATTGGCTCCGGAATCCGGGCCGCCTCCGGCATGGTCCGGATTCCGCCCACTACGGGTGTCGCGCAAGGTTCGCGAGAGCAGCAGGGTGGTGTCGCTGGAGCTCGAGTCGATGGATGGGCTTGCCTTGACAGCCGCCAAACCCGGCCAGTTCGTCGTGCTGCGCCTGAGATTAGCGCCTGATACGCCGGCAATCATGCGCAGCTATTCGCTGTCCGGTGAACCCAGCGCCCGCTGCTATCGCGTCAGCGTGAAGCGGGAACCGCATGGGGTGGCAGGCGCCTACATCGACGAGACGGTGAAGATTGGCGACGTGCTGGATGTGAGCGCGCCACGAGGCTACTTCACGCTTCGGCCGGGTGCCGGCCCCGTCGTCTTCCTCAGTGCGGGCGTCGGGGCGACACCTGTCATCGCCATGCTCCATTCTTTGGCAGCGCAAGCGTCGCCGAGAGACGTCTGGTGGCTATACGGAGCCCGCAGCGGCCGTGAGCATCCCTTTGCAAAAGAAGCCCACACCCTCATCAAGGCATTGCCCCACGGCCACAGCCATATCCGCTACAGCTCGCCCGATCTCGAGGACAGGCCGGGTGTCGATTTCGATGCGCATGGACGCCTGGACATTGCGATGCTCTGGGAGCTCGAAGTACCCCGCGACGCCGACTTCTTCATCTGCGGCCCACCGCCCTTCATGAGTGACCTCACCGCGGGCCTTGCAGCCTGGGGGATCGCGGCTGGCCGCATCCACACGGAGCTGTTCGGATCAGGCCCGTCCAACACCCCCGGAATCGCCGCTACTCCGCACAAGCCGCCGCACCAGCCTGCCGGGCCTCCCGGTACGGGACCGCTGGTTTCGTTCGCCCGCAGTGGCTTGACTGTCCGTTGGGGTTCGGCGTTTCAGAGCCTCCTTGAGCTTGCCGAAGGCTGCGACATCCCCACGCGGTGGTCGTGCCGCACAGGAGTCTGTCACACATGTGAATCTGGACTTGTGGCCGGGACCGTCGGCTACCGACCCGATCCAATCGATCCACCGGCAGCCGGTAATTTGCTGATCTGCTGCTCCCAGCCTCAGGGCGACGTCGTCATCGATTTGTGAATTCCTCATCAGGATTCGATTTCCGGCTGAAGGACCATCACTTCCAGGGGCCTCCGTCCGCAAGTGGAGGATCAGGGCAGCGCGTACCAGACCGTAGACAAGGCGCAGCATGATGAACACAACCGGCACAGCGGTCGTGAAGCTCTCAGTCGAGGTGATCACGTTGCCGGTGAGCGATGTCGAGCGAGCACTACGGTTCTATGTCGACCAGGTCGGCTTCACGCTCGACGCGACTATTCGCCGAACGATGCGTTCCGCGTCGTGCAGCTCACCCCGGCGGGCTCCAGCTGTTCGATCCAGATCGGTCGCGGACTCACCGATGCGCCCGTCGGGTCACTTCGCAACGTCTATCTCGTCGTCACCGACCTCGAGGTTGCGCGGAGCCGCCTGCTCGAACGTGGGGTCGAAGTCGGTGAAATCCGGCACAAGGCATCCATTGATGCCTGGGACGGAGGTTTCGCACCCGGGCTCGACCCCGCGCGCAAGGACTACGCTGGCTTCGCCGACTTCTCGGACCCGGATGGCAACAGCTGGGTGCTACAGGAACGTGGATACCGCCATGTGTGACGTATTGTGGAAGCTTCGCAACGTCGGCCATGCGCGGCGTAGAAGAAAGTCAGCTAGGCGGCGGTCGGGATGGATTCTCGAATCCCCTATCGATGACCTCCACCAGCGCCATTGACTAGACAGCGAAAGGAGTTCCCATGCGCGCGGTCACTTACCGGAAGGCGGACGTCGACGGCATAGGAGTATTCTATCGCGAAGCCGGGCCGAAGGAGGCGTTAACGATCCTCCTGTTGCACGGCTTTCCCACCGCCGGCCACATGTTTCGCGATCTCATCCCGCAACTCGCAGACCGGTTTCGCCTCGTCGCTCCCGACCTGCCGGGGTTTGGGCAATCCGACATGCCGGCGCGGAGCGCCTTCGTCTACCCGTTCGAAAATATCGCGAACGTCATCGCTCGCTTCACCGAGGTGATCGGCCTCGATCGCTTCGCGATCTACGTCTTCGACTATGGTGCACCCGTCGGCTTCCGGCTCGCCGTTCGGCATCCGGATCGCCTCACTGCAATCATCTCCCAGAACGGCAATGCGTATGAGCAGGGGCTAAGCGAGGGCTGGAATCCCATTCTGACCTATTGGCAAGAGCCGTCTCCGCTCAACCGAGAGGCGCTTCGCAGCTTACTTGCTCCAGAGACGACGCGCTGGCAGTACACGCACGGAGTACCTGACGTGACCGCGATTTCCCCGGACGGCTATTCGCTCGACAACTTGTATTTGGCCCGGCCCGGCGCCGACGAGATTCAGTTGGACCTGTTGGGCGACTACAAGAGCAACGTCGCGCTTTACCCGACGTTCCAAAATTACTTCCGGACTCACAAGCCGCCGCTCTTGGCGGTATGGGGCAAGAACGATCCATTCTTTGTGCCGCCCGGTGCGGAGGCGTTCAAGCGTGACAATCCCCGTGCGGTTGTCCGCTTCTTCAACACCGGTCACTTCGCATTGGAAACGCATGCGCACGAAATTGCCGAAAGCATCCGCGATTTCCTGAAGTGATCGTCTCGCAACACATGGATGGCGGCCAGTTGAAGTGGGTCTGACGGGTAGAAGTGCCGAAGCTCTGAGTTCGGCGGGACATCGAAACCAGTCTGTGCGGAGAAGGGTGACGGTCGTGGCACACGCGAGAAGGTCCCCGGAACGGTTGAGCTTGTTTTCCGACGGGGTGTTCGCTGTCCTGATTACGATTCTGGTTCTTGAACTCCGTCCGCCGGCCCAACCCACGTTTGAGGCATTGCTGGAGCATTGGCCCAGTTGGTTGAGCTACGCCGTCAGCTATCTCTTCATCGCGATCGTGTGGGCTAACCATCACTACCTTTTGCACTACGCCACCGAGGCGACCCCTCGGCTCATGTGGTTCAACTTCGCCCATTTGTTCTCGGCGTCGTGGCTGCCGCTTTCGACAGCCTGGATGGCAGCAAGCAAGCTGGCGCCTCAGCCGGTCGCGTTCTACGCCGCGGTCTTCTTCCTCGTGAACGCGACCTACATCCTGCTGATTTGGGAGCTGATAAAGCCGGCACACCTCAGCCCGAAAGCTCTGCGGAACATGCGCTATCGTTCCTTCGCCACGCTATTGCTGTTTGGAATCGCCTCGGTTTTAGCGCTCAAATATCCCTATGCTGGTCTCGCCATCTGCTGTGCTTGCTTGATCGCCTATCTGAGACCGGACGCACCGGGTGAGCAAGCCTAGGCCGCGCTGCGCGCGCGCCACTGGCACGGCTATACCGAAACCATCCGGCACGGGCCAGGCATGCTACGGGGTAGGCGACCTGCTCGCCATGCCGGCATTGCGCAGGGACGGCACGCGCATCTCGGTCGAGTTCTCCATCGTTCCGTTCCACGATGCCACGAGCCACATGACCGGCATGGGGGCGATCATGCGCAACCCGACCCGGCAATTCGAAGAGCTAAAGACTCTAAGGCGCAGCTCCTCGAATGTCTGTTGTGGGTCAAACCTTCGCGTCGGAGCTGGGCCTCATCGGCGGTGGAACTACACCCGAAAGCAGCAAGTCCGGGAACGAAGGTGGAACACGTCAGGTGTCCACCCGAATTGCTCCGCGCGGTGCTCCGTGTGCGACCGGGGCAAGCGTGCCAGGAACTGCAGTGATCAGGTGCAACAGCCGAGAGATAGGTCGCCCGCAGGCACAAGCCGCATGGCCTGAGGATCTCATTCGCGCAGCTTCGGGCGCCGCAGCGGCGGCACCCTTTTGACGACATCACGTCCAGGATAGTTGCCGCGAACGT
>DATBKQ010000625.1:0-2151 GCA_036555825.1 Acetobacteraceae bacterium | reverse complement strand
GCTGTTGTTTCGCGGTGCAGGAATCGCGGTCGAGCAACTGAACGAAGATAGTTTCCCCGGCATCGACCTGGCACTGTTCTCCGCCGGCAGCACGGTGTCGCGGCGCTTCGCCCCAATCGCGGTGCGGCAGGGCTCGGTGGTGGTGGACAACTCATCGGCATTCCGCATGGAGCCCGCCGTCCCGCTGGTGGTGCCGGAAGTGAATCCCGGCGCGATCGCCCGCCATATCGGGATAATCGCCAACCCAAACTGCGTCGCGATCGTCGCCGCGGTGCCGCTGTGGCCGTTGCACCGGCAGAACCCGATCCGCCGCGTGGTCGCCGCCACGTATCAGGCCGCCTCTGGTGCCGGTGCCGCCGCGATCGAGGAGCTGCGCGCCTCCACTGCTGCCTATCTGCAGGGCGCCGCCTACCAGCACCGCGTCCTCGCCCACCCGTACGCGTTCAATCTGTTCAGCCATGACACCAGGATCGATCCATCGACCGGCTATAACGAGGAAGAGACCAAGGTCATGCGCGAACTGCGCAAGATCATGGACGCGCCCGAGCTGCGGATCGGCATCACCTGCGTTCGTGTCCCCGTGCTGCGCGCCCACTCGATCGCGCTCATGGTGGAATTCGCGCACCCGATCACGCCGGAGCAGGCGCGCGAGGTGCTCGCCGGCGCGCCGGGCGTGCGCATCGTCGACGATGTCGCCGGCAATCACTTTCCCATGCCGATCGAGGCCTCCGGGCAGAGCGACATCCTGGTCGGCCGCATCCGCCGCGACACTGGCGATCCCTCCGGCTGCTCGCTCGCGATGTTCGTCGCCGGCGACCAGTTGCTGAAGGGTGCCGCGCTGAATGCCGTGCAGATCGCCGAGCGGATAGCGGGATAGGCTTGCCCGCGACTACGGCGGCTCCCCCGGGAACTGCGTTGCGTTATCGGGAATGACCACGCCTGCCAGTCTGCGCGACGTCCAGATATGCTTGGCCGCCGTCAGGTCCGGGGGTTCATCCAGCGACCCCCCTTTGACGCTGACCGTCGGCTTGCCCGGCGTCGCATGGCGAATGCGCGTCCCGCAGGCGACGCAGAACGCGCAGTGCAGCACCCGCCCGCTGTCGGTCGGCCGCTGCCACACCGCCAGCTTGCCTTGAGTCAGTTTGAACGAATCGGCCGGCACGATCACCGACACGCCGAACGCCGAAGCCGACTGCTTCCGGCACTCCCGGCAGTGGCAGATGTAGACCGCGAGAGGCGTGGCCGACACGATGTAGCGGACGGCTCCGCACTGGCAGCCGCCGGTGGCTCGGGACCCGGTCATCGGTGCGCTCCTCTTGGCTTCTGTTGCGCCCGGTTCGCGGCTAAGTTCCGCCGGCTGTGCGCGACGGAGGGGGCGCGATGAAGTATCTGCCGCTGATCATGGCGCGGGGGCCATTGCTGGCACAAGTGATGCGCGACCTGCACAAGGACCCGCGGCGGCAGACCCTGTGCGGCTGCTGCGGCGCGCGTATGCTCATCAAGCCGGAGCTTCTCGACCAGACGGTTCGCTGTCCCGGCTGCGCACGCTGGCAGCGCGTGATGCTCCGCGAGGAGCCGCCGTGGCGGCTGACCGCCACCGCGGCCGAGTCATTGCGCCGTACCAGGTCCTGGATCCGGCGGCTGTAGCCTGGCAGGCTCGCGGTCGATCCGGGCTGCCTGTCGACGGAAGTTGATCCGGATCGTCGCTCTTGAGCATAGACGCTGGCCGGGTGACTAACCCACGATCGGCCTAGACTCTGTGGACCTCCGGCGTCAGGGCCAGCACCGACGCTGCGTCGCCGTGTGGGGTGCTCACAGGGGGTGTCCGAGCCGACAGCCGCTTCCGACTCACGCGCCGACGCAAGCCATACCGCGGAGCCCAAGAGGGGAGCCAATGACGGAAACGTCCGATAGCCTGCTGGCATTGTTCGACAAGGCGCCGCTCAATCGCCGTTATTGGACGACATTCGCCCTCATGTCGGCGGTTTTCGTGTTCGATTTCTTCGATTTCCTCGTGGTCGGCTACCTTCTGGCCGCGGTCGCCCGGGAATGGCACCTGACCTACGGCCAATCGGCGGTGATCCTGTACAGCGGCGGGGTCGGGGCGATCGTCGGAGCGATCGTGTTCGGCGCGTTTGCCGACGCCTGGGG
>DATBKQ010000624.1:0-25755 GCA_036555825.1 Acetobacteraceae bacterium | reverse complement strand
GCCGACCGCCACATCGTTCGCCATCACCTGCACGGCGAGCATGGTCAGCGCCTCGGCCTGGGTCGGATTGACCTTGCCCGGCATGATCGAGGAACCGGGTTCGTTCTCGGGGATCACCAGCTCGGCGAAGCCGGCGCGCGGTCCGCACGACAGCAGGCGGATGTCGTTGGCGATCTTGTAGAGCGAGACGGCCAGCGTCCGCAGCGTGCCGGAAAGCTGCACCAGCGCGTCATGTGCCCCCTGCACCGTGAACTTGTTCGGCGCGGTCACGAACGGCAGGCCCGCGTGGCTGGCGATTTCCGCCGCGACCGCCTCGGCGAAACCGGGGGCCGCATTGATGCCGGTGCCGACGGCGGTGCCGCCCAACGCCAGGCGATACACCCCCTTCAGTGCATCATCGATGCGCTCGAGATCATCCGACAGCATGCCCGCATAGCCCGACCATTCCTGCCCGAGCGTCAGCGGGGTCGCGTCCTGCATGTGCGTTCGGCCGATCTTGACGATGTCCTGCCATTGCTCGGCCTTGGCCGCGATCGCATCGCGCAGTGCTGTTACCGCCGGGATCAGGCGTCCTGTGACGGCGACAGCGGCTGCGATATTCATTGCCGCCGGGAAGCTGTCGTTGGAGGACTGCGACATGTTGACGTGGTCGTTCGGATGCACCGGCGTCTTGCTGCCGAGAGAGGTGCCGGCAAGCTGGCAGCAGCGGTTGGAGATGACCTCGTTGACGTTCATGTTGAACTGTGTGCCGCTGCCGGTCATCCAGACATGCAGCGGAAACATGTCGTGGTGCTGCCCGGCGAGGATTTCGTCGCAGGCCCGCGTGATCAGGTCATGCGCCTCCTGCGCCAGGCGGCCGCCGGCGCGGTTGGCGGCGGCCGCGCAGCGCTTCAGGATGGCATAGGCGGTGATCATCTCGCGCGGCATCAGATCCTTGCCGATGCTGAAGTGCTCGAGCGAGCGTTGTGTCTGCGCGCCCCACAGCTTGTCCGCCGGGATCTGCACCTGGCCCATGCTGTCGGATTCAGTCCTGAATTCGCTCATCCCGATCTCCAGTCAATGCGCTGCGATATGGGTCACGGACGCGGGTTGGAAACCCAGCAGACCGCAACACATAGGACAAGACGGTAGCCTGCGCAGTCCTGACGGTGCAGGCTGACCAGGCGCTGCGCCGAGGGGAGATGCTGAGACGGCGGCAAGACCATAAGCAACCCAATGCATCGGCCACTCCCATCGTGGATCCCGACGCCGATGCACGTCGTACGCTGCGCCACCATCGCGCGTTCGCGACGGCACTGCTGATCCTCATGGCGGCGCTCACCCTTGGCACCTACGTGCTTCCATCCGGGGACGCGACCGACCTGCTGCAGGCGGCCGCCAAGGCGGGCTTTGTCGGCGGCATCGCCGACTGGTTCGCGGTGACGGCACTGTTCCGCCACCCTCTCGGCCTGCCGATCCCGCACACCGCCATCATCCCGCATCAGAAAGAGCGGCTGGGCGCCGCGCTCGGCCGTTTCGTCGCCACCCACGTGTTCACCGCCGACGAGGTCGCCGGCGTGCTGGCGCGGCTCGATCTGCCCGGTATCCTGCACCGGTTCCTCGCCGATCCCGTCTCCGCCCGTCCCGCCGCCATCGCGCTTGCCGCGATGCTGCCGCGGATTCTCGCCGGCGTGGAAGACGGCCGGGCTCGCCGGCTGATCGCGCGGATCGTGCCGCGCATCCTGGGCGGACCCGGAGCAGGCCAGGTCGTCGCACGGGCGCTGCACAGCCTCGTGGAAGGCGGCCGCCATCAGGAGGTGTTCGGCTTCATCCTGACCCAGCTCCGGACCCTGCTGGCCAGCAAGGAGGAGGCTATCCGGAATGCGATCGAGGAACGGGTGCGCGAGCAGGGTGGCCGGCTTGTCGGCTGGGCACTGGGAGCCTCGATCGCCCGCCGCGTGCTGACGACGATCAACGCCGAACTCGACAAGATGAGCCCCGACGGGTCCGAATTGCGCGCCGCGTTCGACGAGTGGGTGCGCAACGAGATCGCCCGCCTGGAGCGAGATCCGGCGCGGGCCGCCGAACTGGGCGCTGCCATCCGCCGCGTCGTGGCGCACCAGACGGTGCAGGCCTGGCTGTGGGATGTCTGGGCGCGGCTGCGGATTGCGCTGGAGGCCGACGCCGCACGGACAACCGGCCGGACCGTTGCCTATGTGGAAGGCGCGCTGGCCAACCTTGGCGCGATGCTGGAAGCCGACCCCGCCGCCCGCGAGCGGGTCCACACGGCGGTCGAAGGCATCGTGGGCAGTCTATTGCCTTCGGCGCAGGCCCGGCTATCCGAATTCATCGCCGGGGTGGTCGCCAACTGGGACACCGCCACGATCGTGGAGCGCCTGGAACTCCGGGTCGGCAAGGACCTGCAATTCGTGCGGGTCAACGGCACACTGGTCGGCTTCCTCGTCGGCGGCTTGCTCTATTGGGCGCTGCGCGCCACGTTTGGCCATGCGAGCTTCTGATTGAGCTTCTGATGGGGAGACAGCCGATGGCCATCACCTACAAGGACATGGTTGCAGCGGCCAACGCGGTCGTGCCAGCGGTCTCAGCCGCCGACGCGGCAAGCCTGGTCAAGC
The DNA here is from genome assembly GCA_036555825.1 of Acetobacteraceae bacterium. Taxonomy (GTDB): domain Bacteria; phylum Pseudomonadota; class Alphaproteobacteria; order Acetobacterales; family Acetobacteraceae; genus JAMXLO01. The sequence continues at coordinate 23,143 of DATBKQ010000624.1, read as the reverse complement.
AGCAAGGTGCCGTCCTCGTCGACGTCCGCGACGGCACCGAAGTTAAGGCAAGTGGTAAGGCAAAGGGCGCGCTAGCCATCCCGCGCGGCTCGCTGGAGTCGCGCGCCGATCCGGAATCGCCCAGCCACAATCCGGCGTTGCGCAAGGACCGGCCGGTGATCCTCTACTGCGCCGGCGGCGGGCGCGCGGCGCTGGCAGGCAAGACCTTGCGCGAAATGGGCTATACCGACGTGCGCAATCTCGGGGGTTTCAAGGACTGGGTGGCGGGCGGCGGCGACGTCGAACATGTCTGAGGTCGGCGCGCACAGCGGCCCCTTCACGCATGACCTGCTCTTCAGGGCGCGCTGGTCGGGTTCACCACCACGCCCCAGGGGAGCCGCCCGACCGGGATCGACTTGACCGCCTTCAGGTCATCGACGTCGATGATCGTTATGTCGTTGCTCAGCCCGTTCGCGGTCAGTAGTTGCTTATAATCGGGTGTGAAGCCGACATGCCATACCCGCTCGCCGACGAGCAGGTACTGTTTCACCTTGTATGCTTGCGCATCGACCACCGCCACGCGGTTGGCCGGCCCCAGCGCCACGAAAGCGGTCTTGTCGTCCTTGGTGAACCGGATGTCTTCGGGCTGGATTTCGTCGCCGCGAAGGCCCTGGATCGGGAACGATATCTTGTGCGTGACCGAATGAGACTTGGGATCGATCACGCTGACGGTCCCGCCCAACTCGGAGGAAACCCATACCTCTGACCCGTCATGCTTGAACCGTGCGTTTCGCGGGCGCGCATCAACCAGTGTGGTGGCAACCATCTTTTCCGTTGCATAGTCGATGAAGTGAGCCATGTTGGTGGTCTCGGACGTATTGACGATCGTCTGGCCGTCCGGACTGACCGCCATCCCTTCTGGCTCCACTCCTGTTTGCAGGGAAGCAAGGCGCTTGCCCGTATTGATGTCGAACACCGTCACCAGGGCGTCATTCTCGTTCGATACGTAGAGCGGGTTGCCTGATGGCCGCACCGCGAACAGTTCGGGGTCTGGCGTCGAAATCGTGCGGACCACATCGAACGTAGTGGTGTCGAATACCTGGATTTCGTCATCGTCGCCATCGCAGACCAGGAGGTACTTGCCATTGGGTGTGACCAGGATGCCGCGCGGGCGCTGTCCCGTTGGCACGGTTCTTATTGTCTTGCCTCGGTCGAGATCGACCACACTGATCGTGTCATCGCGCTCGTTCGACGTGTAGGCGATGTAGGCTCGTGCCGGCATCGCGCACAGCACTGCCAATCCAAGGGCGGCAAGGCCAACATAGGTGCGCATCCGCGTCGTCCTGCTGTGCCGGTCCAGAATCCGACTAACTCTCGAACCGGAGCCCCTGGCGGCAATTCGAGAGCAGCCTGCCCCGGCTTTCAAAACCCTCTCCTTCGTTTAATCCACGCCCTGTACGATGCAAGCTCGGCCAGAGCGAGTTGTCCCGCCAGCATTTTCGAGCACGCAATTCACCCCCAGCGCCTGGACTGGCCGTTGCCGCCGGGTGATGGCTATATACCCTGAGATGCCGGCAGCGCCGAGACGCCGGACAATCGGAGTGGGGAGAGCCATGGGACGCAGATACGCCAATATCCTGGAAACCGTCGGCAACACGCCGGTGGTGCGCATCAACAAGCTCGCGCCTGACGGAGTGAACCTGTTCGTCAAGATCGAGGCGTTCAACCCGCTCGGTTCGGTGAAGGACCGCCTGGCGCTTGGCGTGATCGAGGACGCCGAACGCCGCGGCCTGCTGAAGCCCGGGCAGACGGTGATCGAGGCCACCAGCGGCAACACCGGTATCGGTCTCGCGATGGTCTGCGCCGCAAGGGGTTACCCGCTGGTCGTCACCATGGCCGAATCGTTCAGCGTCGAGCGCCGCAAGTTGATGCGTTTCCTCGGCGCCAAGGTGATCATCACGCCCACCGGCGAACGCGGCATGGGCATGGTCAACAAGGCCAACGAGCTGGCCGCCAAGCATGGCTGGTTCCTCACCCGCCAGTTCGAGAACGAGGCGAACGCCGATTTCCACTCGCGCACCACCGCGCGCGAGATCGTCGAGGACTTCAAGGACACCCACCTCGACTACTGGGTCACCGGCTACGGCACCGGCGGCACGCTCAAGGGTGTGGCGCGTGTGCTGAAATACGAAATGCCGGACACCAAGATCGTCGTCTGCGAACCCGAAGATGCGGCGATGGTCAGCAGCGGCGAGCCGCAGCAGCGAAATCCCGACGGCTCACCCGCCGCTGCGCACCCTGTGTTCAAGCCGCATCCTATGCAGGGCTGGGCACCCGACTTCATCCCGAAGCTGCTGGGCGATGCGGTCGAGGCCGGCCTGGACAAGGTCGTGCGCGTCAAGGGCCCGGATGCGCTGCGCTATTCGCGTGAGCTGGCGCAGAAGGAGGGAATCTTCGTCGGCATCAGCGCCGGCGGCACCTTCGCCGGCGCGCTGCAGGTCTGCGCGGAGGCGCCGAAGGGCGCCAACATCCTGGCAATGCTGCCGGATACCGGCGAACGCTACCTCAGCACCCCGTTGTTCGCTGACATCCCCGCCGACATGACGCAGGAGGAGGTCGCGATTTCGAAGACCACGCCAGGCAACCAGATGCCGGGATGATGGTGGGGTCCGGTCCGGCCGTGGCATAGTCTCTGACCGCCAGAACAGGCCCCGAGTCGCCGGACCATGATGCATCTCACCAAGCTCGCCGTTGGCGTGCGCGACATCGAGCACCTGCGCGAACTCCAGGCGGAGCGCGCGCAACGGAGCCCGCCGCTGCGTCACCGCACCCGCAACTGCCCGCGGCGCCATCAGGAGGTGATCGACGGCGGCTCGATGTACTGGGTGGTCAATGGCAGCATGCTGGTGCGCCAGCGGGTCCTGGACATTGTCGAGGATCGCTGGGAGGACGGCTCCGCCTGCACCGGCCTCGTGCTGGATTCCAAGCTGGTGGCGCTGGCGGGAAGACCGACCAAGCCGTTCCAGGGCTGGCGCTATCTGCGCCCCGACGAAGCCCCGCCCGACCTGCCCAGCGGCCCTCGCGCGCGAGGTGTGACTTCCCTGCCACCGGCGCTGCGGCGCGAGCTACAGGTATTATGTCTCCTCTGAATCCACTTGCGCGACTCTGTCAAGCCAGAGGATAATTACTTCAGTCGATTAAGCTTGCTTCCTCGACCCGTACGTAAGCCTGTCCCTGTAACGCTTGTCACTCTCGGAGCCAAACCCCGTGACCACCTCGCGCAGATCCCTGTTCGCCCTGCTCGGGCTCGTTCTGCCGGTTGCCGCGTTCACTGCCTCGCCCGCCGCGGCCGCCACGTCGAGTTCGCTGCACAGCAAGTCGCATGTCCGCCATGCGTCGCACAAGTCGAGCCCGCGCCATACGGGCTCGGTCCACCACGTGTCGCATCGCACGTCGCATCACCCGGCAAAGCCTACGGCGAGCTGACCCTTTTGCTGCTGCGCGCGTTGGCTTCCAGCAGCGCGCGCAGTCCCGCCACGATACGCTCCGGGGCGGGCGGGCAGCCGCTGATCAGCAGGTCCACCGGCAGGGTTGTGCCGGCGCCACCGGCCACCGCATAACTGCCCTTGAACACCCCGCCGTCCACGGCGCAGTCTCCGATCGATACGACGAGCTTGGGGTCCGGCATGGCAGCGTGCGCCTGCTCCAGCGCATCGACCAGGTTGCGCGTCACCGGGCCTGTCACCAGCAGCACATCGGCATGCCGCGGGCTGTCGACGAAGCGGATGCCGAAGCGCCGCAGGTCATAGACGGCACGCCGCAGCGCCCGCAGTTCCACCTCGCAGCCGCCGCAACTGCCGGCGTCAACGTGCAGCAGCCCCAGGCCGCGCCCCAACGGCGGCTGCCCCCCGGCCTCCAGCCGCTCCGCCAACGCGTTCGCCGTCTCCCGGTCCACCGGCGGCAACGGGTGCTCCGACGTAAGGCGAACGAGCCGGTGCCGCAATGTCATAGGTCCACTCCAGAACTCGACAGCCCCAGCGAAGCCACGGTCCGCGCCAAGCCGTCAAGCCGGCCGCCTGCCATGCTCGCCCGCAGGCGCAGCCACCGCGCCCAGCCGGGATCGCACATGAATGCGCTGGCGATCTGGCCGTGGTCGAGGCGCAGCCAGTGCCAGATATCGCCCGCGGGGCCCAGCGCGTGCCCGAGCCCCTCCCCACTGGCCACGGGCAACGATGCGGAAGCCGGCCCGTCGGGCAGGCCCCGGAGGGGCGCCCACAGACCACGTGCACTCTCGCCGATCCCGGGCTCGGTGACATCGCGCAACGCACGCTCGATCGCCTCGCGGCCGCCGGGTGCTATGTCGGCGGCGAGGCCACCGGGGACGACACAGTCCATCATCAGCCGGTGCCCGAACGCGACATTGGCGGCGGCCCGCAGCGCTTCGGCGCTTCGCGCGGCCGGGCCGGCCGGCAGGCCATCCGCCTCGGCAACGGCCGCCCCCAGGTCGAGCCGCCACACCATCCGCTCCAATCTTTCCATTATCTCGCGCAACGCCAAGGCACGGGGCGGGACCTCGCACGCCAATGCGGCTTCCGTCGCCCGCGCAAAGGCGACCGAATGTGCCACGGTTGTCTCGCCGACCAGTCGCGCCGCAAACCGCGCCGCGGTGCGCGGCGACTTCCCTCGCATCAGGGCCAACACGCCTTTGTGCGTGTAGCCGAGGCGCAGCTCCAACTGCTCGACCGACTCGCCCCGAATCCCAAGCCGCAGATGCGCGGCCGGCTGGATGCCACCGCGAACCGGCCCCAGCGGGATCTGGTCAAGCGCTTCGGCGATGCCGAACTCCGGTGGGTCTGCACTTCCTGGGGCGCCGGGATGCGGGGCCATCGGCGCACCGTGCGCCCAGCGTCCGTGATCGAGCCAAGTACGCCGATCGGCGGCGCCGACCGCGGTATGACCCCACAGGTCGCGCACCATTCGCTCGAACCAGGCCGCCGCCGGCCGAACCGGCGACAGCGCCGGGTAACCGCCATCCTCGACCGCGGTCGAGACCAGCATTGCTCCATCCTCCTGACGCAGCAGGGCATAGACTTCGCGCGTGTCGGCCCACAGCGCGAGCAGTGGCGGGTGCGCGTCGGCGGCCATCCGTGCCCACCCATCGTGCGTCAGGCTCCGGCGCGGCGGCGCGCTGCCGCTCATCCGATCACGCCGCCCCAGTCTGAGCGAACAGAAGACCGGCCGCCAGCAAGCCGAACAGGATAGCCACGCCGAGTGCCTGAGCCGCTCGTAGCAGGCTCATCCGCCCGATCACCGTGCGCACACCCGCGAGCACGGCGGCCAACAACAACGTCTTGCCCAGCCAGCACGCCACGCCGACCACCCAGGTCAACGGAGCCGCAGTACCGGCTGGCGCCATGCCGAACGGCAGGAACATCGCGCCGATCAGGTTGAACCAGACCATGAGGCGCACAGCGGCCGAGGCCTCGACCAGCGCCAGTTCGGGGCCGGACAGTTCCTGCGCCAGCGCCTCCCCGTGGGTCGTGTCGATCAGGCCGGCCGCCAGGAGCGCGGCCAGCGCCAACCCGCTGCCGATCTGCCAGTCGTTCTCCCGTTGCATCGCCGCGATCAGGTCGAGGTTGAGACTGCCGGCCAGCAGTCCGGCAACCAGCAGCACGAGCAGCAGCGCCGGTTCGGCGAGACAGCCGAGTAGCATGACCCGGCTTGCGGCCATCCCGCCCAAGGCCGTGCCGGCGTCCACCGCGGCCAGCGCGAGCGAACAGCGCGCGGCGATCAGCAGGCCGAAGATCAGCAGAAGATCGGAGAACCGCGCGAACAGCATCCCGAGCGCGAAAGATGGTACGAGGCACGCGGCAACCGCCGTCGCCGCGGCGCAGGCGATTGGTGCCTGTCCGGTGACGACAGACGCGCTCTCGGCCCGGACCGTCTGTTTGCGCAACAGCCGGATCAGGTCCCGCCAGGGCTGCAGTACCGGTGGTCCGGCATGGTCCGACAACCGCGCCTGCAGCCAGCGCAGCACCCCTATCAGCGTCGGCGCGGCGGCGGCGATCAGCGCGATATGCAGCAACTGAGCAATGAAGCCAGCCAGCAGGTTCATGTCGCCACCAGGGCGGCAATGGCGCGCAGCAGCACGTCGCGCCGGCGTATCAGGCGCTGCCGCGCCGCCTCGGCCGCGGGCAGCAGCACCGCGACCACCCGGTGCAACGGCGCGACGAACGAGGTGGGACCGTATTGTGTGGCCGGATCGCCGAACGGCATCCACGCCGGCGGTGCGGTGAAGCCGCCAGACCATGCGGGCTCGCGCCGCGCCGCCGGCATGTGGCGGAGCAGGCGCGATAGGCCGATCCAGGCGACGGCGACCAAGGCAGCGACGAACACCGATGCGTAGCCTGGCGCGTCGAACCCGATGCGCAAGCCGAGGGGCGAAACCGCCGCGGCCACGCGTGCCCAGCCAAACGCCGGCAACAGGGCCAGCCCCGGTGCGACGCCAAGCAGTGCGGTCAGCGCGGCAAGTCCCAGCAGGAGCCGCCGGACCGGAGCCGGCGCCTCATCGGCTGCCGCGGCGCGCGGTGTCCGCGGCCGACCGAGCAGGGCGGTGGCCGCCACTCGCAGAGCGGCCAGGGCCACAAGCCCGACGGAGAGGCCGGTCACTACCGTTGCGACTGCGATCAGGATGCCGAGCCCAAATCCACCGACACGCGCGACGGCCAGCAACGACTGGAACGCCAGCCAGAACGCGGCAAAGCCGAGCCCAGGGGGCAACACGGCAACGGTGAACAGCCCGGTCAGGCACGCGCCGGCTGTCGCCGGCATGCGGTGGACGACGCCGCCAAGACGGTCGAGCCTTTGAGTGCCGGCGCCGCTCGCGATGGCATCCGCGCCACGCAACAGCAGGCTTCGGCACAGGACATGGCACACGGCGGCAAGCCAGAGCGCATCCAGCGCATGCGAGGCAACCGAGGGCAGGTCCGCTGCTCGCGCGATCAGCGCCAGGCCGAGACTGCTCACCGCCAGGCCGAACTGATGCAGTGCGGCCTGCGATGCGGCGTCGCGCAGGGTATCGCTCAGCGCCGCACGCGACGCGGCGACCGCCGCGATGACCGCACCCGCCATCACCAGCGGCACGCCCCACCAAAGCGGCTGTCCCGCGCCGCACAGGTCGAACAACAGGCGAAGCACGGCATACAACGCCATCGCCGGGCTGAACATTGCGACCGCCGCCGCCCCCGTGAGCGTGAGCAGCAGCACCGCCGCGGCGCGCCAGCCATCCGGCGGCGCCGCCCGGATCGGCGCGAAGTCGCTCACGGACCCTGCCAGCGCCAGTGCCAGGATGAGGCAGATCACCGCCACGACCGCGGGGCGCCGTGAAGCGATGCCGCCCAGCATCAGCAGCCCGATCGCCATGGTAAAGCCGTTGGCCGCCGACAACGTCACTGCGATCGCTGCCAGCGCTACCGGTGCCGATGCGATGGACGGCGCCAACAGCAGGAAACTCGCCGCCAAGGGGTCCAGCGCAAGCCGCATCGCCGCGCCGGCGGGGCCGATCGGCAACGCCAGTTCGGGCAGCCCGCCTTCCGCCAGCAGCACCGCCGCCAACACGGCGACCGCGGCGCAAATGCCGACGCGCACAGCCCGCATCGTGGGACGCGACTCGGTCACGCGATAAGGATAGCAGGGCTAGGAAATGTCGAGCGACTGCTTGCCGGCCGGTGGCGGATGAGCGTGGTCAATCAGCGCCAGATCGTCCGGATCGAGCTCTATGGCGCCGCAGGCTGCATTCTCCCGGACGTGCGCCGGATCGCTTGCCTTCGGAATGCTGATCACGTTGCCGTGCCGCATGGTCCAGGCGATCGCGATCTGCGCCGGCGTCGCGTTGTGTCGCTTCGCGACCTCACCCAGGGCTTTCGAACGCGACAGGCGGGCGCCCTGGCCTCCGACCGGCGAATAGGCCATCACCGGCGTCCGGTGCTCGCTGCACCAGGGCAGCAGATCGTACTCAATGCCGCGGCTGCCGATGTGGTACAGCACCTGATCGGTGGCGCAGTTGGCTCCCGCCGGCAACCGCCCCAGGCCCTGCATGTCGCGCGTGTCGAAGTTCGATACACCCCAGTAGCGGATCTTGCCGGCCTCCCGCAGCTTTTCGAACGCCTCGACCGTTTCCTCGAGCGGGTGGCTGCCACGCCAGTGCAGCAGATAGAGATCGATGCGGTCGGTGCGCAGCCGCATCAGGCTGCGCTCGCACGCCGCCGGCACGCCGCCGCGCGAGGCGTTGTGCGGATACACCTTGCTGACGATGAACAGCCTGCCGCGCTGCCCCTGTGCCGCTTCCGCGACCACCTCCTCGGCGCCGCCGTTGCCGTACATTTCGGCGGTGTCGATCAGCGTCATGCCGAGTTCGATGCCCAGCTTCAACGCCGCCGCCTCGGCCTTCGCGGCGCTGCCGCGCTCGCCCATGTGCCAGGTGCCCTGGCCCAGTGCCGGCACTTCGGTCCCGTCAGGCAGCCGCACCATCCGCATCAGCGGGCCCTCTCCTCAGCGGTCCGCAGCACGCGCAGGAAGTTGCCGCCCCACAGCGCGGCGATCTCCTGGCGGTCGTAGCCGCGGCGCAACAGCTCGATCGTGATGTTCGCGCTCTCGCCGGCATCGTGCCAGCCGGCGAACCCGCCGCCGCCGTCAAAATCCGAGGAGATGCCGACATGCTCGATGCCGATACGCCGCACCGCGTAATCCACGTGATCGGCGAAATCGGCAACGGTCACCGCATCGGGCTTGCCGTCCGGCTTTAGAAACGCGGCGACCGCGGTGATCTGGATCACCCCGCCCACGCCGCGCAGGGCATCGAGTTGCCCATCGTCCATGTTGCGCGGGTTGTCGCACAGTGCGCGGATGCAGGAATGAGTGGACACGATCGGGGTGCGCGACAACCCGGCTGCCTGCAGCATGGCATCGCGCGAAACATGGGCGACGTCGACCAGCATCCCCAGCCGGTTGAGTTCCGCGATCGCCGCACGGCCAAACGGGCTCAGCCCGCCGTGCTCGGTCAGCGCGTCGCCCAGGTCGGTGCGCGGATTGCACGAGTCCGCCAGGGCATTGTGACCGTTGTGCGTCAGCGTCAGGTAGCGCGCGCCCAGGGCACGGAAACGCGCCAGCCGCGACAGGTCGTGGCCGATCGCAAAGCCGTTCTCCACCGCTGGAACGATCGCCAGCACGCCATCGCGCTTGCAGGCGGCGATCTCGTCTACCGTGGCCGCGACCCGCGCCATCATGCCGTCCGCGTTGTTTCCCATGGGGCGCCCCATGGCGCGAATCGCGTGCAGCATACCGGTCGCGCGCTCGAACGCCGCCGCCTCGTTCTCGGGCGTGCGGGCCGCCTGCGGCACGTAGGCGGCGAAGCAGCCGGCGGCCAGGCCGCCACGACGCATCTTCGGCAGATCGACGCGGCGCGCACCATCCAGGAATGGATCAGGCCCGGTCGGCCAGGGAATGTCGATGTGGGTGTCGAGCGTCAGCAGCCCGCGATGCAGCACGATCGGGTCGGCGGAAATGGCGTCATTCATGGCGGGAGGGACGCTCGCAGATATCCGCGCGAGGCGAAAGGCCCGATTGACGGTCTGGCTGACCGAAGGTCCGGGCGATAGTCTCGCGCCCAGTCGGAGGTGGAATTATGAGCGAGACGTTCGATGGCGGCTGTGCCTGCGGCGCGTTGCGCTACCGCATGGGTTCGAAGCCGATGTTCGTGCATTGTTGCCACTGCAAGGACTGTCAGCGGCAGACCGGTACCGCCTTCGTGCTCAACGCGCTGATCGAGGCCGACCGGGTCGAACTGCTCTCCGGCGATCCGAAACCCTACGCCATGCCGACCGACAGCGGACGGCCGCACATCGTGTTCCGCTGCCCGGACTGCGGCACGGCGGTCTGGAGCAACTATGGTGGGCTGACCAAGCTCCGCTTCGTGCGCGTCGGCACCCTGGACAATCCTGGGGCGCTGCCGCCGGATGTGCACATCTACACCCGGTCGAAGCTCCCCTGGATCACGCTGCCCCAGGGCGTGCCGGCGTTCTCGGCCTACTACAATTCGCGCGAGCTGTGGCCCGCCGAGAGCCTGGCGCGCCGCAAGGCGGCAGTCGGCTAGCAGCACGCAACGTGTCATTGCGAGCGTAGCGAAGCAATCTCGTTCGGGGCGCTCACGGCCCGAGATTGCTTCGTCGCCGTGCTCCTCGCAAATGACACACGGTCCGCGCGCGCACCTCGCCTCTCCCCATGCGGGTCGGAGTGCTGGCTAGCGCGACGTCACCTTGGCCTTCCTCTTTCCCTTGCGGCGGGTAGATGGCGGCGCTTCCACCGCCGCCATGTCGAGCCCGAACATCGCTGACAGATCGTCCGCCATCAGCACCTTTCCGGTGGCGGGCGCCGCCTTCGCCATCGGCAGCGGGTCGGCGATGTGGGCCAGCAGGTCCTTCTCGTTGACGCCACGCAGTCGGAACAGCAGTTCCGGTTGCTTGTCCAATCGGGCACCCACGCCGTACAGCACGGCCGCCACGTGTTTGCACATGAAGGCGAAGTCGGGACAACTGCACTGGAAGCGGATCTGCTCGGGTGTGGGGAACAGTCCCAGGCCCTGGCGGCAGATGCGTTCCATCACGCCCTGCGAGAGCCGCCCTTGCAGCAGCTCGACCAGAGAATCGATCGCACCGGCGCAGTCGTTGCAGATCGAGCGCCAGTGCCGGCTTGTTACCGCGTCGATGCTGACGGTGGTCCGGTAAAGCAGCGAGCCGCTGACCATCGCCGTCACCTTACATGGCGTGATCTGCAGGTCGAGCACCGAGCCATTGCGCACATAGCTGCGTCCGCGCGGCAGGCGGCCGGCGAAGTCCTGGTAGCTTTCCAGGTTGTCGCACCAGGCCTTGCCCCAGAACGTGGTGGCGATCGCACGGCCCTCGATGACCACCGGGGCGACCGGATGGCCCTTCCGGGCAAACTTCGCCACCTGTCGCGCGGCACGGCGGCGGCGTTCGGCCACCGGGACATAGTCGGGCCAGCCACCGTCCCACGACATTGTCAGTCCCTCATCGCGGCATTCAGATCGAGCGCCACCAGACGGAGCAGCTCATCATCCTTCATCTCGGTCAGGTTGATCTCGCCGCCGCCCGACAGCAAGTCATCAGACAGGCCCTGCTTGGAGTCGATCAAGGCGTCGATCTTCTCCTCGACCGTGCCGCGGCACACAAACTTGTGCACCAGCACATTGCGCCGCTGACCGATGCGGAAGGCGCGGTCGGTCGCTTGGTTCTCGACCGCGGGGTTCCACCAGCGATCGAAATGCACGACGTGCGAAGCGGCGGTGAGGTTCAGCCCCGATCCGCCGGCCTTCAGCGACAGCACGAAGAACGGCACGTTCTCATCCTCCTGGAACGCGCGCACCAGGTCGCGCCGGCCGCGGACCGCGACGTCGCCGTGCAACACCAGCCCTGGCCGGCCAAACACTTCAGCAAGAAATGCCGCGAGAGGCGCGGTCATCTCGCGGAATTGGCTGAACACCAGCATCTTCTCCTGGCGCGATGCGACAACCTCGGCGATCTCGCGCAGGCGCGCCAGCTTGCCGCTGTCGGATTCCGCCCAGACATTGTCACGCAGCCACTGCGAGGGATGATTGCAGATCTGCTTGAGCCGCATCAGCATCGCCAACACGATGCCCTTGCGCTCGATGCCGTCGCTGTCCCCAAGCGCGCGTTCCAGCTCACGCACCGCCTGCTCATAAAGCGCGGCCTGCCTGCGGCCGAGACTGCACCACGCCTTCACCTCGGTCTTGTCCGGCAGGTCGCCGATGATTGCCTTGTCCGTCTTCATCCGCCGCAGGACGTAGGGACGCACCAGCTCGCGCAGCGGCCCGTACGGGTTGTCCTCGCGGTCGGCCAGCATCCTGGCATAGCGGCTGAACTGCTTGGCCGAGCCCAGCAGGCCCGGATTGATGAAGTCGAAGATCGACCACAGATCGCCCAGGTGATTCTCGACCGGCGTGCCGGTCAGCGCGATACGCGCGCTCGCCCTCAGCGCCTTCGCCGCCCGCGTCTGCTTCGCGTTCGGGTTCTTGATCGCCTGCGCCTCGTCCAGGACGGCATAGCGCCATTCGATCTCCGACAGCGCCTTTATGCGCAGCAGCGACCCGTAGCTGGTGATGGCCAGATCCAGCGCGGCGGCATCTTTGGCGGAAAACTCGCCGATCTCCGCCGCGCTCATTGCCGAGGGGTGCACGATCGCGATGCGCAGGTCGGGTGCGAACTTCTCCACCTCCGCCGCCCAGTTGGCCAGCAGCGATGCCGGTGCCACGAGCAGGCTCGGGCCGCCCCGCTCCGCCAGCAGCAGCGCCAGCACCTGCACCGTCTTGCCAAGCCCCATATCGTCCGCGAGGCACGCGCCGAGCCGCAGTCCCGACAGCAGGCGTAGCCACTGAACGCCGGCGCGCTGATACGGACGCAGCGTGCCGTGAAACAAGGGCTCGCGGTCGTCGCGCGCCGCATCGGGCGAGCGCAGCCTGCGCAGCGTGTCCGCGAGCCAGGGTCCCGCCGTCACCTGCGACCAGTCGGCGAGCGCCGTATCGCTCACGCCATCGACTGCGTCGGCCCCGGCCAGCATGCGCATGGCGGCTGCGAACGACAGCCCTTCCCGTTTCGCCAATTGCTCCGCCGCGCGGAACTGCTGGATCGAGCGCTCGAGGCGCTCCGGGTCGATCTCCACCCACTGGCCGCGCAACAGCACCAGCGAGTCGGCGCCCGACAACAGAGCGGCGATCTCCTGTTCGCTCAGCTCCTCGCCGTCCAGCGTCACCGACATGCGGAAATCCAACACGCCATCCAGGCCGAGTGCCGATGGCTTGCGTGCGCCGACGGTGCCGGTGACCCGCGGGCGCGGCGGGCGGTTGGCTCGCCAGGTCGGCGGCATGCGCACGACGACGCCGGCGCGTTCAAGGCCCGGCACGCTGGCGAGAAGCCGCGAGGCCTCGCGCGGCGTCCAGCGCAGCGGATGATACAGCGAGCCGTCATCGATCATCGGCCGGAGCCAGGTGCAGGTCTCGGCGGCACGCTGCACCGGCAGCAGCAGCGACAGCAGCCGAGGGCGATTTGTCGCGCCGGCATATTCTCGCAGCGCCTGCCCGAGCGGCACGTGCTGCGCCCGTGCCCCCGACGAGAGCTGCGTCGTGTAGGTCGCAAGAAAGGCGAACGGCGCCTCGGGGTCGGCGCGGTTCTCGGCCAGGTTGAAGTGCACACGACCAACCAGGTTCCAGGCGGGATCGAGGCGCTTCAGGAAGCTCTGCAGGTCGGTGTTGGCCGCGGCGAGCGATGCCGCCACTGCGGCCGCGATCTCCCCCCACAGCGCGCGCAGCACATCGGTTGTGAGGTACTCCGACCCGGTCATCATCGGCGCCCGCAGCACCATCGATGCGAGATCGCCCTCGCCGGGCGGCGCGACCTCGGGAACATCACTGCCGGGGGGCTGCGTGCAGAGCGCGGCGACATAGCGGCCGGCAAAGCCGCGCCACCAGGCGAACAGCGGCGGCAGGGTCGCTCTCGGCTCGCCGGCGCCGAGCCGCAGCAGTCCCTCGCCGCTACCGCGCGCGAACGCCTCGGTCAGGCGTGACGCGATGCCCGCGTCGAGTTCCGCCGCATCGGCGGACTGTTCCAGCACCAAATGTCCGTGCGGTGTGAGGCGCAGACTCGCTTGCGGCATGCCGACCAGCTAGGGCCGGCCCGTGCGCCGGGGTCAAGTGCGGTACGGAGCAGCGTCTTCCTCGGCGTTCAGCGATCGCCGAGGAAGTGCAGCAGTGCGTCATTGAACAGCGCAGGGTCCTGCAGGAAGGCGAAGTGGCTGGCGTTTGGCAGGATCAGCAATCCGGCGCCCGGGATCGTCGCCGCGATGTATTCGGTATGCGGCCGCTTGATCGCCTCGTCATGATCGCCATCCACCACCAGCACCGGCGCACGAATCGACTTCAGTTGCTCGTCCGTCCAGTTCGGCTGGGTCTCCCACATCCTGCTGATCTGGGCGACAAAGGCGTCATACTCCTTCGGTGTGGCGGATAGCCGCGCGTACTCGTGCCCGGCGCGCTCGATGTATCGGGCGAAGGTCGGGTTCTTCTCGACTCCCTCCTGCACCCCGCTGGTCATGGTGTTGGCGGCGAAGGCGAACACCCTGCCCACGCGGTCCGGATGGCGGATCGCGAGATCGAGCCCGAGGATACCGCCGTCGCTCCATCCCACCACATCGGCCTGGGCGATGTGCAGCGTGTCGAGCAGCCCGACCACATCGTCCGCCATCAGGTCGTAGCCGAATGGCCGCGCATCGCGCGTACTGCGACCGTGGCCACGGCTGTCCATAAGGATCACCAGGTGATGCGGCGCCAACGCCGTCACCTGATTTCCCCAATAATCGGCGTTGGCCAGGCCGCCATGCAGCAGCACCACCGGCGCGCCGTGTCCGATAGTGGCGTAATACAGGCTGATGCCGTTGACCTTGGCGTGACCGGTGTGTTCGCCGGCAACCGGCGGCGGGGTCGGCGGCAGCGTCTGCCATCGCGGCTGCGCAAGCGTGGTGAGTGGGACCGCCCAAAGCAGAAAAACCAGAAGGCGCCGCATCTCTGTCCCTCGCGTCGGGGCTATCGGCGCAGCGATGGGCGCAGCGCCCAGGCCAATGGCAGGGTCAGCACACATACCATGGCAACGACAAACATGGCACGTGTCGGTCCCATCGCATCCCCCGCGAAGCCATACAGCACCGGCGCGACGGCACCACCACCGATCGTCCCGGTGTAGAACAGGCCGAACGCGTGCTCGCGGCGATTGGCGGGCACCAGTTCGGGGACCGTCCCGTACAGCACGGAGGAGGTGCCGTTCAGCGCGATACCGATCAGCGGCAGACACCCGAGCGCCGCCGGCAGCGGCAGTGGCTCGAGTGCTGTGATGCCGAGAGCGGTCGCCAGTTCGGTCAGGAGCACCGTGCGCAGCACGCCGAGACGCGCGCCCAGCCAGCCGCACGCGAGCTTGCCCACCGCACCGCCGGCAAAGACCAGGGTGAGCGCCAGACCGATCGTCGGTGTCGCGGCATCCTTCGCGCGAAGCACGAACGGCAGAAAGGCCAGGAATCCCATGCGGGTTCCACTGTCGAGCACGCCGATCGTCAGCAACAGGGGAAACGCCCCGCGTTGACGCGGCGCGGGCGCCGCGCCCGGAAGGCCGTGCGCCGGTTCCCCATGCTGCAGCGACGTTGGCGCGTGGCGCGGCAGCAGCAGCAGAATCGCCGCGGCGGCGCCCAATCCGATCGCGCCGACGATGCCGACCGAACTCCGCCACGGCAGCACGGCCATAAGGAGGGCGGTGGCCGCGGGGAGCGCCATCTTCCCCAGATCGCCGGCGAAGTTGTAGGTGCCGAGAGGGCCGCGCGAGCCCACCCGCTCATAGGCCGTCGCGACCAGCGACGAGGCGATCGGGTGCTGCGTCGCGGCGCCGGCGCCCCCGACCAGGAGCACGACGACCAGCAGCAGAAAGCCCGCACCGGTCAGGCCGATCGTGAGGTACGCGCCGCCAGCAAGCGCGGTGCCAATGGCGAGCACCAGCGGGCCGCCCCATCGCACCGCCAGCGCCGAGGCCGGCACCTGCAAACCGGCCATGGCGCCGGCGAACAACATTCTGAGGACGCCGAGTACCGCGTAGCTCAGCCCGAATTCCGCCTGCCAGACCGGCAGCAGCACATAGATCAGATCGGTGAAACCGTCATGCAGTGCATGCGCGCCGCACGCCACGGCCAGAATTCGGCGCCGGTGGTCCCGGGCAAGCCCGGCCCCGGCGGTGATCGATACGGTCGCAGCCATGCGTTGCTCCACGTAGCCCCCGCATCTTGCCGCGTCGCGGAGCACCGGAGGAAGACGGAGAATGACGGGACCTTGTCTAGATGTCTATAATTGACCGTGCCGCGCGGACTGCGGCACCTTGATCGCCGTGCCGCGCGACCTCAGTGTCGGGTGGATCAGCCATGGCCGCCGCGTCCGACATTTCTCGCTCGATCCCGCGCACCGCGCTGGTAACCGGCGCCGCACAGCGTATCGGCCGCACCGTCGCGATCGCGCTGGCCGAGGCCGGCTTCGACCTGGCCGTACATTGCCATTCCAGCCGCGACGCCGGTGCGGCGACCTGCGAGGCGATCCACCAACTCGGCCGCCGCACCTGCCTGCTGTTCACCGACCTTCGCGACGAAGCCGCCACCGAGACGCTCGTACCGCAGGCCGCGGCAGCGTTGGGACCGATCGGCGTACTGGTCAACAATGCCAGCCCGTTCGAGCGCGACGAGTGGCACAACGCCACCCGCGCTTCCTGGGACGCCCATGTCGAGCCAGGGCTGCGCGCACCCTTCGTGCTGATGCAGCACTTCGCGCGACAGCGTCCCGCCGAGGCCGAAGGCGTGGTGATCAATATGCTGGATCAGCGCGTCTGGTCGATCACGCCGCACTTTATTTCCTACACGGTCGCCAAGGCGGGCCTGTGGGCACTGACCCGATCGATGGCCCTGGCACTCGCGCCGCGTATCCGGGTCAACGGCATCGGGCCCGGTCCGGCGCTCGCCAGCCCTCGGCAGACGGACGAGCAGTTCGTCCGCCAGTCGGCTTCGGTGCCGCTTCGCCATGGCACCAGCCCGCGGGAGATCGCTCGCGCGGTGCTCGCCATCCTTGCCCTTCCGGCGATGACGGGCCAGATGCTCGCGCTCGACGGTGGACAGCACCTGCAGTGGCAGTCCGGCCGCCACGGCCCGCCGCCCGAGGAGTGACGCGTATGGAAAGCCAGCCGATCGCCAGCAGCGCCCGGGCGGTTCGCCACATGTTCCTGCGCGACATGGTGCTGAACGCCAGGATCGGGGTGCACCCGCACGAGCACACCGCCCCGCAGCGGGTGCGGATCAACCTCGATCTGGCGGTCGAGGACGACGGCGCGCAGCCCCTTTCACGCCAGGCGGTCGGGCGCGACGAACTGGCGCGCGTGGTGGACTACGAGAAGCTCGCTGACTGCGTCCGCGCCATCGCCGCCACCGGCCATGTCCGCCTGGTCGAGACCCTGGCGGAGCGAATTGCCGAAGCCTGCCTCGCCGACCGGCGGGTGCATCTGGCGCGGGTTCGCGTCGAGAAGCTAGATATCTTCGCCGATGCAACATCGGCGGGGGTCGAGATCGAGCGGCGCCAGCGCGACTTGTCCACCCGGCAGCAACCCGGCGTTAATGCCGAAACAAACACCAGCAAAAGGTTAACGGAATGGTAACAATCGGGTGGAAGGGCGCAACGAATTCAAGAGCTTATCTTCTGCCTAAATTATCGGCAATCCGGCCGCAATCCAACGATTCCGCGGCTCTCGTCCAGTTGCGGGCAGTCGTGCCCACAACCTTATCCACAGGAACAGTGGATGGTCCGGCAGCGTTTCTGCCCGATCCGCATTGCCGGCCGGATGCCGGCGACACGCCCGATCACCTTGCGGCATGAGTGAGACACCCGCCGCACCCTCTTTGACCGGCGTCGCGGCCGTCGAGGCAGCGCTTGCCACCATGCCGTTCAGCCCGGGCGTGTATCGCATGCTCGATGCCAAGGGGGACGCGCTTTACGTCGGCAAGGCGCGCAGCCTGAAGAAGCGGGTGGCCGCCTACACTCAGGTGGGCCGGCTGGACGAGCGGCTGCGGCGGATGGTGAACGAGACCGCCTCGATGGAGGTCATCACCACCCATACCGAGGCCGAGGCGCTGCTGCTCGAGGCCAACCTGATCAAGCGGCTGAAACCGCGGTTCAACATCGTGCTGCGGGACGACAAGTCCTACCCGTGGTTGATGCTGACCGAAGACCACCCGTTCCCGCAGATCGCCAAGCATCGCGGCGCGCACGTTCGTAAGGGCGGCTACTGGGGTCCGTTTGCCTCCGCCTGGGCGGTGAACCAGACAGTCACGGCGATGCAGCGCGTCTTTCTGCTTCGCTCCTGCGCCGACACGGTGTTCGCCAACCGCACCCGGCCGTGTCTGCTGTACCAGATCCGCCGCTGCTCGGCCCCCTGCGTCGGGCGGATCAGCGCGGACGATTACGCACGGCTGGTGGGTCAGGCGAAGGCGTTCCTGGCCGGCAAATCCGCGACCGTGCAGCGCGAGCTGGCCGCGGAGATGGAGCAGGCCGCCGAGGGACTCGAGTTCGAGCACGCCGCCGCGGTGCGCGACCGCATCCGCGCGCTGACCTTCGTGCAGGGCAACGACGTGGTGAACCCCGCCAGCCTGCAGGATGCCGATGTGATCGCCGCCTGGCAGATCGCGGGCCAGACCTGCGTGCAGGTGTTCTTCGTCCGCGGCGGACGCAACAACGGCAACCGCGCGTTCTTCCCGTCGCACACCAAAGGCGAGGACACCGGCGAGGTGCTCGCCGCCTTCATCGCCCAGTTCTATGACGACAAGCCACCGCCGCCTTGCGTACTGGTGAACCATGCGCTGCCCGAGCAGGACCTGGTGGAAGAGGCGTTGAGCCTGAAGGCGGCGCGCAGGGTCGAGATTCATGTGCCGCAGCGCGGGGAAAAGCGCGCCGTCGTGCAGCACGCCGAGATCAACGCCCGCGAGGCGCTGGAGCGCAAGCTGGCCGAAAGCGCCGGGCAGGCGAGGCTGCTGGAGGGTGTGGCGCAGTTGTTCGGCCTGCCAGCGCCCCCCGAGCGTATCGAGGTCTACGACAACTCGCACATCATGGGCACCAACCCCTACGGCGTGATGATCGTCGCAGGCCCGGAAGGATTCCGCAAAGCCGCATACCGCAAATTCTCGATCCGTGGTCCGGTCACGCCGGGCGACGACTTCGCCATGATGCGCGAGGTGCTGCAGCGCCGCTTCACCCGGGCGCTGAAGGAACAGGAGCAGGGCGCGCCGGCGGCCGACTGGCCCGACGTGGTGCTGATCGATGGCGGCGCTGGACAGTTGTCGGCGGCCCGCGACGTGCTGACCGACCTCGGCGTACAGGATGTGAAGCTGGTGGCGATCGCCAAGGGACCCGATCGCGATGCCGGCCGCGAGTGGTTCTACACGGATGGCCCAGCGGGAGCATGCGAGCCATTCCAGTTGCCGCCACGCGATCCTGTCTTGTACTTCCTCCAGCGCCTGCGTGACGAGGCACACCGGTTCGCGATCAGCACGCATCGCGCAGGCCGGTCCAAGAATATCCGCCAAAGCGAACTCGACGAGGTCCCCGGGATCGGCTCTGCCCGCAAGCGCGCGCTGCTGAACCACTTCGGTTCGGCACGCGGCGTGAAGATGGCGGGTCTGGCAGACCTGGAGGCGGCACCAGGTATCAGCAAGGAAATCGCGCGCCGGGTCTACGCGCATTTCCATCCCGGTGTGCGCATGGAGCACGCATCCTGAGACGAGGCACGCGCCGGTGAATTCGTGCCGCGACCATAAATACTAAACACCGTGTCAAGTTACAGAAGGTGCATTGCTTGTTACATATCGTGCACCATCTTCGCCTTACATGAGAAAGCTCTGCCTGAGTCTGCTGGCTGCGTTCATCGGCGTATCGGGCGCGGCTCTGTGGTTCGTGCACAATCAGGGCTCGGTGGCAGCCGCCACCGCCGCGACGCGGGACGCCCAGTCCGCGGCAGTTCCGGTGACCGCCGCTCCGGCCAGGACTGAGGACGTACCGGTCGAGTTGCGCGGTCTTGGCACCGTCCAGGCGTTCAACACGGTGGAGGTCAAGGCACAGGTCAACGGTATGCTCGTCGCCATACCCGTGCGGGAAGGCCAGCAGGTACATCAAGGCGACATCGTTGCACAGATCGATCCGCGGCCGTTTCAGGCAGCACTCGACCAGGTCACCGCGCAGCGTGCCGAGGATGCGGCCCAACTGCAAAGCGCCCAGCTCGATCTGCAACGCTACCAGCAACTGGCAAAGAGCAATTTTGCTCCGGTGCAGCAGGTTGATGACCAGCAGGCGACCGTCAACAAGCTGATCGCCACGCTGCAGGCCGACGCCGCGGCGATCGAGACCGCGCGGATCAACCTCGACTACTGTACGATACGTGCCCCGATCGCCGGCCGCGTCAGCTTCCACCAGACCGATGTCGGCAACCTGATCCAAGTGGCGAACCAGGCCGGCATCGTGTCGATCACGCAGGACAGGCCGATCTCTGTCGTGTTCACACTGCCCGAGTCAGAGCTGCCGCGCATCCAGCAGGCCATGGCGCACGGGGTGCTGCCGGTCTCGATCTATGCAGGCGACGACAGGACGAAACTGGCGGATGGGCACCTGCTCACCCCAAACAATGCGATCGACACCTCGACCGGCACGATCCAGCTCAAGGCGACATTCGCCAACGATAACGATTCACTGTGGCCCGGCGAGTTCGTCAACGCAAGGCTGCGTGTCGATACACTGCGCAATGCCGTGACGGTCCCGCTCGCCGCCGTGCAGCATGGACCGAACGGGCTGTTTGTCTACACGGTCAAGCCGGACAGCACGGTAGTGGAACAGGATGTGCAGGTCGCCTATCAGGACGATGACACAGCAGTCATCGGCAAGGGCTTGAGCGGCGGTGAGAGCGTCGTCCTGAGCGGTCAGTCACGCCTTGCGCCGGGCACGCGAGTAGCATTGAACGCGGCTTCATCCGCCGCAGGTTCGCCGGCTGCCGGCGGCAAACCCTGAGTCTCGTCGGTACGCCCACGCGCGACACCAGGAACACCGGCATCGCATGAGCATCTCCACGCCTTTCATTCGCCGACCGATCGCCACGTCGCTGCTGACCGCCGCGGTGCTGCTGGTGGGCCTGGTCGCCTTTCCGCTGCTGCCGGTGGCACCGCTGCCGAATGTCGAATTCCCCACGCTGCGGATAACCGCCAATTATCCGGGCGCCAGCCCGGAAACCATGGCCTCGACAGTGGCGACACCGCTCGAGACGCAATTCGGCGAAATGCTGCCGGGCCTTGCGCAGATGACCTCCACCAGCGTACTCGGCAGCACGCAGATCACGCTGCAGTTCGACCTCAGCACCAATCTGAAATCGGCCGAGACCCTGGTGCTGGAAGCGATCAATGCCGCCGAGGGTTCGCTGCCCAAGGCACTGCCGAATCCGCCCACGTTCCGCGAATCTAACCCGTCGGACGCACCGATCCTGATCCTGTCCATGCAATCGGACCAGGCGCCGATCACCGAAGTCGACGAATACGCCGAAAACCTCGTCGCACAGCAATTGTCGCAGGTCGCCGGCGTCGGCCAGGTGCTGGTGGCCGGACAACAGACGCCGGCCATCCGGGTCCAGGTCGATCCGGCGAAGCTCGCCTCGATGGGCATGACGCTGGAGGACGTCCGCACAGTGCTGGCCAACGCGACCGTGGACAACCCGAAAGGCAGCATCGACGGTCCGCTTCAATCCTACACGGTGTACGCCAACGACCAGCTCACCCGGGCGGAGCCGTACAACAACATCATCATCGGCTACCGCAACGGCGCCGCGATCCGCATCGGCGATATCGGCCGGGCGATCGCCGGTGCACAGAACAACGAGCTGATCGCCTGGACCAACAACCGGCGCGCCATTCTCTTGCTGGTGTTCAAACAGGCCAATGCCAATGTAATAACAACTGTCGATGCGGTGAAGGCCCGGCTTCCTCAACTGGAAGTGGACATACCCCAGAATATCCATACATCGGTCGTGTCGGACCGAACGCTGACGATCCGCGCCTCGGTCGGCGATGTCGAGTTCACGCTGATGCTGGCCGTGGCGCTGGTGGTCATGGTGATCTTCCTGTTCCTGCGCAATCTGTGGGCCACCATCATTCCCGGCATCACCATCCCGGTGGCGCTCGCCGGCGCCTTGGGCGCCATGTACCTGTGCGGTTTCAGCCTGGACAATCTGTCGCTGATGGGGCTGACCATAGCGGTCGGCTTCGTGGTGGACGATGCCATTGTGATGCTGGAGAACATCTTCCGCTACATCGAGGGCGGTATGCGGCCGCTCGACGCCGCCTTCAAGGGGGCCGGCGAAATCGGCTTCACCATTGTCTCGATCAGCTTGTCGCTGATCGCGGTGTTCATCCCGCTGCTGCTGATGGGCGGCATCGTCGGCCGCCTGTTCCGCGAGTTCGCCAGTTGTGTTTCCCTGACCGTCATCATCTCGGCCGCGGTGTCGCTTACACTGACACCGATGATGGCATCGCGCTTCATCTCGGGTGAGGCGCAACGGCACGGCCGCTTCTACAATCTCATCGAACGCGGCTTTGCCGAGGTTCTGCGCTTTTACGAATGGACGCTTGACATTGCCCTGCGCTTCCGGTTCGCCACCCTGATGGTGTTCATCGCCACGGCAACGCTGAGCGTGGCACTCTACATCGCGATGCCGAAGGGCTTCTTCCCCGACCAGGACACCGGAATCCTGATCGGCACCACCGACGCGGCGCAGGATATCTCGTTCACCGCGATGTCCGCCCTGCAGCAGCAGGTGAACGCCATCGTGCAACAGGATCCCGCGGTGGCCTCGGTGGTGGCCGCGGTGGGTGCCGGCGTGGCAGGCCAGACCGCCAACAACGGCCGCATGTACATCACGCTCAAACCATGGAACGAGCGCAAGGACAACGCCAGCCAGGTCATCGCCCGGATCGACCGTAAGATGCAGCAGGTGCAGGGCATCCGCCTGTTCCTGCAATCTCATCAGGATGTGCGTGTCGGCGGGCGCACCTCGCGCACGCAGTATCAATACACGGTGCAGGACAACAAACCGGACGAGCTCAACGCCTGGGCGCCGAAGATTTTGGCCAGGCTGCGTGATCTGCCACAACTCGCCGACGTCACCTCGGACCAGGAGATCGCGGGTACCACTGAGACCCTTACCTATGACCGCGACCAGGCGGCACGGTTCGGCGTGCAGCCGGCAGCGATCGACAACATCCTCTACGACGCATTCGGCCAGCGCGAGGTCGCGCAGTACTTCACCGGGAACAAGGCATATTACGTCGTGCTCGAGGCGCTGCCGGAGCAGCAGGGCCAGCTCGGCACTTTGCAGAAGCTCTACGTCGCATCCTCCTCTGGTCGGGTCGTCCCGCTGTCGACGCTGGTGCATCAGACGACCGAGCCGGTACAGCCGCTCGCGGTGTACCACCAGAGCCA
>DATBKQ010000623.1:0-6349 GCA_036555825.1 Acetobacteraceae bacterium | reverse complement strand
TGAAACCAGAGGTCGGAGGAGCAGCGGGATCGTCGACCCGCTGCTCGGCTCGACAAGGAGGTGAGCGATGGTCACATTGAAGGTCAACGGGCAGGACCACAGCTACGACGGCGACCCGACGGTGCCGCTGCTCTGGGTGATCCGGGACGAGCTGGGGCTGACCGGTACGAAGTTCGGTTGCGGCAAGGGCCTGTGCGGTTCCTGCACGGTGCACCTGGGCGGCGTCGCGGTGCGTTCCTGCCAGGTGTCGGTTGCCGATGTCGGCAACAAGGCGGTCGTCACGATCGAAGGCCTCGATCCGGAAGGCAATCATCCCGTGCAGCGCGCCTGGCGCGAGACCAGCGCCCCGCAGTGCGGCTACTGCCATGCCGGACAGATCATGCAGGCCGCCGCCTTGCTCGCGGCGACACCAAAGCCCTCCGACAGCGACATCTTCACCGGGATGGCGGGCAACATCTGCCGTTGCGGCTGCTATCAGCGCATCGCCGAAGCGGTGCGTCTGGCTTCGACTGGAGTGTAAGCCATGACCCACATGTTCGAGACGATCGCAATTCCGCCGGGCGGCGTGGCGAATGTCAGCCGCCGGTTCATCATGAAGGGCATCGTCGGCTCCGGCGCATTGGTGCTGGGAGCCAGCGTCCTGCCGCGTCCGGCGATGTCGGCCTGGAGCACCGGCGCCGGCAAGATGCCGGGCGGCACGGTCAACGACCCGCATGTCTATGTCGCCATCGATCCGTCCGGCCTGGTGACCATCATCACCAACCGCTCGGAGATGGGCACCGGCGTGCGCACCAGCCTGCCGATGATCGTGGCCGACGAAATGGAGGCGGACTGGTCGCGGGTGCGCGTCGCGCAGGCCCCGGGCGACGAGAAGAAATACGGCAACCAGGACACCGACGGCTCGCGCAGCGTGCGTCACTGGGTGGAACCGATGCGGCAATGCGGCGCCGCGATGCGGATGATGCTGGAGCAGGCAGCCGCCACGCGCTGGGGCGTGGCAGTCTCCGAGGTGCGGGCGGAGAACCACAAGGTCGTGCACCTGGCCTCGGGCAACATGCTTGGCTACGGCGACCTGGCGAAAGCGGCGAGTGCGCTGCCGACGCCGCCGGTGGACAGCCTGAAGCTGAAGGATCCTCGCGACTTCCGCTATATCGGCACGGGCTCGATACCGATCGTCGATCTGCACGACATCACCACGGGCAAGGCGACCTATGGCATAGACGCGAAGCTTCCCGGCATGAAGTTCGCGGTGATCGCGCGCCCGCCGGTGGTCGGCGGCAAACTGGTATCGTTCGACGCCACCGAAACACTCAAGGTGCCTGGTGTGGAGAAGGTGGTGGAGGTGCAGGGCTGGCCCTGGCCGTCGAAGTTCATGCCCCTGGGCGGTGTGGCGGTGATCGCGCGCAATACCGGCTGCGCCATCAAGGGCCGCGACAAGCTGAAGGTGGTGTGGGACAACGGCCCGAACGCCGGCTATGATTCGGCGGCGTTCCGCGCGCAAATGGAGCAGACCGCGGCGAACCCGTGCAAGGTCGTGCGCAATGACGGCGACGCCGAGGCGGCGCTGAAGTCGGCGGCGAAGATGGTCACCGCGCAATACTATATCCCGCACCTGGCGCATGCCAGCATGGAGCCGCCCACCGCGGTGGTGAATGTGTTCCAGGGTAAGGCCGGACCTGAATGCGTGGCCTACGCGGCGACACAGAGCCCCGGTGGTTGCCGGGACGACCTCGCCAAGCTGCTCGGTATCCCGGTCGAGAACGTCACAGTCAACGTGCCGCTGCTGGGCGGTGGTTTCGGCCGCAAGTCGAAGTGGGATTACGTGCTGGAAGCGGCGCTGCTGTCGAAGGCGACAGGCTCGCCGATCAAGGTCGTGTGGACCCGCGAGGACGACATCCTGCACGATTTTTATCACACCGTGTCGGTGGAGCGGATCGACGCCGGGATCGATGCGAATGGCAAGGTGATCGCCTGGCGGCACCGCAGCGTGGCGCCGACGATCAAGTCCACCTTCCAGGCGGGCGCGGACTACGAGGCGCCGTTCGAACTCGGCATGGGGCTGGTGGACAATCCGTTCGCCATCGCCAATCTCCGCTGCGAGAACGGCCGCTGCGAAGCGCATACCCGGATTGGCTGGTTCCGCTCGGTCTCCAACATCCCGCACGCGTTCGCGGTGCAGTCGATGGCGGGCGAAATCGCCGCCGCACTGGGGCGCGACCAGAAGGACGTGCTACTGGAACTGTTGGGTCCGGATCGCATCGTCGATCCGCGCAAGTCGCCGGATGTCGCCGACTACTGGAATTACGGCGATCCGTTCGAGACTTATCCGATCGACACCGGGCGATTGCGCCGCGTGGTGGAGACCGCGGCTGAGCAGGCGGGCTGGGGCAAGCCGCTGCCGAAAGGCGAGGGCCGCGGTATCGCCGTGCACCGCAGCTTCCTGAGCTATGTCGCGACGGTCGCGCACGTCGCGGTGGACGACAAGGGAGCGCTGCGCATTGTGCGCGTGGACACCGCGATCGACTGCGGGTTCCACGTCAATCCGGAGCGCATCCGGTCGCAGATCGAGGGCGCGGCGGTGATGGGCCTGTCGCTGAGCAAGCACGGGCAGATCACGTTCAAGGATGGGCGGCCCGAGCAGAGCAACTTCGACGGCTTTGGCGTAGCGCGCATCGACGATGCCCCACTGGACGTGCGGGTCCACATCGTTCCGGCAGACTGGGATGTGCCGTCCAGCGGCGTCGGTGAACCGGGCCTGCCGCCGTTTGCGCCCGCGCTGTGCAATGCGATCTTCGCCGCGACGGGCAAGCGGATACACAATCTGCCGATCGGCAACCAGTTGAAGACGTAAGGTGCCGTTGATACCGAAGCGCGAACAGAACGACGTATCAGGTCCCGCCGTCATGGCGGGGCTTGGTGCGGCCGTCGGTCTCTCTTCTCCCGGAAGGCGGGAGTCGCCGCAACAGCCCGAGCACGTGGCGTGGCGGTGTGCCGCCCTGGTCATCGCCACCGCCTTGGCCAGCCCCGTTTGCCTGGCCGCTGGCAACGGGACTGATCAGCCCGGGTTGTCTGCCCCGGCCAGGACGGGCAAGGAACGCCTGACCGATAAGGCGTCGGACGAACAGCGCGTGAACGACTGCAAGGTGCCACCGGCCAGGCGGACGCGGCCGCGGGCGAGCGATTGCCAGGTCCGGTGAGCGCGGCGTGGGACTAAAGCACGATGTGAGGCCAGGTTGACCTTGGCCTGCTGGTTGAGCGGCTCGTTCAGACCTCCAACGATCCCCCTCTGATCATCGCGCGCTAAAGCCAGCGGCCTTGGCGAGGCATTGATCTGGATCAATGCCGGGATCGGCAGCCTACGCTAGAAGAGCCCAGTTAGTTCCTTGGACTTCGGGCGCGTCTGGACTGAGGCGCGCCCTCCTTTTTTCCAGCGGAAGGACACGGCCGCGACATGCCGGCAGGAAACCGTCGTGCAGCCGCGGCTCAACCGCGCGCCCCCGGCATCTGCCGACACGGGGCCGTCCAGGCTCGGGTGCGGTTCCGTTAACGGCTTGTTAAGCCGTTGCGCGCAATGGTGTGGCTTCCTACTGAGTGAAAACTTGCCCCGCCATCTACCGGAAGCGGATTGACGGCGGGGCTTTCTTTCCGGTCGTGTGCCGGATGAGCACGCATGTGCTGGTGTCTCAGCACATATTTGTAGGGGCGACAATTTTCGTTTCGGTAAACGGCTTCGTGCCGGCGTCTGCCTCTTGGCGCAGGCTGGTTTGGAAGAGTGGCGTATCAGGTCCGCATCGATCGGTCGCGCTATCGAACGCGATAGAACACGACGCGCTGGGTCTCCTCTTGCTTCGCCCTCTGCCGCGCCTGCATCAGATCCCGCCAACTGACATAGCCGACCAGCCTTCCATCACCGCGCGAGATCACCGGCAGATGCGCGATGTTGGCCTGGGTCATGCGCTCGATCAGGGCTTCCAGGTACTCATCGGGGTAGGCGACAACCGAACGCCGATCGGCCAGCAGGGCCGCCAACGTCGTCTGACGATGCTTCCCCGCGCGGCGCCAGGCCAGCACCGAAGGCGGATCGACGACGCCCAATACGTGTCCTGACGCATCGATCACGGGAAAGCTCGGATGCCGGGTATCCGGATTGGTCAGGTGCCTCGCCACCTGGTGCAGGGTCATGCTGTCAG
This sequence comes from Acetobacteraceae bacterium, assembly GCA_036555825.1. Lineage (GTDB taxonomy): Bacteria > Pseudomonadota > Alphaproteobacteria > Acetobacterales > Acetobacteraceae > JAMXLO01. The sequence continues at coordinate 2,159 of DATBKQ010000623.1, read as the reverse complement.
GGAGTGTCTCCACCTGGCTGGCCATCACCTCCTGCGTGCGCATCACCGTGAACGGATCGACGCGATATTCCCGCGCCAGATGATGTCCCCTTCGTGCCACCTTCTCGGTCAGGATCGAGCGGCGCATCAGCAGAACGGTCACCAGATGCGCCGTCGCACAGGCGGTGACCAGCGGCAGCAGCACATGGGTATTGCCGGTCAGTTCCACGGCGAAGAATGTCGCGGTCAGTGGCGAACGCATGGTGCCGCCCATCGTGGCGGACATCGCGAGCAGCGGCCAGAAGCCCGGGCTGGCCTGCGGCAGTAGGTTCGCCAGCAAGGCACCCATTCCCCCGCCCATGATCAACAGCGGCGCGAGCACGCCGCCTGATGTTCCAGAGCCCAGCGCAACCGACCAGACGACCGCCTTCACCGCCAGCAACGCCAGTCCGGCGAGCGGCGGAGTTCCCCCTTGCAGCAGACGTGCGATGTTATCGTAGCCGACACCCAGTGCCTGCGGCTCGATCAGGCCACCCAGGCCGACGACGAGGCCACCGAGCGCGGGCCACCACATCCAATGGATCGGCAGCTTCAGGAAGCTGTCCTCGCAGGCGTACACCAATTGCGTCAGCACTCCCGAGAGCAGTCCGGCGAGCAATCCAATGAGGAGCCAACCCAGCAGCGCCTCGAGCGACACCGGAATGCCACCGTGAAAAGGGAACAGTGGCGATGGCAGGTGCAGCCAGGTTCGCTCTACCTCGGCGGTGACGGCGGCTGCGGCCACCGGAACAAAGCTGCGGGGCGACCATTCGAACAGCAGCAACTCGACCGCCAACAATATTGCCGCGATCGGCGTGCCGAACACGGTGGTCATGCCGGCCGCGGCGCCGGCCACCAGCAGCGTTTTGCGCTCGTTGTCGCTCACCGGCAGTGTCTGGGCGATCAGCGAACCGATCGCGCCACCGGTCATGATGATCGGTCCCTCGGCACCGAACGGCCCGCCGGTGCCGATCGACACTGCGGACGACAGCGGCTTCAGCACCGCGACCTTGAGATCGAGGCGGCTGCGGCCGAGCAGGATCGCCTCGATCGCCTCCGGAATGCCGTGGCCACGGATCTTGTCGCTGCCATAGCGCGCCATCATCCCGACAATCAGCCCACCAAGCACCGGCACCAGTACGGCGCCGATGCCAAGCGGGGAGTGGCCGAGGTTCAGCTCAGCCAACGACAGGCGGCCGAAATATGCCAGGTTGGTGCAGAGGCGGATCAGGTTCAGCAGCACGACCCCAGCGACCACACCGGCGCTGCCGACGCCGACCGCGATCGCGGCGATCAGCAGGACGCGCGGGCTTGTGGTGAAATCGCCAAGCTGACGGATAGCATCGCTCGCTGGGTGGCTGATCGACGTGGCGGCGGCCGCGCTCGGTCTGTTGATCTTCACGTCGAACAGGGCTCCATGAGGTGTTTGCTGGGAGGCTGGTAATATCGTGCCACGATATATTGGCAAGAGTGTCGCCAACGCCAGTGCGTCACGTTCGCGCAGCGAACGCCAGGCCGGCGCGGCGCCGGCCATCCAGCCTACGCCGGGTGACTACGAGGCTCTGTCGGAGTTCCGCTACCTGCTGCGACAGTTCCTGGGCTTCAGCGAGCAGGCGGCGCGTGCGGCCGGGCTGACGACCCGGCAGCACCAGGCGCTGCTGGCGATCAAGGGATTTCCAGGAGCCGACGCCGTTACGATCCGCGATCTGGCGGAGCGCCTGTGCGTGCGCCACCACAGCGCGGTGGAATTGGTCGATCGCCTGGTCGACGGCGGGCTTGTGGTGCGGTGTCCCGATGCACGTGACCGGCGTCGGGTTCAGCTGCGGCTCTCGCCCATGGCGGAGCGTCGGTTGGCCGCATTGTCCGCGACCCATCTGGAGGAGCTGCGTCGCCTGGGACCCGCGCTGCGGCGGATGCTGGACGCGATGAACTCCCGGCAGGCGCAAGCCGGGCTTTCAGCGTGCTGGCCTGCCTCGCTTCAGAGTCCGAGTTCGCTCAGCCCCGGATGATCGTCCGGGCGGGGACCTTGGGGCCAGCGGAACAGCCGATCGGCCTCGCGGATCGGCACGTCGTTGATGCTTGCCTCGCGCCGCCGCATCACGCCGGAGGTGTCGAACTCCCATTGTTCGTTGCCGTGCGAG
>DATBKQ010000622.1:0-2152 GCA_036555825.1 Acetobacteraceae bacterium | reverse complement strand
CGAGTTCCTGGCGGTGGACGAAATTCAGCTCTGCGCCGATCCGGATCGCGGCCACGTATTCACCGACCGGTTGCTGCACGCCCGCGGCCTGGTGGAGACCATGTTCCTGGGCGCCGAGACGATCCGCCCGCTGCTGCAGCGGCTGGTACCGCGGGCCAGCGTGGAGACGCGGCCCCGCCTGTCGCAGCTCACGCATGCCGGCCCCGCCAAGCTGGTCCGGCTGCCGCCCCGTTCCGCCGTGGTGGCATTCAGCGCGGCCGAGGTGTACGCGATCGCCGAGCTGATCCGCCGCCGCCGCGGCGGCTGCGCCGTGGTCATGGGACGGCTGTCGCCCCGCACGCGCAACGCCCAGGTGGCGCTCTACCAGGACAAGGAGGTGGATTTCCTGGTCGCCACCGACGCGATCGGCATGGGCCTCAACATGGACGTGAACCATGTCGCCTTTGCCGGCCTGGGGAAGTTCGACGGGCACCGCCCGCGCCGGCTGACCCCGGCGGAAGTGGCGCAGATCGCCGGGCGAGCCGGGCGCGGCATGCGCGACGGCACCTTCGGCACCACCGCGCAGTGTCCGCCGCTGGGCGACGATGTCGCAGCGGCGGTGGAGGCGCACAGCTTCGAACCGCTGGAGCAGCTCTGCTGGCGGAACTCCGATCTCGACCTGACCCATGTCGATGCGCTGCTCGCCTCGCTGCTGGCGCCGCCGCCCGGACCTGGGCTGGTGAAGGGCAACGACGCGGCGGACCTCGTGACGCTGGCCGCACTGGCACACGACCCGGAGATACGCCGGCTGGCACAGGGGCGGCGCATGGTCGGCCGGCTCTGGGAGGCATGCCAGATCCCGGATTTTCGCAAGCTGGCGGATGACACGCACACCAGGCTCTGCGCCCGGGTGTTCGGCCATATCGCGCGGGATCAGCATCTGCCGACCGACTGGCTGGCCGGGCAGATCGGCGCACTCGCCCGCGCTGACGGCGATATCGACACGCTGATGCAGCGGCTGGCTGGTATCCGCGTCTGGTCGTATATCGCGGCCCGCCCCGACTGGGTACATGACAGCGCGCATTGGCAAGGCCGCGCGCGCGAGGTCGAGGACCTGCTCTCCGACGCATTGCACGAGAGGCTGACCAGCCGCTTCGTCGATCGCCGGGCGGCGCATCTGATGCGCCGGCTGGAGGCGGGCGGGACCCAGAACCTGCTCTCCGCCGTCACCCGGCGCGGAGAGGTCATTGTGGAAGGCCATCCGGTCGGCCGGATCGGCGGGTTCAAGTTCTTTCCGGACCCTGCCGCCGAAGGCGAGGAACGCCGCCTGGTACTGCGTGCGGCGCGCCGTGCGCTGCGTGAGGAGATGCCGCGCCGGGTGGCCTTGGTCGAGGCCGCCCCGGATGGCGGGTTCGCGTTCGGCGCGGACGGCACCCTGATCTGGGACGATGGGCCGATCGCGCGGCTCCGGCGCGGAAGCAGCGCCCTGCGCCCTCGGGTGCAGGTGCTCGACAGCGAATTCCTCGACGGGGCGCAGCGCGAGCGGCTCCGCGGCAGGCTGCAGCGCTTCGTGGACGAGAGCGTGCGCAGGGACTTGGCCCCGTTGCTCGCAGCGGCCAGTCGCGCGGCGATGCAATCCCAGTTTCGCGGGCTGCTGCACCGGTTGACCGAGGCGCTGGGTCTGATGGTTGGGGACGAAGGAGAGCAACTGACGCCCAAGGCCCGGGCGGCGCTGAAGGCGATCGGCGTGAAGGCCGGCCGCTTTGGCCTCTACCTGCCGGCGTTGCTCAAGCCCGGAGCGGCTGCCATGCGCGCCCGCCTATGGAGCGTTCAACATGGGGTGCCGGCACCCGACCTGCCGGCACCCGATCTGGTTTCGCTGCCGCGACAGCAGGAGTGGCCGGCGGGATTCAGCGAAGCCATGGGCTGGCTGGAGGCAGGGCCGGCGCTGTTGCGCCTGGACATCGCCGAAAGGGTTGCGGCCGAGTTGGCCTGGGCGACGCGCCGGGGGGCAGCCGCGATGCCATGGGGCCTCGCGTCCCGCTTCTCGGTGAAGGCCGACCTGCTGCCCGTCGTACTGCGCCGCCTGGGGTTCCGCGTACTGCCGGCCGGCGTGGCATCGGCCGATGAATTCGGACCGCCGGCGCCGGCCATGCTGCTCCCGCTCCGCCGG
>DATBKQ010000621.1:0-2767 GCA_036555825.1 Acetobacteraceae bacterium | reverse complement strand
CCGCTGGAGGTCTGCATATTCAACGTCGGCGCCAATGTGCAGTTCCCCCTGGTTGACACGACCGAGCGGGTGTTCCGCAAGGTCTGGGAAATGGCGTGCTATGCCGGCTTCCTCGCGGTGCGCGAGTCGGCCAGGCTGATGCTGCCGCATCGCCGTGGTGCGATCTTCGTCACCGGCGCGACCGCCAGCCTGCGGGGTGGCGCGGGTTATGCTGCGTTTGCCGCGGCCAAGGCCGGGCTGCGGGCGGTCGCACAGAGTGCCGCGCGCGAGCTGGGACCGAGGAACATTCATGTCGCGCACCTGGTCATCGATGCCGGCGTCGATACCGCATGGGTGCGCGAACGGATCAGGGCGCGTGAAGGCGATGCGGCACTGCGCGAACTCTCACCGGACCGGCTGATGCGGCCTTCCTCGGTGGCGGACGCTTACTGGGCGCTGTACCGGCAGCCTCGGGATGCGTGGACGTTCGAAATGGACATCCGGCCGTTCGGCGAGACATGGTGACAGCGATGCCACGGGTAGAATTCCACTTCGACTTCGGCAGCCCGAACGCCTATCTGAGCCATCTGGTCATACCGGACATCGAGCGCCGCACGGGCGCCAGGTTCGTCTATGTGCCGATCCTGCTGGGCGGCGTGTTCAAGCTGACCAACAACCGCTCGCCGGCGGAGAGCCTGGCAGGAATCAGAAACAAGCCGGAGTACCAGCGGCTGGAAACCGCGCGGTTCATCAGGCGCCACGGCGTCGTGCGCTTCACGCCGAACCCATTCTTCCCTGTCAACACGCTGGTGCTGATGCGTGGTGCGATTGCCGCCTCGCGGCTCAGCACTTACGAGCGCTATATCGACGAGATGTATCGGCACATGTGGTCGGAGCCGAAGAAGCTGGACGACCCTGGCGTGCTGCGGGCGGCGCTGATCGAATCCGGCCTGGATGCCGAGGCGATCCTGGCGCTGGCTCAGGCGCAGGACGTCAAGGATGAATTGTTGGCGAACACCCAGCGCTCGGTCGAGCGCGGCACCTTCGGATCGCCGACATTCTTCGTCGATGACGCGATCTACTTCGGCAAGGATCGCCTGCGCGATGTCGAGGAGGTGATCGCTGTACCCCGTCGGGAGTAGGTCATGCGTATATTGATTGTTGGTGCCGGCGCGATCGGCGGCTATTTCGGCGGACGCCTGCTCGAGGCCGGGCGCGACGTGACGTTCCTGGTGAGGCCGCGCCGCGCCGAGCAGCTTGCGCGCGTCGGGCTGTCCGTGCGCAGCCGTCTTGGCGATATCGATCGGCCGGCTCCAACAGTGCTGGCCGATCGGCTCGACGGAACGTTCGATGTCATCCTGCTGAGCTGCAAGGCATTCGATCTTGACGATGCGATCGCGTCGTTCGCACCGGCGGTCGGGCCGGATACCGCGATCCTGCCGTTGCTCAACGGCATGCGGCATCTCGACGCGCTGGAACGGCGATTTGGCAGCCGCGCGGTGCTCGGCGGGCAGTGCGCGATCTCCACCACGCTCGATCCTGATGGCCGGATCTTGCATCTGAACGATGTGCACAGCCTGTCGTTCGGCGAGCGCGACGGGTCGCGCACGGCGCGAACTGCGGCGATTGCCGCGACGTTCTCCGGCGCGAACTTCGATGGCCGGGCGAGCGAGGCGATCATGCAGGAGATGTGGGAGAAGTGGGTGCTGATTTGCGTCGTTGCCGGGATCACCTGCCTGATGCGCGCGCCGATCGGGGACATCGTCGCGGCAGGTGCGGCGGACATTGCCACGTCGTTGCTCGACGAATGTGCCGCGATCGCCCGCCAGCAGGGGTTTGCCCCGCGTGACACCGCGATACGGCAGATCCGGGCAACGGTCACCGCGGCCGGATCACTGTTCGCCGCATCGATGCTGCGCGACGTGGAACATGGCGCACGGACCGAGGCGGAGCATATCCTGGGGGACCTGCTGCGGCGCGGCGGCGATCAGGACGGGTATCCAGTGCTGCGCATCGCTTACGGACATCTGCTGAGTTACGAGGCACAACGGGTCAGAACTCGGGCGGAGGTAGCGCCGTAGGAAAATGCAACCACGGATGAACACGGATGAACACGGAAAGAATATCGGTGTGCATCTGTGTTCATCTGTGGTTTCTCTTTACTTTGCCATGTGCACCAGCGAAGCGACCGTCGCCTCCTGCGGGAAGCCGTCATAGGTGATGCCCTTGCGCATTGCCCAGGTGGTGATCGGAAACAGCATCGGGATCACCACCACCTGTTGGCCGATCGCGTATTCATAGGCATTGGCCAGCAGCTCGTTGCGCCTGGCATCGTCCAGGGTCTTCGAGGCCTGGCCGATGATCGCATCGAATTTGGAATCGGACCAGCGGCCGTAATTGCCGGCGCCATAGCCCTTCACCGGATCGTAGGTGCCCAGCAGATACTGCAACTGCGACAGCGGCTCGCCGGTATCGGTGGAGTTACCGCTCAGCAGCACGCTGAACTCCAGCTTGACGACCCGCGGGAAATACATCGCCTTGGGCAGCGTGTTCACCGTGGCCCTCAGGCCAAGCCGAGTCCACATCTGCGCCACCGCCTGGTTGACCTGGCCGTCGTTCGGATACCGGTCATTGGTCGAGTTGACCACCACGCCGAATCCCTTGGCCCAGCCCGCCTCGGCCAGCAGCTTCCTGGCACCTTCCAGATCGTACGGCGTCGGCTGCATTTTCGTGCTGGTGCCCGGCGTGCCTTGCGGATTGAACTGCGCCGCCGCCACCGCCTGGCCCT
>DATBKQ010000620.1:0-4752 GCA_036555825.1 Acetobacteraceae bacterium | reverse complement strand
CAGGATCGATTCCCAGGCGCCGCGGCAGTCCGCGGTGCCAAGGCCAGTGTCGAGGACTGTCCAGCCATCCTCGTCGCGGATCAGGTAGATGTTGACGTGATCGAGCCGATACGGCAGCGGCAGCCGGAACCAGCGAACGCCATCGGCCAGCTCGATCAGCTCGCCGGGACCCGGCGGCCGCGCATGAGGAAACACCAAGCCCGGAACGGCTGCCGTCTGCTGCATCACGCGAGCTTACCCCGCACTGTCCCGAGGCGACAACGCGCACACGCCCCAACTAGCCGGGCTCGCAAGGACGTTGCAGACTCCGGCTGACACCGGCGGAGGCGAGATGAAAATCCAGGACATCGATAAGGTGAACCACTTGATCGGCGAGCTGAGCGGCATGAAGCAACTGATTGCCCATGCCGAGCATGCCGATCCGGCCGACTACGAACTGTTCATCAAGCTATCGGGCGATGCCTCGATCCGGATGTCCGGCGAGGGCGCCGCATCCACCCACTACCAGGGATACGCGGTCTCGGCTGATTTCCTGGCGGAGCTGCAGCGCCTCGCGGTCGCGGAACTCGACGCGCGCCGCCGCGGCATCATCGCGGAGCTGGCATCGCTCGGGGTGGAGGCCGAGGGATAACGCCTGCCACGGACGAATGGCGGGCGCATCCGCCCCCAAGAAATACTGCTGGCATCCGGCTGGGCGGGCGCCCCCCGCGTGATAACCTCCAGGACCATCGGACAGGGAGGCGGGGCATGGGATCCTGGATCAGACTGGCAGTCGCCGTTGCGGCGCTGGCATGGTTTGGCGGCGCGTCGGCCGAGCAGGTGACGCTGCGCATGTGGATGCACGAGCATCCGCCGCGCGTGCCGATCGACAAGCAGATCGTCGCCGAGTTCGAGAAGGCCAATCCCGACATCAAGGTCGATCACGAGATCCTTCCTGTGGCGGAATATCCCACCAAGCTGCTGACCGCCTTCGCCGCCGGTTCCGGCCCCGACATATTCAATACGGCCTCGATGCTGGTCGCGCAGTACTACAATGCTCGCATTCTTGCGCCCATCGACTATGCCGCCATGGGCCTGGCCGGCGAACCGGCATTCGCCTCGAAGTTCAGCAGCGGACTCGATGGCATCCAGTTTCAGGGCAAGTTGTACGGCGTGCCCACCGAGGTCAGCAACTGGGCCTGTTTTACCAACAACGCGATCTGGCGCGAGGCCGGCCTCGATCCCGACAAGGACTTCCCGAAGACCTGGGAAGCCTTCCCCGCGGTGGCGGAGAAGCTGACCCAGCGCGACGTGAACGGCGTCCCTCGCCGCCGCGGCTTCGATTTCAACTGGCCGAACCGCGCCACCGTGTGGTTCATGCCGAACACCATGCTGCATCAGATCGGCTCGGCCATGATCGACGAGGAAAAGTACAAGGCAACGATCGACACGCCGCAGGCACGCCAGGTGTTCCACTACTTCCAGGACTGGGTGAACAAGTACCGCCTTGGCGGCCCGCAGTACATCGACACCCGCACCGATTTCCTCGGAGGCCGGCTGGCGACCGATTGCAGCTTCGGCATCTGGGGCATTCCACAGATGGTTTCGGCGAAGATCGACTGGTCTGTGCATGCCCTGCCACGCTGGGAACATGCAACGTCCGACAATGGTGTGGATGCCTATGCCTACTACATGATGGTGAACGCACGTTCCTCGCCGGCGGCGCAGAAGGCGGCGTGGAAGCTGGTGCGCTTCTACACCGATCATGCCGCCGAACTGTTCGCCGGCGCGGGCCTCTTCGTTCCTCGCAAGGAAGTAACCGACAGCGACGCCTACCGGTCCAATCCGGCCGCACCGTTCTTCCTGTCCGAGCTGAAGAAGGCCCGCTTCTCACCACGGGTCGTCGGCTACGACCAGGTGGTGGACGCGCTGCTGCGCGGCCGCGACCGGATCATACAAGGCGATCCGGTTGACCAGGTGCTGCCCGACATGGATAGCGATGTGAACACCATCCTCAACCGTGAACGCGCCCGCGCCGCCGCAATGGCGAAGCAGTGACCCCGCGCAGGGTTGGTGTGGCGGCTACGCGCAACACAAACGCTCATGCCGGCCCGCCGAAAGGCTCGCCGGCGTGAGCGTCATCGCGAGAAGCGCAGCGATAAAGCAGTCGGCATCGGGATGGCTTCTCGCTGCGCCCCGCTTCCACTTCAAATGGTGGGGCCTGATCTTCGCCCTGCCGGCCATCGCCTTCTTCGCCGCCTTCAATGTCTTCCCGATGCTGTTCGGGCTCTATCTCAGCCTCACCGACTACGACCTGCTGAACCCGCCGCTCTGGGTCGGGTTCGACAACTTCGCCAATCTGCTGTCTGACCGCCTGTTCCTGGTCGCGCTGCGCAACACGCTGCTGTTCGTCGCCGGCGCCACACTGCCCGTCTGGGCGCTGTCGCTGCTCGCGGCACTGCTGTTCGACCAGGCATTTCGCGGCCGCGACATCCTGAAGGCGGCGTTCTTCCTCCCGGTGCTGCCGCCGATCGTCGTGGTGGCAGTGATCTGGCGCGTGCTGCTGCATCCGAACGGGGTGATGACCTGGCTGGTCGGCGGCGCCTGGGGCATGACCGAGATCCGCTGGCTCGCCGATGCGGTACTGGCACCGTTGTCGATGATCGGCGTGCACGACTGGGCGGCCATCCCGTTCTTCATGATGATCTGGCTCGCTGGCCTGGCCGGCGTGCCGCAGGAACTGCGCGAGGCCGCGGCAATCGACGGCGCCGGGCCGGCACGCACCTTCTGGCATATCGAGCTGCCGCATCTGCGCGCCACCGCCGTGCTGGTGGCGGCACTCTCGTCGATCAATGCGTTCCAGACCTTCGCGCTGCAATACGTGCTGCCGACCGATCCAGGCGGGCCGTCGAATTCCACGCTGGTGCTCGGCCTGCTGGTGCTGAAATACGGGTTCCAATATTTCCGCATGGGCGACGCCGCCGCGGTTTCCGTGGCGATGTTCGCCATGATCCTGCTGGTGACCATCATCCAGTTGCGGTTCAATCGACGTGCCTAAACGCCCAGTTCGCCTGCTGATCGCCGCCGCCGCGGCAACGATCTTCGCCTTTCCCATCTGGTTCATGGTCACCTCGGCGTTCAAGGCCGAATCCGAGGTTCATGCAATTCCCATTCACTTCCTGCCGCATGCCTTCCAGGGCTTCGCGCAGTTTCGCCTGGCAGCGGAGATCGCGCCGTTGTGGCGGTACTTTCTCAATTCGTGGATCTATTCCGCCTCGCACGTCGGGATGACGGTGTTTTTCGGGGCGCTCGCGGGGTTCGGCTTCGCGAAGTACCGCTTCCCCGGCCGCACCCTGCTGTTCCTGGCGGTGCTGTCCACCATCATGGTGCCGTTCCAGGTATTGGTGGTCCCGCTGTTCGTCGAAGTGAAGTGGTTCGGTTGGGAGAACAGCTACGCCGGTCTCATCATCCCTGGTATGATGAACGCGTTTGGGGTGTTCATGATGCGGCAATACGCATCCGACCTGCCGGATGAACTGATCGAGGCCGCGCGCGTGGACGGCGCCGGCGAATTCCACATCTTCCTGCGCATCGCGCTGCCGCTGCTGCTGCCGGCGCTCGCCAGCCTGGCCATCATCGTGTTCATCTGGTCGTGGGGCAATTTCCTGTGGCCGCTGGTGATCGTGCAGGACAAGGACCTGAATGTCCTGTCCGTCGGCATGACCAGCTACAGCCAGCCGTACCAGCGCGAACCGATGTGGGCGGCCGCGATGGCCGCCTCGACCGTCGCCACGCTGCCGATCGCGGCGCTGTTCGTGTTTTTCCAGCGCTATTTCGTCAAGGGGCTGACGGCCGCGGCGGTGAAGGGCTGACGAAGTGGCGGAGCGGCCGCGCGCTTGACGAACTCGCTCGCCTCCCCGCACGCTTGCGCCAATGTTCGGGAGGAAGCGCCGATGCAGCGCCTGACGTTGTCACGCCGTCACTTGATGCGGGGAGCGACCGGTATCGGCGCGGCCACCGTCCTGCACTGGCCGGCCAATGCCGCCGAGTTCAGCTACAAGCTCGGCTCCTCCTCGCCGATGGAGCATCCGGCGATGGCGGCGCAGCAGAAGGCCGCCGACAAGATCAAGCAGGAGTCCAGTGGGCGGATGGAGATCACCATCTATCCCAACAGCGTACTCGGCGGCGACACGGCGATGATCGCCCAGGCGATCTCCGGCGCGATGGAGATGTACAACCTGCCGGTCGATCTGCTGGCGCCGCGCAATCCGGTCTGTGGGCTGCCTGGCGTCGGATTCGCATTCCCCGACTATGCGCATGTCTGGGCGGCGATGGACGGCGAGTTCGGCGCCATGCTGCGCGCCGCCGCCGAGCAGATCGGCCTCTACTGCCTGGACAAGGGCTACGACCACGGCTTCCGCCAGGTGACCACGCGAACCAAGCCGATCAACAGCCCGGACGACCTCAAGGGCTTCAAGATTCGCCTGCCGGTGGCGCCGTACCTCATTTCGTTGTTCCGCCACCTCGGCGCCTCACCGACCGCGATCAACTTCAACGAGGTCTACAGCGCGTTGCAGACCGGCATCGTCGATGGGCAGGAGAACCCCCTGGTGCTGATCGACACCGCCAAGCTGTACGAGGTGCAGAAATACTGCAGCCTGACCAATCATGTCTGGGCCGGTTTCCACACCTCGTTCAATGTCGCGGCCTGGAAGAAGCTGCCGGCGGACCTGCAGGAAATCTGCTATCGCAACTTCAGTGCCGTCGCGCTGG
>DATBKQ010000619.1:0-9557 GCA_036555825.1 Acetobacteraceae bacterium | reverse complement strand
CGGCATCCTGGCCTGGGGCCCGCCTGGCGCTCCATACGAGGCGCAGCCGGTGGATGGCGGCTATCGCATCAGCGGCAAGTGGCGCTTTGCCAGCGGCTGCGCGCACGCGAGGTGGCTCGGTGCGCATATGCCGGTGGCCGGCACCGGCAAGGTGCGCACCATGCTGTTCCCGAAAGCCAGCGTACAGGTGAACGACATCTGGCACACCCTCGGTCTGCGCGGCACCGCGAGCAACGAGTACGTCATCAACGACCTGTTCGTGCCGCAGCGCTTCACCGCCTCGCGCGACAACCCGGCCGAGCGGCGCGAGGAGGGGCTGCTGTATCGTTTCACCAGCAACCAGTTGTACTCCTGCGGGTTCGCCGGCGTGGGCCTGGGCATCGCGCGCGGCACCATCAAGGATTTCCTCGATCTGCCCGCCAACAAGGTGTCGCGCGGCGCATCGAAGCCGATGCGCGAGAACAACGTGGTGCAGTCGCAGCTCGCGCAATGCGAGGCCCGTTGGCGGTCGGCGCGTGCGTTCCTGCACACCACCTGGCAGACCGCCTGGGAGCATGTCGAGGCAACGGGCCAACAGACGGCGGAGGACCGGGCAATGATCCGGCTCGCCTCCACCTGGGCGATCCAGCAGTCGCGCGAGATCGTCAACACGCTGGATCATGCCACAGGATCGATGGCGGTGTTCGAGGAGCAGCCGTTCGAGCAGCGCCTGCGCGACATCCACACGGTCGCGCAGCAGTCGCAGGGCCGGCAGTTGCACTTCGAGTCGGTCGGCCAGATCCTGTTCGGCGTGGAGCCGGAAAACCTGTTCTGATGGAGGAAACCCGATGCCTGCAATGTCGCTCAACCACTACACGATCAACGCACGCGATCTGGAGGCAACCAGGAAGTTCTATACCGACGTCGTCGGACTGACGGTCGGCGATCGGCCGCCACTGAACTTCCCGGGCTATTGGCTGTACTGCGGCGGCGTGCCGACCGTGCACCTGATCGGCCACCGGCCGGAGAACCAGCCGGTCCCCGACAACGCGGGCGATCCGGCGAAGACCGGCCGGCTGGACCACATCGCCTTTGCCTGCGAAGGGCTGAAAGACATGAAGGTCAATCTTGAACAGCACGGCATCAAGTATGACGAACGCGTGCTGCCGCGGCTGAACATGACGCAGTTGTTCTACTACGATCCCGACGGCATCGCGGTCGAGTGCAATTTCCCCGCCGCGGAAACCCCGGCGCGCTGAACCGCGAACCGCGAACAGCAGAGGAAGCGAAGAACCCCCCTCCCCTTGCGGGAGCGGGGTCAGGGGGAGGGGGCCAGAACCGCCGGCAGATCGAGGCCATTTTCCCGCGCACAATCGAGCGCGATATCGTAGCCCGCATCGGCATGCCGCATCACCCCCGTGGCCGGATCGTTCCACAGCACGCGCTCGATCCGCCGCGCCGCCGCCTCGGTGCCGTCGCAGACGATGACCATGCCGGCGTGCTGCGAGTAGCCGATGCCGACGCCACCGCCGTGGTGCAGCGATACCCAGGTGGCGCCTGACGCACAGTTCAGCAGCGCGTTCAGCATCGGCCAGTCGGACACCGCATCCGAGCCGTCGCGCATCGCCTCGGTCTCGCGGTTGGGCGATGCGACCGAGCCGGCATCGAGGTGGTCGCGGCCGATGACGATCGGCGCCTTCAGCTCACCGCTGGCGACCATGGCGTTGAACGCGAGGCCAAGCCGGTGCCGATCGCCCAAGCCCACCCAGCAGATGCGCGCGGGCAAACCTTGGAAGCGGATGCGCGCGCGCGCCATGTCGAGCCAGTGATGCAGGTGGGTGTGCGCGGGCAGCAGTTCCTTCACCTTGGCATCGGTGCGGTAGATGTCCTCGGCATCGCCCGACAGCGCCGCCCAACGGAACGGGCCGATGCCGCGACAGAACAGCGGCCGGATATAGGCGGGGACGAAGCCTGGGAAGTCGAATGCGTCGGCGACGCCGGCGTCTTTCGCAACCTGGCGGATGTTGTTGCCATAATCCACCGTCGGCACGCCCATCCGGTGAAAGGCCAGCATGGCGCGCACGTGCTCGGCAATCGAGGCGCGTGCGGCGGCAGCGACATCGCCAGATGCCGTTTCGCGCCGGCGTTCCCATTTCGCCACGGTCCAGGCTTTCGGCAGGTAGCCGTTCGCGGGGTCGTGCGACGAGGTCTGATCCGTCACCACATCCGGTCGCACGCCGCGGCGCACGAGTTCCGGCAGGATCTCCGCCGCATTGCCGAGCAGCGCGACGGACAACGGCTTGCGTTCGCGACACGAGCGTTCGATGGCGCCCAGAGCCTCCTCCAGCGTGGCCGCCTGCATGTCGAGATAGCCGGTGGCGAGGCGCATCTCGATGCGGCTCGCCTGGCATTCGATGGCAAGCAGCGATGCGCCGGCCATGGTGGCCGCCAGCGGCTGTGCGCCGCCCATGCCGCCGAGGCCCGCGGTCAGGATCCAGCGGCCCGCGAGATTGCCGCCGTAGTGCTGACGCCCGGCCTCGACGAAGGTCTCGTACGTGCCCTGAACAATCCCCTGGCTGCCGATATAGATCCAGGAACCGGCCGTCATCTGGCCGAACATCATCAGCCCCTTGCGGTCGAGTTCATTGAAGTGTTCCCAGGTGGCCCAGTGCGGCACCAGGTTCGAGTTGGCGATCAGCACCCGCGGCGCGTCCTGATGTGTGCGGAACACGCCGACCGGCTTGCCGGACTGGATCAGCAGCGTCTGGTCGGCTTCCAGCCGGCGCAGCGTAGCGACGATGCGATCGTAGCTGTCCCAATCCCGCGCGGCGCGCCCCATGCCGCCATAGACGATGAGATCGCCGGGGCGTTCGGCCACCTCGGGATCGAGGTTGTTCATCAGCATGCGCATCGGGGCCTCGGTCAACCACGACTTCGCGGTTATCTCGGCGCCGCGGGGGGAGCGGATGGTGCGGAGGTTGCTGATCTGCGGCATTTCAGCCTCCAATCCCCGGTAACGGCACGGTGGGACACAACCCCGACCGCACCAGTGCTGTTGCCTTGACTATGTCCGGCGCCATTGCGCGGTCCTCATCCAGATGCGGAACCTGCGCGCGTACCAATCCGCGAACCCGCTCCAGCGGCGCGCTGGACAGGAGCGGCGCGTGGAAGTCGCAGCCCTGTGCGGCAGCCAGCAGTTCGATGCCGAGGATTGCGGCGACATTGTCGGCCATCGGCAATAACCGGCGCGCGGCATGCGCCGACATCGACACATGGTCTTCCTGGTTGGCCGAGGTCGGAATGGAATCGACGCTGGCGGGCATGGCACGCTGACGGTTCTCGGCAACGAGCGCAGCCGCCGTCACCTGCGGCAGCATGAAGCCGGAGTTCAATCCCGGCTTCGGCGTCAGGAACGCCGGTAGGCGCGATAGCGACGGATCGATCAGCATCGCGATGCGGCGTTCGGCCAACGCGCCGATCTCGCACAAGGCAAGTGCTACGATGTCGGCGGCGAAGGCGACCGGCTCGCCGTGGAAGTTGCCGCCCGACAGCGCTTCTGCGGGATCGCCGCAGATCAGCGGATTGTCGGAGACGCCGTTCGCCTCGATCTGCAGCGTGGTCGCGGCGTTGCGCAGAATATCCAGCGCCGCGCCCATGACCTGCGGCTGGCAACGCAGACAGTAAGGGTCCTGCACCCGATCGTCGCCGATCAGGTGCGAGGCCCGGATAGCGCTGCCGGCGAGCAGCGCTCGCAAGGCGTTTGCGGCATCGATCTGGCCGTGGTGACCGCGCAGCGCATGGATGCGCGGATCGAACGGTGCATCGGAACCGCGCGCGGCATCGGTGGACAGCGCGCCGGTGACGAGGCCGGCCTGCAGCAGCGCTTCCGCTTCGAACAGCCCGGCCAGTGCGTAGGCGGTGGAGAACTGCGTGCCGTTCAGCAGTGCGAGACCCTCTTTCGCACCGAGCACGACCGGCTGCACGCCGGCCTGCACCAGCGCTGTGGTGGCTGGAACGCACTCCGCCCCGTGCATGATCGCGCCGGCGCCGATCATGGCCGCGGCCATATGGGCAAGTGGAGCCAGGTCACCTGACGCGCCGACGGACCCTTGCGTGGGCACCACGGGCAGCAGATCGCGCGCAATCATCGCCGCGAGCAACTGCACGGTCTCCAGCCGTACGCCGGAGGCGCCTTGCGCCAGCGCCGACAGCTTCAGCGCCAGCATCAGCCGCACCAGGTGGGCCGGCATCGGGCCGCCAACGCCGGCGGCGTGCGACAGCACGATATTGCGCTGCAGGGTGGCGAGTTCGTCCGGCGCGATACGAATGCCCGCCAGTCGGCCGAAGCCCGTATTGATGCCATAGACCGGCTCGCCGCGCGCAACGATTGCCTCGACGGTCTGTGCACCGCGAACGATGGCTTCATGGCAGGCCGAATCGAGCGTTGCGCCGGCGCCGCGATAGATCGCACGCCACTCGGTCAGCGTGGTCTGTCCGGGGCGGATGACCACGTCGGCCATTGCAGTGCTACGGTTCTAGCCGGACGTCGAGCAAGGCGAGCTGTCCGCCTTGCACCGCTGAGATGGCGCGGCGGATCGCTGGCTCCAGTTGCTCCGGTTCGCTGACGCACTCGCCGTGTCCGCCGAAGGCGGGAGCGAGCGCCGCATAGTCGGGTGTCGGCTCGATGACGCGCCCATACGGGTTGTTCTCCCGCAGCGCATAGCCGGAGGGAAAATACTTGTACAGGTTCCATTCCTGCGATACGTAGCCCTGGTTATCGCAAATGACGACCAGTACCGGCAAGCGGTACTGCTGTGCGAGACCGAGGCATGCGGGAATGGGATTGTAATTGAACGCGCCGTCACCGATTACGCAGACAACGACATCTTCTGGTCGGCCTAGCTTTGCCCCAAGTGCCGTCGGCAATCCAGTTCCCAATGCGCCGGCCCAGCCGCGGATGTGGGTGAAGTCGCGCTCGCGGAACAGATGCCGGATCATTGCCGGCACCTGGGCGATGATCTCATCGACGATGACCGAGCGATCCGGCAGCAGTCCGTGCAACGCATCGAACAGGCGGGCGGCATGAATCCGCTCTCCTCCCCGTGCATTTTCACGCTCCTTCGCTGTCTCGGCCTTGCTC
This sequence comes from Acetobacteraceae bacterium, assembly GCA_036555825.1. GTDB lineage: Bacteria > Pseudomonadota > Alphaproteobacteria > Acetobacterales > Acetobacteraceae > JAMXLO01. The sequence goes on along the minus strand of DATBKQ010000619.1, from coordinate 4,438 downwards.
GCGGCATTGTGCGCGTGCCAGCGCTGTGTGCGCCCCGCCACCTCCGGCGCGCGCGCCTCTGCCGTCAGCAGAGCGGCGAGCTGCGCGAGGTTGCTGCCGACATCACCGGCGATGCAATAGTCGGTGGGAAAGCTCCAATACGGAGCACGCGGCCGCAGCGGGTCTTCCTCGACATGGATGACCTTGCAGTTCTCCGGCAGCGGCGTCTCCTGCGGATGCCACGGGCCGTGCGCGCCCACGATCAGGATGCAGTCCGCATTCTTCAGGTGCATTTCGACCGGGTCGGTCGCGTACAATGGATGTGCACGCGGGAAGTTCAGGTAGAGCGGCATCCAGTATTCGAACACCGGTGCGCCGATGCTTTCGGCGATGGACACCAGCGCCGCCCGGTCCTCCTGCGCGCGCGCGGCGTGTTCGGTGACGATCAGCGGCGCGCGGCTTCGCATCAGCAGCGCCGCAATCTCGCGCAGACTGTCGAGCGGCGCGACCACAGCGGGTGCCTTGGTCTTCTCGCCCTGCGGTGCAGCGAGCTGGCCCATCAGAATATCGAACGGCACGCCCAACAGCGTCGGGCCGCGCGGCACGCTTTCCGCAAAGTACCAGGCGCGGCGCACATCCGCGGCGAGGTCCGTCCCGGTCTTCACCTCCTTGGCCCACTTGGTTACCGTTTCGCTGTCGCGCACGGGGCCGGCGAAATCCACCAGCAGCGTCGGCCATTCCGGGCCGGGATCGAGCTCCGGCACCGCACCGTGGGTCAAGGTGTCGGGCGACACGATCACCATCGGGATGTGCTCGTGGTAGGCCGAGCGCAACGCCATGGCGCCATGCAGCACGCCAAGACCCGTCGGCAGCAGCACGGCCTGGGTGCGACCGGTCGCCTTGTAATAGCCCGCTGCCAGGCCAACTGCGAGGATCTCGTGCCGGCAGTTGATGTACTGTGGTGTCTCGACATTGCTGGTTGCCTTGCGCTTGGCCAGCGCCTCCCATAGCGGCGCCCAGGCGGCGATCGGCGAGCAGAAGATGTAGTCGGCGCCCTGGGCCCGGAACAGTTCGAGCAGCGCTTCGGCGCCATTCACCGTTGTCTCTGTCATGTATGGTCCCGGGCGTGAGCCCGGCCTTCTCCCGTCATGGGCGGGCTGGACCCGTCCATCATTGCCCCCTCCGCGTCGACAGCGGTACTTTGCCTGCGATGTACGGCGCGCGGCAAGGAGGCCGCCCATGGTTCACCCTATGCATGGCCCGAATCGGTTCAAACTCGGGATATTTTCCGCGAATGCCGATGGCGGACTGACGCTGACGCGCGTCCCCGAACGTTGGCTGGCGCACTGGCACGAGGTGGTCGAGGTGGCGCGGATGGCGGACCGCGCCGGCATCGAGTTCTTCCTGCCGATCGCCCGCTGGAAGGGGTTCGGCGGCGAGGTGAACAGCCGCGAATGGAGCTTCGAGACGCTGACCTTCGCCGCCGCACTTGCCGGGGTCACACAGCGCATTGCGCTGTTCGCGACGGTGCACGTTCCGATGGTGCATCCGGTGTTCGCAGCCAAGGCGTTGGCGACGGTGGATCATGCGTCGGGCGGCCGAGCGGGGCTCAACATCGTCTGCGGCTGGAGCCCGCAGGAGTTCGAGTTGTTCGGGCTGACAATGATCGAGGACCGCTATGCGCAGGGGCTGGAATGGACCGATATCGTGGAGCGCATCTTCGCCGGCGGTCCGCCATTCAACCATGAGGGACGCTTCTATCAGCTCAAGGGTGTTTCCGGATTGCCGCAGCCGATGCAGCGGCCGCGCCCGGTGACGTTGAACGCGGCGTTCTCGCCGATCGGCCGTGACTTTGCGGCGCGCGCGGCGGATTTCCTGTTCACCACGTTCGTCGATATCGAGGGCGGCAGGCGGCATATCGAAGACATGGCAGCGCGCGCCCGGGCCGCAGGCCGCCAGGTCGGCGTATATACCACCTGCCACGTTGTGTGCCGCCCGACGCAGACGGAAGCGGAAGATTACTACGAGTACTACGCAGTACGGATGGAGGACACCGCGAGCGTGGATTTCTACATGGGCACCAAGGAGAAGTTCTCCTCGTCGCATGATCCCGAGGCGTATCGACTGCACCGCAAGCGCTTCGTCGGCGGTGCCGGCACATATCCGCTGATCGGGACGCCGCGGATGATAGCCGGGGAAATGTTACGAATGAGCGAGGTGGGCTTCGCCGGCACCACTGTCTCGTTCGTCAACTTCAAGCGCGAACTGCCGTATTTCATCGAGGCAGTGCTGCCACTGTTGCGTGAGGCAGGGCTGCGCAACTGAGCTTTCAGAGCCGCGCCAGGCGCTTCAGGCACGCAGGGCAGGTGACGCCTCCCGCGGGCGGTTCGGCCCAGCCGGAACGGGCGCCTGGCTCATCCGAACACAAGGCGATTCTGCAATGAGGTGTCACCGCGTGATAGACTGGTTCCAGACCCGCCCGCAGAGTGCCGTTCTTGCGCAGTGCAACGAACAGCCGACCATTTCGCTCGATGGCTTCCATGATGTGACAGAATCATTACTTTGCAGGAGGCTGTCAACCGGAACACACGTTCGTTTTTCGTCCAGCAGGTTGTGGATTATTGTGATGCACTGCAAAATGCGGCATCCGCAGGAGGTCACCCTATGCAGCTCGCGTTGTCCACTTGGCATGAAGTAGAGGAATACCTGCGCGGGTCGCGCGGCATCATCGTACCAATCGGCTCGACCGAGCAGCACGGCCCGAACGGCCTGATCGGCACTGATCATCTGGATGCGGAGTTTGTCGCCAAGGGTGTGGGTGACGCGATCGGCTGCTTGGTGGCGCCGACCCTGACGATCGGCATGTCGCAGCATCATCTGGGCTTCGCCGGATCCATCACGCTGCGGCCGTCAACGCTGATCGCGCTGGTCGGCGATGTGGTCACGTCGTTGATGAAGCACGGGTTCGAGCGATTCCTGTTCATCAACGGCCATGGAGGTAACGTTGCCACGGTGACCGCGGCGTTCGATGAGATCTATACCGCTGCATCAATGCGCGACTCGTCGCCTGTGCGTTGCAAGATGGTGTTTTGGTCGCAGGGGCCGCGCGCGACGACCCTTGCCAAGGAACTGTACGGCGAGTCCAACGGCAGCCATGCGACCGCAGCGGAGGTATCTTTGTCTCAGCACTACCATCCCGGGTCGATAAAGTATGCACAGATGTCTCCGAAGGTGGCGCCCAAGAGTACCGGCTTTTTCGACTGCGCCGACTATCGCCGTCGCTTCCCGGATGGCCGGATCGGTTCTGATCCCTCGCTTTCGACGCCCGAGCACGGCGCCCAACTCTATCAGGCGGCGGTCGCCGACATGGCGGAGGTCTATCGGGCGTTCGTTGCCGACTGATGGTCGATCCGATCAGGCTGGAGATCATCCGCGGCGCAATCCGTGCGGCGCAGGCCGAGATGGACGCACTGCTGGAGCGCACCGCGATCAGCGCCTTCATCCGCGAGAAGAAGGACTTTTACACCGCGCTGTTCGATGCCGATGGCGTGATGGTGGTCGGCTCCATGGTGCCGATCTTCGGCGACATCACCGGACCGGTGTTTGCCAGGTTCGCGCCAGATGCGATGCAGGATGGCGATCTCTATTGGTACAGCGACTGCTATGCCTCGCGCGGCGCGGTCTCGCATTCCAACGACCAGGTGTTCCTGGCGCCGGTGTTCCATGGCGGGCGACGGGCCGCGTTCGTCATGGGATGGGCACACTTTTCCGATATCGGCGGTCTGCGGCCCGGATCCATCAGCTCGAATGCGACCGACATCTTCCAGGAAGGGATCATCGTCCCGCCGACCAGGCTGATCGACGCTGGCACGGTCAACGAGGCGGCGCTGGAAATATTCCATCGGAACTCGCGCTATCCCGAGCAGAGCCGCGGCGACACACGCGCACTGATGGCGGCAGTGGATCTTGGTGTGCGGCGGGTCAGAGAGTTGCTGGCGCGGTTCGGACCGGACGTCATGGGGGACGCGTTCGCGCAGCTCTTCACCCGCACGCGCGAACTGGTGCGCACCCGGTTGCGCGAGACGTTTCCGCGCGGCACGCATCGGTTCAGCGACGCGATCGATTCCGACGGGCATGGCAATGGGCCGTTCCATATCCGCCTGGCGTTGACGCGAACAGCGGATGACCGCTTTGTCTTCGATGCGACGGAGACGGATGACCAGGCGCCTGGGCCGGTGAATTTCCTGATGAACCCGGATGTGCCAGGGATGGCGCTGGGGCTGTTCTTTCTCGGCGGCGATCACGCCCAGGTGTGCAATGCGGGCGGGCCGCGCGCGCTCGACGAGGTGAAGCTGCGCGAAGGATCGCTGTTGTGGCCGCGGTTTCCGGCGCCGCTCGGGTTGCGCGGCATGACCATGATGCGATTCCTCGCGGCGTTGAATGGCCTGGTGAATGCGGC
>DATBKQ010000618.1:0-5640 GCA_036555825.1 Acetobacteraceae bacterium | reverse complement strand
GCCAGCAGCATCGCGACCCAGCGCCAGCGTGCCTACGTCACCCGGCTTGGCGGCGGCGTGTTCACGCCGGCTCTGGTGATGAACGGCGCCACGGTCTTGGTCGGCTCGGAGCGCGATGCGATCGAAGCCGCGATTGCCGGTGCCGGGCGCCTTCCCATTGCCACAACCATAAGCCGCAAATCGGATGTCGCCGAGATAAGCATCGCTGCCGCCCCTGGGCAGGTGCGCGTGCAGAGCGTCGTCTACGACCCCGAACACGCCACCGATGTCGATGCCGGCGAGAACGAAGGCGCGCGTCTGCGCGAGTACCGCATCGTGCGCTCGGTCGAGACGCTGGCCGCGTGGGATGGCACCGCCCGCGTGCTGACAACCCGGCTGCCTGAAGCGGGCCAGGGTTTGTCGGTTCTGCTACAGTCCAGCGACCTCCGCGTGCTCGGTGCCGCCGACCTGCCGCCGGCCTGATCAGGAAATTGCCGCCAGGGCCGCATTCATCAGTTCGGGCAGTATCCGCCATTCGGCGATGACCAGCCACGAGGTCAGCAGGATCGCGATCCAGATGACCGGCCCCCATTCGGGGTGAGCACGGCCCGGGCGGCGCGGCCGGTTCGGGCTCCTTTCAGGCAATCGGTCCATATCTGATTCTCCAGGCGCGCCGGCCCGTGCGGTCAATGATGTCGGAATGGAATGGGGCAATTTTTGGCCGGCGACGCGCATCTGAACTGAGCTTGATGCATAGGTGCCCAGCCGCAACCCCGCATAAAGTATGCCCATGCCGTAATGGAATGCGACAATTGAGTGAAAATACTATTTCGGCCCGGACCACCACCGCGCCGGTGAGCACCGAGACCACAACCTTTGCGATCCTGGTGTCGCTCTCGGTCTGCCATCTCCTGAACGACATGAACCAGTCGCTGGTGCCGGCGCTGTATCCGATCCTTAAGGATTCCTATCGGCTCGACTTCGGCCAGATCGGCCTGATCACGCTGGCGTTCCAGCTCACGGCGTCGATGCTGCAACCGGTGGTAGGCATGGTCACCGACCGTCGCCCGCAGCCCTATTCGTTACCGATCGCCATGGGCTGCAGCCTGATCGGCCTCTTGCTGCTGTCGGTGGCGAACAACTACGCGACGATCCTGCTCGCCGCCGCGCTGGTCGGGCTGGGTTCGTCGGTGTTCCACCCGGAGTCCTCGCGCGTCGCGCGCATGGCGTCGGGCGGCCGGCACGGCTTCGCGCAGTCGCTGTTTCAGGTCGGCGGCAGCACCGGCTCGGCGATCGGGCCGCTGCTCGCCGCGTTCATCGTGGTGCCGCGCGGCCAGGGCAGTGTCGCCTGGTTCTCGGCCGCGGCACTGCTGGCGATCCTCCTGCTGAGCAACGTCAGCCTGTGGTACAGCCGGCGCCTGTCCCGGCGCCGCGCCGGCGGCGGCAGCGCGGTCAATGCCGCCTATGCGGTGCTGTCGCGCAAGCGGGTGCTGCTGGCGATCGCCGTCCTGGTGGCGCTGCTGTTCTCCAAGAACGTCTACACCTCCTCGCTCAGCTCGTACTACACGTTCTACCTGATGCATAAGTTCGGCCTCTCGGTGCAAAACGCCCAGGTCCATCTGTTCGTGTTCCTGGGCTCGGTGGCCGCGGGCACCTTCGCCGGCGGACCGATCGGCGACCGCTTCGGCCGCAAGCCGGTGATCTGGTTCTCGATCCTCGGCGCCTTCCCGTTCGCGCTGCTGCTGCCCTACGCCAACCTGTTCTGGACCGGCGTGCTGACCGTCGCGATCGGCCTGATCCTCGCATCGGCGTTCTCCGCCATCCTGGTCTACGCGCAGGACCTGCTGCCGGGCCGCGTCGGCATGGTCGCCGGCATGTTCTTCGGCTTCTCCTTCGGCCTGGGCGGCCTGGGTGCCGCCGCGCTGGGCCAGATCGCCGACTGGACCAGCATCGACACGGTGTACCGGCTGTGCTCGTTCCTGCCGCTGATCGGGTTGCTTACGGCGTTCCTGCCGAATATTGAGCGTCGGCGGACACACGCTTAGGGCGGGTGGCTGAAGCCGCGGCCGGTGCGGGCGGCGCGGCATCCCGGTCGGCGCGCAGAGGGCAGACGATTTTTCCGCCTGCCTGGAAGAAAGAATAACACGGATTACACGGGTTGGACCGCAAAGCGGTCCAACGGCATGGATTACACGGAGCGAAGGATATATCGGCGTCCAGAGGACATGCTTCGCGCGCCAGCGGCGGATCAATCTGCGCGAAGCGCAATCAATACTCTCCGTGTAATCCGTGCCCAATCCGTGCAATCTGTGTTATTCTTGCGCGGAGCTGCCGGCCGTGAGGACGAAACGGTGCGACGTCCAGACCGGCCGCATTTTCAGCCTGATTGTGCCTGTGCATTGCTGCGTCTCTTTGAATAGCGGCGGGCGTCGTCGCGCGGTTCTGCGCCAGCTGGGCCGCTGACGGACGCGGTCACTTCAACACGTGGTGAAGGAAATCTCGCACTTGCCTCTCGGCGTCCCTGGTCGCTTCCGTGTCATAGGCCATGTGGTGACCGAGGACTTGATACGGGCCATCGCGCGGGAACGTCAAAGTCATGAGTGGCATCGGGATACACGATAAGCCTGATTGGACCGCCTTTCTTGCTGGCACCTTCAACCATGTCTCTGCACGCGTCTGCCCATGCCCAATCATCCTTTTCGCCGATCAAGATCAGCGTGGGCACGGTGACGTTGCCGCTATCGCCAGTGCATGTCGGATACAATGCGACAGCACCACGGAACCTGGCATGATAGATCCGTTCCCAGAGGCTGCTTTCCACATCGCCGACGGCTGCAATTCCACCGAGTGAGAAACCGAGAACAGCCACTCGATCCGCGATCACGAAGGACTTCGTCGTCAGGTATTGCAGGGCCGAGAAGGCGTCGGCCTCGTCATCGGAGGTCGGCCCGTTGCAGCCAGTCATTTTTCGCGGCGTGAAACTGTCGATGGCCAGCGCCACGTAACCCCATGACCGGAGTATATCCGCCCAATGCGTTTCGCGCGGCCCAAAACCGGCGCAGCCATGCAAAAGGACGACGGCCGGAAATGGTCCTTCGCCATCCGGCCGCGTTAGATACCCAAGGAGAGGCTGCTTGCTGTTGAACGCCTGCGGAGCGACCTGCACCAGTTCGGCTGACGGTGCTGCGGCGGCTGTCGGCGCGGCCAGCAGCGAAGCAACGGCGGTGGCGCTGATCCGTAGAAGCATCGCGGCCCAGGGCATCGCGCTTTCCGAAAACTGACGCAGAGAGACAACTGGAGTCGAAGCCGGCCAAATAGCACGCGTCGCAGAGCTGACTTCTGAGCTACCATATCCGGAGAAAGAACAGCGCCGTCACCGTTGCTGACAACGCGATCACGAAGCCGCGCACCACCTGGGGCGGCAGCCACTGCGTCAGCCGCGCGCCCAGGTAACCACCGACGATGCTGGCGCCCAGCATCGCCAATGTCTGTGGCCACCGCACCGAGCCAGCCGCAACGAACCACAGAATGGCCGCCCCATTGGCCGCACTGACCAGCAGCATGCGGATCGGCGCCATCGCCTTCAGGTCGGGGTTGGCGGTCAGCAGGCTCCACATCGCCATCATCATCAGCCCGACCGCGCCGCCGAAGTAGCCACCGTAGATCGCTATCAGGAACTGCAGCAGCAGCACCGCCCCCGGTCCGACGCGAACGATGCGGCGCAGCGCCAGGCCGGCACGTGAGCCGAACGCGAAGGTCAGCGTCGCCAGCAGCAGCAGGAACGGAACGATGGCATCGAACATCCGCACCGGCGTGGCCAGCAGCAGTACCGCGCCCAACAGCCCGCCCGCGACGCTGACCGGCAGCATCAGCCGTACGCGCAGCGCCGTGGGCTGCGCGAATCCCCGCCGGTAGGCCCAGGTCGCGGCTACCGTGCCGGGGAACAGCGCCACGGTCGACGAGGCGTTGGCGACCACCGAAGGCAGGTCGGCGGCGATCATCGCCGGAAAGCTGACGAAGGATCCCCCGCCCGCGATGGCGTTCATCGCCCCGGCCAGCAGGCCGGCGCCGGCGAGCAAGGCGAACGCTTCCATGCCCGGAACCTGCGCAACCTGCGCGGCGGCTGCAATGGCCGACGGTTCGGTTCAGATCGAAGTGACGCGGCTTGAAACTGACTGGACGGTCAGTAAGTACGTCGGATGGCCAGAACCCGACGCAAGGACGCCCGTCCCGGCGAGATCATCGCCGCCGCCCTCGCCTCGTTCGCCGAGCGTGGTTACGCGGCGACCAAGCTCGAGGACGTCGCCGCCGCCGCCGGCATCAGCAAGGGCACCATCTATCTCTATTTCCCGACCAAGGAGGAACTGTTCCGCGCGGTGGTCCACCAGGCCGTGCTGCCCAACCTCGAAGTCGCCGAAGCCCAGTTCGCCAGCCACCAGGGCTCCTGTGCCGACCTGCTGCGCGCCCTGGCGCAGCGCTTCCTGCAATTGCTGGACAGCGACCTGACCGCGGTGCCCAAGCTGGTCGTCGCCGAATCCGGCAACTTCCCGGCGATCGCGCAGTTCTATGCCGATGCCGTGCTGCGCCGGGCCTTCGCGTTGGTTGAAGGCATCCTGACCCGCGGGATGCAGCGCGGCGAATTCCGGCGGATGGATGTGCACGCGGTCCTGCCGCTGTTCTCCGGGCCATTCCTCCTGCTGGCACTCTGGAAGCACTCGCTCGGGCGCCACACCGATCTGACATTCGATCCGCGCGCCGTGGCCGAGGCGCACCTCGACGTGCTGCTGCGCGGTCTCGCCGCGGACCAGCCGTCATGAAGCGCGTCCTGCCTGCTGTCCTTGTGCTGCTGGCCGCCGGGGCCGCCGCCGGCTGGTGGTGGGCCAACCGTGCGCCGGGCGCTCCCGCGTGGCAGGGCTATGTCGACGCGGAGTACGTCCGCGTCTCACCGACCTTGACCGGCCGGATCACCGCCATCGCGGTCGCGCGCGGCGACCGGGTCGCCGCGGGGGCGCCGCTGTTCACCCAGGACGATGCCGATGACGTGGCGGCGCGCGACGCCGCCGCCGGCAAGTTGGCGGAGGCGCAGGCACGGCTTGCCAACCTGGAGACGCGCAGCCGCGACACCGAAATCGCCCAGGCGCGCGCCGACCTCGCCGACCTGATCGCCACCCGCGACCGCATCGCCAAGGACCTGCAGCGCAATCAGGAATTGCTGCGCTCGGGCGCCGCGAGCCGGCAGACCGTCGATCAGCAGCAGGCCGATCTGGCCTCGGCCGTCGCCCGGGTCCAGGCGGCGCAGGCCAAGCTGGAACAGATGCAATCCCCCACCGGCCGGGAGTACGAGATCGCCGCCCAGCGCGCCATGGTGGAGCAGGCGAAGGCCGGCCTCGCACAGGCGCAATGGCGCGTGGACCAGCGGCACGTCGCGGCTCCGGTCGCGGCACTGGTGTCCGATACCTACGCGCGGCCCGGCGAAACCATCAACGCCGGCACCCCCGTGGTCGAACTGCTGCCGCCGCAGAACGTGCTGGTACGGTTCTTCGTGCCGGAAACCGAGCTCGCCACACTGCATGTCGGCGACCGGCTCGCCATCGGCTGCGATGGCTGTGCCACCGGTCTCACCGCCAGCATCACCTTCATCGCCCCGCAGCCGGAATACAC
>DATBKQ010000617.1:0-2155 GCA_036555825.1 Acetobacteraceae bacterium | reverse complement strand
CGATCAGCGCGCGATCGCGCAGGCCGACGACGGTTGAGACATCGATGCTATCGAGCAGCGTGCGTGCCTGGTCGGTGTCCAGCACCGTGGTCTTGCCGGTCTTGACCACATGCTTCGGTCCGCGCACCGCGTGCGCCGGATTGGTGGCAACGATCTGGCCGGTGACCAGCCAGTCGAACAGCATGCGGATGGCCGCGAGATGCTGCTTGGTCGTCGGCTTGGTGGCGTCTTTCAGCTGCGGCTCGGCGCCTGCCTTACGCTTCTCCAGCACTTTCAGCGCCTCGATATAGGCGGCGACGTGCAGTGGCTCGATATCGGCAAGCTGGCCGATCTGATTGTGCTCGCACCAGGCAAAGAACCGGCTCACGGCGTGCATATAGGCGGTTCGCGTGTTCCGGTTACGGATGTTGGCGCCGAAGAACTCGAGGTAGCGCCTGGTCGCGCGCTCGCCGGCGTCGGCGATCATGCCAGGCACCACGGTGGCCGCGGTCGGGATGGCAGGTACAGCCGGCCGGATGACGATCAGCTGGCGGTCTGAGTCGGGGGGCGTGTCAACCATGATTTAGTGTAACATAACCTCCTTTATGTTGCACTACCATCTGGACAGATATTTTCCTGCATGATACATTAGGCTAGACTGTTAACTAGACCATTTGGCCGTACTATGAGGCAAATCGGCGCCTTCGAAGCGAAATCCAAGCTTGGCCAGCTGCTCGACTGGGTGGAGGCCGGCGAAGAAATCATCATCACCCGCCGCGGCAAAGCCGTTGCCCGGATGGTGTCGGCCGATGCCGTCTTCGACCGCGAACGCGCCCGCGGCGCCGCAGCCCGCATCCGCGCCCGCCGGCGCGGTATGACGCTGGGTGGCCTCAGGATCAAAGACCTGATCAACGAGGGCCGATCTTGAGTCTGGTGATCGACGCGTCGTTGACCATGGCCTGGTATTTCGAGGACGAGAGCACGCCGGCGACCGACGCCCTGCTCGATCGCGTGGCGGACGCGGGCGCTCTGGTCCCAGGCCTGTGGCGGCTCGAAGTCGCCAACGCGTTTCAGACCGCCATCCGACGCCAGCGCATCGATGCGGTCTACCGTGACGCTTCGCTCGCCGAGCTCGGGCTCATGCCGATCGCCATCGACGCCGACACCAGCACCTACGCCTGGTCGGCGACGCTGCGGTTGTCCGAGCGGTTTTCGCTCACTGTGTATGATGCCGCCTATCTCGAGCTCGCCCAACGACGGAGCCTGCCACTCGCGACGCTTGATCGGGATCTGCGTGCGGCAGCGCCGGCGTTGAATATCGAACTGCTGGGTGCCTGAAGGCGGCGCTTGGGAGGCAAGTAGCATAGCCATGCCTATTCGTCCCGAATTGCGTCCCCTCTACCCGCCGCACTGGCGTGAGTTGAGCAGCCACGTTCGCTTCGAGCGTGCCGGAGGTAAGTGCCAACGCTGTCGGCGACCCCATCTTGCCCGCGTCCGCTGCCTGCCGGACGGACGGTGGTTTGACGAGCAAACGGCGGCCTGGCGAGATCGCCAAGGCCGCACAGCCCGGTGGCCAGATCTCATGGAGGCCACACAGTTCCGGATGACTCGTGTCGTGCTTGCGGCGGCGCATCTTGACAGCGATCCGACCAACAATCGGCTGACGAATCTCCGGGCTTTCTGTCAGCGCTGCCACCTGCTACACGACCGGTCACACCATTTGGCGCAGCGATGGATCACTTACCGGCGACGGTTGGCCATCGGCGATCTGTTTCTTGGTCCTTATCAGGTGTTGGTTGCCGCGCAGGGCCTTGCAACCCTGGACGAAAGGTTGCGAGCTCTTTCAGGGGTGGAAGATCCGATAGAGCGGCTGAAGTCAGTGGTGAACTTCGCGTCGTTTTGCCCCAGACCTGGAAGCAACGTTGAACGGCGCTGAACCGCGCTATCTGGGCGTCGTTGTGGTCAATTTCGGCTTTTGGCGGCGATACCGCGACTGCCGTCCTCGCCGAAATGCGGCAGTTTCACGAAACCGTCCTGGCCAAGGCATGATTTGTGCTATGAGGTTCCGTTATTCTGATCCGTCGGAGGTCGCGATGGAGCGGATCGGGCAGTGCCATTGCGGGTCTCTCCGCGTCATTGCCACCGGGGAATCCGAGCGCGTGTATTTGTGCCACTG
>DATBKQ010000616.1:0-9404 GCA_036555825.1 Acetobacteraceae bacterium | reverse complement strand
GCGGCCCCATGCGCGCGGTGCCGATCAGGTGGTAGGCCGTCGAGCCGTAGCGGCGCGCATAGTCCATGGACTCGTCGTCGCTCTGCACATTCGACCCCGGCAACTGGTCCCCGGCGAAGTAATGCGCCAACTCCGGGGTGTGCAGCAACGCGCGGGCCAGACGCATGCCTGCCAGCAGCACCTGCCGGTCGATCGGGTCGGCGAGGTAATTCGGCTGGATGGCCGGATCCTCGAACGGGTCGGCCGAGCGCGCCCGCACGTAGCCGGTGCTTTCCGGCCGATGCTGCCAGACGCCGCATGTCATCCCCGGATAGTCGTCGAGCAGGCCGACAAAACCCTCCTTGTAGCTCGCCGGGCTGAACACCCCTTGCAGGTCCGGCTGGTCCAGCGCGTCGTTGGATTTCCAGAACCAGTGCACCAGCGACGGACTGAGCGCCAGGATCGACGGCCTGCCCATGGCCCAGCGGGCGATCTGCTTCGCGAGCCCGAGGCCGCGCGACATTTCGTTGATCGTCACGCTGTTCCTGACCCGTGCCACCAGCCGCACCGCGTAGTGGTCGCGAAAATTCTCGCCCACACCCGGCAGGTCGTGCACCACCGGCACGCCGATCGACGACAGCAGCGCGCCGGGGCCGACCCCGGAAATCTGCAGCAGCTTGGCGGTGTTGGCGGTGCCGCAGCACACGATCACCTCGCGCCGCGACAGCACCACCTGCTCGCTCCGGTCGCGCTCGTCGACGTAGCGCACGCCGACCGCGCGCTTGCCGTCGAACAGCACCTTGGCGGCGCGTGCGTCGGTGCGCACAGCCAGCCGGCCCGTCGCCTTCGCCGGATGCAGGAACACGCGCGCAGCCGAGTGCCGCCAGCCGCGATAGATCGCCCGCTGGAAGTAGCCGACGCCTTCCTGCCGGTCGCCGCTGTTGTAATCGACGCAGCGCGGAATCCCCATGCCGACGGCGCCGGCAATGAACGCCTCGCATACCGGATGGAACCAGTCGATGTCGGTGACCGGCAGGTTGCCCTCGCGCCCGTGGATGCGTTCGTCGCACGCGCCGACGCGGCGCTCGGTGCGCTTGAAATAGGGCAGCATGTCGTCATAGCCCCAGCCGCGATTGCCGCGCTGCGCCCAGTTGTCGAGGTCCGCGCGTTGCCCGCGGTTGTAGACCATGCCGTTGATCGAACTCGACCCGCCCAGCGTGCGGCCCTGCGTCGTGGGGATGGCCCGCCCACCGCTGCCCTGGGACGGCTCGGTCTTGAACTGCCAGGTGAAATCCGGGTTGAACAACATCTTGATGAACCCGGCCGGCACATGAATGTAGGGATGCCGATCCGGCGGTCCCGCCTCCAGCACGCATACTGCGGCGCCCGGGGTTTCGGTCAGCCGGTGAGCCAGGACCGAACCGGCGGCACCGCTGCCGACGATGACGTAGTCGAAGGAATCGCCATCCGGCATCCGTTTGCCTCACGTGTTTGCCCCTGGGACGTTTGATTGTCCCGCCGCGGCATCCTAAGCTGGCGGCGGACGCCAATCCAAGCCAGGTGGGAGGAACACATGGAGTATATCTGCGATGCTCCGGGTGACAGGACCTGGTTCCGGCTGGTCAGCGAGGGCGAGGCCGCCATGGAATCCGAGCTCATGCGCCACGCCGTGGAGAAGTATTTCCGGCGCGAATGGGACAAGGCGGCGGACAGCTTCAAGCCGATGACCTCGGTCTATATCGAGCAGGACATCGGCAAGGCAGCGCACATCCAGCGCGAGATGCCGCTGTTCCTGACGCTGCGCGACGGCGAAGGCAAGCCGCTGGTCACCGCCATGCTGCCGCCGGGCGGACGCCGCGACCGGTCGTTCGGCTGCATCATCGTCGGGCCCGGGAACAGCGATCCCTACAAGCAGCACGCCGATGCTATCGAGGCGCTGGCCGAACATTTCGACCTCGCGCTCGATCGGGCACACTGCTATCCCTACCGACGCGAATGAAGCCACTGAGGAGGTAACCGCGATGGGCACCACGCTCGAACAGTTCGCCGCCAAGTGCAAGGATGCGTTGCAGAGCGAGCCGGGTACCGCAGGACGCAAGGCGGTCTGCGGGTTGGTGAAGGATGTCCTGAAGGATCGGGACTTCGTCGCCAGCTACATCCCCGAGGGCACGCCGGAGCGCAAGGTTCTGTACGAGGACCCGGAACTCGGGTTCACCATCCTGGCGCATGCCTATGTCGGGGCGAAGAACAGCAAGCCGCACGACCATGGCCCGTCCTGGGCGATCTATGGTCAGGCGGCGGGCGAGACGATCATGACCGACTGGGAATGCCTGTCGCGCCCGACGGAGACCACACCAGGCAAGGCAAAGCACATCCGCGACTACACGATGAAGCCGGGCGATGCGTATCTCTACGATCCGGGCGTGCTGCACTCGCCGCGCCGCGAGGGTTCCACCCGCCTGCTGCGCATCGAGGGCATCAACATGGAGAAAGTGAAGCGCCTGCCCTACGAGGCGGTGGATACTCTCAGCCCCGCCGCGGAGTGACACCTCCCCCTCCCGCATCGGGAGGGGGGATGATCTGCGTCTCCTCGACGACGTAGCTCTTGATGCGGCCGATGAATAACGCGCCGTCGTCGGTCAGCCGCTTCATCTCGGGCGTCGCCGCCGCGCGCCCGAGTGCCGCCTGATCGTCGTACCAGAGCTCGGCAATGCCGTCGATCTCGACCTCGGTCTCGGGGATATCCGGGCGCGTCCGCGTGCCGACGATGTGCGATTGCACGTAGCGGCGGATGCCTGGAACGGCGAGCGCCAGGGGCCCGTGAACCTCCAGCCAGTGCCTGACGAACTGGTCATGCGTCAGCTCGGGTTTCCGGGTCAGAAGTCCCACCACCTTTATCATTCCGCCTGCTCCATTTCCGCCGCCTCGCACCTCATTCGGCGTCACCGGTCTCGGTGCGCTTCACCACGCCGGCAAAGGTCACCAGGGCCAGCGATACAAATATCCAGCCGATGACAGTGTATATGGCCCTGGCAATCCGCCACGCCCAGATCGGCAAGTCCTTCGCCTGTCGTGCCATCCACTCAGATAACCACCGGTCATAGGTCGCTGGTGGATCGTTCACAGTGATTGCCGCAGACGCCTCTTGCGCTCCAGGCATTTCATGGCCGCTGCTGATCTCGCATCGGCTCTGCTGATGCAGCGGGATGAACGGCAGCATCATGTCCAGCGCGAACACCACATCATCGCCGATGTCGAGTGCCGTGTCGGAACAGGGAATTTCGTGAAGGAAGCGAACCTGGTTCGCGGACAGGCTGCTTCCGTCCTGCGACACTGCGGTGACGAACGGAATGACATTCAGCGCGCCGTGCACGTCCTCGGAGATCACGGTGGAAGAGACCACCATGGCCTCCTTCAACACGCCGACGGCATTCGCGGCGTAGACGAACATCGTCCCCACGCCGATCCAGACGAGCAGCGTGACCAACGCGGCGGCCGGCTTCAGTCCAAAACCAAAAAGACCGCCATAAGCGATCCAGAACGGTTTCAACCACCAGGGCTGCGGCGTGCGCCACCGTTCCGTGATCGATATCCCGCGGGCGCCAGCCTCGTCGCCTTGCGTGCGCAGAACACGGGCGAGCTGGCGATAAGGGTGCGGCGAGAAACCGGCATCCATGCTCTTTCGGGCATGACAGCGCAGCCATCCGGCGGCACGCCTCGGCATGGAGCCCGGGTCAGCCACGATCCGATCGTAGCGAAACCCGTCGAGGTCCAGTTGGCCGCGCCGCATCGGCATGTGCCAGCCACCCCAGCCATCCGGCCAATGGAGCTCCAGTTGCGCGGCGCGCGCACCACCTAATCGGAGCTGGACGTCATTGCACAGCACGAGATTCCTTGGCTTCAGCGCAGTGCCGACCTCCGACAGGCCCAGATCGAAGAAGCCGGATTGGCGGCTGTTCTCGTCCGCGCTCACCAGGAGACCAGGTCGAGCGGCGGCATTGGATGCGGCTCCCCAGGTCAGGCTCCCGGTCAGTTCCAGACGCTCCAAAATGATGTTGCCGAACACAACGGTCGCGTCGAACTCGAAATTCGAGCCGATCTTGAGATCCTTGCCGAAGATCGCCGCTTCATCCGATCTGGCCGATCTTGCCGGATTGAGAAAATCGGCCCGATCAAACCGCAGGTCACGTCCAATCTCCGCCGCAGACAGGTTCACCCGGCCCACCGCCGCGAAGCTTTGGCCGAGTACCAGATTGCCGCGAACGTGCGCGCGGTCCGCCACCAGACACATTCCGGAACCGTCGGCCGTGCGATTGTCGAGGATACAGTCCTGGGCGATGAGGTCGCTCTGGAAAGTGGCCCCGCTGATGTCGATCTCGCCCCACGCGAAGAAGGCGAGAGAGCTTCGCACGGGTGTGCACGCAACGACGCTTCCCACCGCGGCTGTATTCAGCAAACGGATCGGTACCTCGACCTCGATGGGTTGCATCGGCTGGGCCGCCACGCGGGCTGGGGTGACCCGGACCAGCAGGCGGCGGGCCGATCCCACCGCCTCAGGGCCGGTACAGTCTATTGCCAGCCGAGGTGGCCGCGGTGATGCGTCGCCCTGCTCGGCCATGACACAGCCGAGAGCGGCTTTCTTGCCGATGCTGGCGTTCGCCAGCGAGAGCGCTTTCCGCGTGCCCCGTTCGGGGTCATGATTGATCATCACCGCGCGCGCGGCCGAAAAGGCGCCGCCGACCTCGGCGCCGGTAAAGTCGACCCCGCCGATCGCGCAAGCATCGTCGAGTGTCACGTTGCCGGCCACGCCGATGCCCGGCGCGGCCAGTGCGGACTCCCCATCGGCCCCGGCTGCCGCGCCAGCCCAAGTCAGGATGAGACCGGTCGCATCGAGCTTGCCGCCGAGCTTCGCCGCCTCCAGCAGCACCCGACCAGTGACCGTCGCGCCGTCCAGGCCCAGATTCGTGCCGATCACGGCGTTCTGCAGAATAACGGCCGCGTTGGCCCCCTCGACGACCGAACTCGCATCGGGGCGCACCTGGAGCGTTGCCCCCGACAGTTGCACGGCATTGCCGAAATGTGCACCCAGGAGCCAGAGGGTACCGGTGGAGGAGAAGCGGCGGTCCGCCACCAGGCTACCGCCTATTCGGGCGTTCTGCGCATTGAGCGCATCATCCTCACCGCTCAACAAGGTTGCTCCACGCAGCCAGACATTGCCGCGTATATGGCTGGCTCCGATCGCTACCCCGCCCTCGGCAAACAGATCGAACAGCACCAGGCTCCCGCGGATGTCGGCATTGTGCAGCCACAGCGCATATCGCTTGTCGCCGGCCGCGACCTCCTCGTCAGGCCGTCTCGGTGCGGCCAGGTGCGCCGAGGACCCGGTGACCTGTCCGTGGAACAGTCCGTCCCGCGCATCGATCCACGCCACGCCTCCCAGGTCGATCGGGCCGCAACCTGAGAAGTCGAACGGTCCATCGACCTCGGTTTCGCGCAGTATGACATGCGAGAACCGGCTGTCCTTGAGGGACAACCGTGCGACCCTCGCCCCTGCCAGATCGATGACACCATCGAAATCGCAGTTTTCGAGCACGAGTGCCGGCAGGCCGCCACCGGGGCGCGCGAAATCGGCCAGATCGAGGAATCCTCGAATGCAGCAACCACGTATGCGGATGCCGGGGATCGGCACTACGGTAGAGCCTTGAATTCCCCCGATCGGCTGACCCAGCATCAGGTGACGCAGCAGCGAGCCACGAATTTCCGGCCGCGACGGCCGATTCGTGTAATCAACCGGCTCGGCATTCAGCACGCATTGTGCGACCTGTGCTTCAATCTCGGTTGGTCTGAAGAATGGCGGCATGGGTGCCTCCAGCCAGTGCTCGCGCATCCTCGCGTAGCATAGCCGCGCCCTTCTCGGCGATCATGATGGTAGGGGCATTGGTATTTGTCGAAGTGACCGCCGGCATGACCGAAGCGTCGATGACGCGCAGCCCCTGCAGCCCGTGCACCCGCAATCTGTCGTCCACCACGGACAGCAGATCGCGCCCCATCTTGCAGGTACAGGTCGCGTGGAACACGGTGCCCCCGCTCTGCTTCACATAGTGCAGCAGCTCATCGTCGTTCTGGACGCCGTCACCGGGCGCGGTCTCGGCGACAACGTATTTCGCCAGCGCCGGCGCGGCAAACAACCGGCGGATCCAGCGCAGCCCGGCAACCGCGGCGCGACAATCCGTCTCATGGCTGAAGTAGCGCGGATTGATGACGGGCGGATCCTGTGGCCGTGTAGAGCGCGCCTCGACGTAGCCCCTGCTGAGGGGACGCATCTGCCACATCCCGCAGGTGATGCCGGGCACCGTGTCGAGCTGGCGCGACACGCCAGGTGCGTAGCTGCCGTGCGCGAACAGGCACTGCACATCCGGTGTCGCCGATTCCGGCAACAGCTTCACCGAGGCGGCCACCAGCGACGCCGCATAGGTAAGGATGCCGTTGCCGGTGGCAACGTAACGCAGGAGCTGTCCCGCGAGCCCCAGGCCACGCGACTGCTGGTTCAGACTCGGTGCGCCCTGTACGCGGCAGGAAACCCGCGCCAGGTAGTGGTCCTGCAAATTCTTGCCGACGCCACGCAACGGGTGATGCACCGCGATGCCGATGCGGTCGAGGTGCTCGGGATCGCCCACCCCTGAAAGTTGCAGGACGTGCGGCGAGCCGATCGCGCCGGCGGAGAGGATCACCTCACCCGTCACGTCCAAGCGTTCGGTGTTGCCGTTGCGCGAATACTCGACACCGGTTGCGCGCATACCATCGAACAGCACGCGGTGTACCAGCGCACCGGTTATCACCCACAGGTTGCGACGCTTCAGGGCGGGACGCAGATAGCTGCGCGCCGTGCTGGCGCGCCGGCGGCCGCCACGCGTCTGCTGCACCCAACCGACACCATCGCCAGCGCCCGGCGGCAGATCGTTGACGTCCTCGCGGTATTCGCAGCCGAGTTGCCGCGCCGCCTCGACCGCTGCGCGGCAGAGCAGCGGCTTGTCGCGGCCGTGCGAGGTGAACAGCGGGCCGCCCTTGGCGTGTACCGCGTCCTCCTGGCCCTCCCAGTTCTCCGCCCTGCGAAAGTAGGGCAGCACGTCATCCCACGACCAGCCGCGATTGCCGAGCTGCGCCCAGTGATCGAAGTCCTCGGGCTGGCCACGCACGTAGATCATGCCGTTGATCGAGCTCGATCCGCCGAGTACGCGGCCGCGGGGATAATTGATGGCGCGGCCGTTGGTACCCGGATCCGCTTCCGCCTTGAAGCCCCAGGTCAATGTCGGATGCTCCAGCAGCTTCATATAGCCGGCGGGGATGTGGATCAGCGGGTTCCAGTCGCGCCCGCCGGCCTCGATCAGCACTACGCGGTTGGTGGGAACTTCCGTCAGTCGGTTGGCCAGACAGCAGCCGGCCGAGCCGGCGCCGACGATCACGTAGTCTGCCTGCATGGCATTCCCCCCGCGGTTCGTACTTGACCGAGATTGCTTCGCCGCTGCGCGGCTCGCAATGACACGGGAGCCGGCGGGCAGGCGTCAGTCGACCACGATCTCGCCCACCATGCCGTCCCAGTCGTGGTTGGCGCAGATCAACTTGAAGGTGCCCGGCCTGACCGGCATCAGGTCCACAGAGACCGCGGCGCCCGGCTGAACCACTATCTCCTGCCCGCCGCGCGCCAGAACGCCGGGGTCGCGCACCACGGCGTCGGCGAGGAATTCGGGCGCGGTGAATTCATGCACGTCCTTGCCGTCGTTTTCCAGCAGCAGCCGATACGGCGTGCCATGGTGAAATGTCAGATGATCCGGCACGAACCGGTCGTCCACCATCAGCACGTGGACCGGCTGTGCCTTGGTCCAGTCGATAGCCGGCTGCGCCCGCGCCGCCGTCGCCAACAGCAGCGCGAGCACAGTGAACAGCCGCGTCATCGTCAGCCGGAGACAATGGGCAGGCCCACCTGCCGGCGGATGTCGTTGATGATCTGCAGCACACGTTGCCGATAGGGCAGGTACTGCACGCCGAATTCCTGCACCAGGCGGGCGTTGTCGATCAGGTAGTTGCCGGAGTTGGCCTTGCCGCCGGTCTCGTGCTCGAAGCTGATCCGCGCATCGGGCAGGAATTCGCGCACAAGATCGGCGATCTCGCCCAGGCTGATGGCGATACCGCCGGAATTGTATACGCTGTGTCGCGGTTTGTCGCTCAGCAGCACGCGCGTGAACACCTCGGCGATGTCATCGACATGGATCGGGCAGCGCATGGCGTCCTTGTAGGGGAACGAGATCGGCTTGCCCTGCGCGGGCTGGGTGATGATGTTCACATGGTCCACCGAGCCGCGCACCTTGTCCGGCCCGGTCACGTTGGCGGGGCGGACCGCGGTGATCGTCATGCCGTATTTCTCGTTGTAGTCCTGCGCCTGCCATTCGTTGAAGATCTTGTGCATGGCGTACTGCACTTCGCCATGACGGTAATCGTCTTCGGTGATCATGCGGTCGCCGTAGTGCTTCTGCATGCCGTTCACCGCGAGCGAACTGGCGAACACCACGCGGTTCACGCCGGCGAGCCGCGCCGCCTCGAAGCAGTTGTCCATCCCCAGGATGTTCAGCTTCATCGCAACGTGTGGCGCGTGCTCGCTGCCGAGAAAATAGGACAGGTTGATGATGCGGTCCGGCCTGGCACTGACCGTCGCCGCCATGACGTCGTCGAACTGTGTCACGTCACCGCGGATCACGCGGACCTGCTTGCCCAGGTCGTCGAACGATGCGGCGCCGGGATTGATATCCATGCAGACGATTTCCTCGCTGCGCGCGGCGAGCAGCCGGATGACGCGCGTGCCGATGAACCCCGTGCCGCCGATGACGAAGACCGCCATGGTTTCCTCCCATTGTGTCCTTGCACGAGGGTAGCAATCCCGCTGGTGCTTGGCCACGTCGGGCGTCCATCCGCCGTGATCACTGGGCGGTCGAATGATCCTCGCCCGTTGCGCCGGAAGGCGCTTGTCACCAGCTCGGATCACGACCAAGCTGTGATAAGGCGCACATTGTCTGGCGTTTTCGAAGCTGGACGGCCTAAGAAGACCGGTTGGTGCAACCTGAGGGACGCGACCGCCCACTTGATAGTTGGGCGCCGCGAGAGTCGGATGAGCGAAGCGCGTGATTACGGTGACCCAGCGCTGCGTATGGCGCGCGAAGAGTACTATAACTGGATGGACGGCCAGAATGGCCGTTACGAGCGAATCAACGGTGTCGTTGTGGCGATGGTACCCGAGCGAGGTCCTTTCACCCTCGACCGCTCGCTACGATCGTTCGACCAAGTTCGCCGAGTATTTCCGCCTACCCTCAGTGCAGCACTATCTGATTGTCTGGCCTGACGAACCGCGAATCGTGCATCATCGTCGGGCCGAT
>DATBKQ010000615.1:0-3388 GCA_036555825.1 Acetobacteraceae bacterium | reverse complement strand
CGGCAGGTACAGCGCGGCATCGCGCCGCTCTACACGATAGAGCGAGGCCGCCAGCAGCCGGCCGATCTGGCCGAACGAATACGGCTGGCCGTGGCCGAACGGCGTGCTCTCCCAGTAGGCCCACATGCCGGTGCGGTTCGGTGCCACCACCAGGAGCCGGCCGTCGTCCTTCAGCACGCGCCAGGTCTCGCGCAGCATGCGCCGCGCGCTCTCGGCCGCCTCCAGCCCATGCACCAGCAGCACCCGGTCGAACAGCAGGTCGGGGAACGGCAGCGCGTCCTCCTCGGCCGTGCACGACAGGTTGGGCTCGCCGAGTGGCCAGCGCGTCACGCCCATCTGCGCCGGGGTCAGCGCGATGCAGCGCGTTGCCTGGCCGCGCCACAGCCGGAGATACGGCTCGGCGAAGCCGACCCCAAGCACCGACTGTCCGCGCAGGTCGGGCCACAACCGCGTCAGATGCTCGCACAACAGACGCTCGGCGACCGCCCCGCGCGGCGTGGCATAGAAATCGGCGGCGGCGTGCGCATCGGCTGCCATGCGATTGCTATAGCACGGCCGTCGGTTTCCGGTCGCGCCCGGCGGTGCTAGACTCCAGTCATGACAGTCACAGCACAACCGGTTCCCATCCTGTCCGACAACTACGCCTGGATGCTGCGCGAGAGCGGGTCCGGAGCGGTTGCCATCGTCGATCCGGCCGATGCCAAGCCGATCATCGCCGCGCTGGAGCGGGCCGGCGGGCGGCTCGACCTGATCCTGCTGACGCACCACCACGCCGATCACATTGCCGGGGTCGACGAGGTGCGCGCGCATTTCTCCGGCGCCAAGGTGGTCGGCGCGGCGAAGGATGCGCACCGGCTGCCCAAGCTGGACCAGCGGGTGAACGAAGGCGACACGGTTGCGTTCGGCAACGCGAGCGCACGGGTGATCGACACGCCCGGCCATACGCGCGGTCAGATCAACTACTTCTTCGCCGATGGCGAGGTGCTGCTGTCGGGCGACACGCTGTTCAGCCTGGGCTGCGGCCGGCTGATCGAGGGGAGCGCGGAGGAGATGTTCGCGTCGCTGCGCAAGCTTGCCGCGCTGCCCGGCGGCACGCATATCTGCTGCGGGCACGAATACACCGAGAGCAACGCACGGTTCGCGCTCAGCGTCGATCCGGACAACACCGCGCTGAAGGCGCGCACCGAGGAGGCGCACAAGCAGCGCGCGGCGGGGCAGCCGACGGTGCCCTCGACGATGGCGAGCGAGCTTGCGGCCAACCCGTTCCTGCGGGCGCGCGATGTGGCGACGTTCGCCGATCTGCGCGCGAAGAAGGACAGCTTCCGGTGAAGGAAGCCGGTTGATCGACCTGCGCGACGCCTCCGCGCCAGCCGAGGCGGTGATCGAGGCGCTGGCATTGCAGCCGCATCCGGAGTACGGCTACTTCCGCGAGACTTGGCGCGACCGACCGATCGATGGCCAGCGTGGCGCCGGGACAGCGATCCTGTTCCTGCTGGGCGAAAGCGAGCGCAGCCGCTGGCACCGTGTCGATGCAGCCGAGTTGTGGATCTGGCAGGCGGGCGCGCCACTGCTGCTGTGGATTGGCGCCGATGCGGAACACCGCCTCGGCCCTATGCTGAGTGCCGGCGAGACGTTGCACCAGCTCGTCCCGCGCGGTTGCTGGCAATCCGCAAAGAGCCTCGGGCGCTGGACTCTGTGCAGTTGCATCGTGGCGCCGGCGTTTTGGTTCGAGGGGTTCGAGCTGGCGCCGTTGGATTGGCAGCCTTGCCGCTGATGCTGCCCGAGTGTCATTGCGAGCGCAGCGAAGCAATCCCGACCGAGATTGCTTCGTCGCCTTGCTCCTCGCAATGACGCGGGGCGAGAGGCGGTAACATGCTGCGTTTTCTGCTGCGCCGCGCGGTGCTCGCTATACTGGTTTGCCTGACCGTGCTGGTCGTCAGCTTCGGGTTGACCCGGCTGTCCGGCGATCTCGCCGTGTCCATCGCCGGCCCGAACGCCACCGAGCAGGACATCGTCACGATCCGCAAGAACTACGGGCTGGATCGCCCGCTGCCGGTGCAGTTCATCGACTGGGCCGCGCACGCCGCCCGCGGCGATCTGGGTCGATCGTATCTGTACCATGCACCGGTCGCCGGGCTGATCCGGGAGCGCATGCCGATCACCCTTACCCTCGGGCTGACGGGCCTGGTCATCGCTCTCGCCATCGCCATTCCGCTGGGCATCGTCGCCGCGATGCGCGAAGGCTCGGCGCTCGACAAGGCGATCGGCCTGGTCGCGCTGTTCGGCCAGGCGATGCCGAGTTTCTGGCTGTCGCTGGTGCTGATCATCTGGCTCGGCCTGCATCTGCAGTTGCTGCCGATCTCCGGTCTCGATAGCTGGCAGGGCTACATCATGCCGGGCATCGTGCTGGCGTTCTCCGCCGTTCCCGCGCTGATGCGGCTGACCCGCGCGGGCATGATCGACGCGCTGTCATCGGACTACATCCGCACCGCGCGCGCCAAGGGGCTGAGCTCGGCGAAGATCGTGCTGAAGCATGCGCTGCGCAACGCGGCGATGCCGGTGGTGTCGGTGGCCGCGGTGCAACTCGGGTTCATGCTGGGGGGTTCGATCGTGATCGAGGCGATCTTCGCGCTGCACGGTGTCGGCTATCTCGCCTGGGAATCGATCAGCAAGAACGACTTCCCGGTGGTGCAGGCGGTCGTGCTGATCCTCGCCATCATCTATATCGGGCTGACGCTGCTGGCCGATGTGATGAACGCCGTGCTCGATCCGCGGCTGCGCAGCGCATGAAACATGCCGCTGCCGGGCTTGGCGCGTTCATCGTGTTCGCGGTGCTGCTGGTGGCGATCGTCGCCCCCTTCATCGCGCCGCACGATCCGTTCGCGCAGGACCTGAACCAGCGGCTGACGCCGCCGGAATGGATGGACGGCGGGTCGGCCGCGCATCCGTTCGGTACCGACCAGCTTGGCCGCGACTACCTGTCGCGCCTACTGTACGGGGCGCGCATTTCCATGGCGATCGGCATCTTCACCGTCATCACCTCGGGGCTGATCGGCATCACGCTCGGCGTACTGGGCGGCTATTTCGGCGGCAAGGTCGATGACGTGGTGATGTTCGTCATCACCTGCCGTCTCTCCATTCCGCTGATCCTGGTGGCGCTGACCGTGGTGGCGCTGGTCGGCAGCTCGCTCACGGTGGTGATACTGACACTCGGCCTGCTGCTGTGGGAGCGCTTCGCGGTCGTTTCCCGCACCACCACGATGCAGGTGCGCAACCTGGATTACATTGCCGCCGCGCAGGCGGCCGGCGCCTCGCGCCGCCATATCCTGCTGCACGAGGTGCTGCCGAACATCCTGACGCCTCTCGTCGTGGTCGCGACGCTGGAGGC
>DATBKQ010000614.1:0-30301 GCA_036555825.1 Acetobacteraceae bacterium | reverse complement strand
GGACGGCAATGGGTCGAACGCGCCGACGGCAGGCACGAAATTCTCAGTGGCACCGACAGCGCGGAGCTCACCGCCGGGGATGTGTTCGTGATCGAGACGCCTGGTGGCGGTGGCTACGGCATCGTCGGCTGACGCGCGGTGGACCCGGCGCGCAGCGGTGCTGGTCGCTGCTGCCGTCGGCCTCGTGCTGCTTGCGGCATGGCAGGTGCCCCAATGGCTCGACTGGACACGCTACCGCGCGACGATCGAGGTCCTCGCCTCTGCAATGCTTGGCCAGCCTGTTGCCATTCATGGTCCGATCTCATTTTCGTTGCTGCCGCAACCGGTAGTGACGGCGGCCGAAGTGAATGTTGGCGGCGATGGACCCACGGACCTCTCGATCCAGGTGGCGGCATTGCGGTTGCGGGTCGGATTGTGGCCGTTGCTCGGTGGCCGTATCGATGCGCGCGAACTCATCCTGCGTGGCCCGGACTTGCATATCCCTTGGCCGACTGCGCCTGGCATGCTGCGACCGCGCCCGCCGGCGTGGCTCGCGGCATTCGCGGCGCGCATCGAGGATGGTCGATTGACCATTGGCCGCCTCGCCTTCACCGGCATCGATGCGACTCTGGAGACGCTGGACACCGGTGCGTTGTCGGCAACGGGCCGGGCGCAATTCAGTGGCCACACGTGGCACTTCACCGCCCGCCTCACGGCGGCGGGTCCCGATGGCGCGGCAGGGTTGAACGCTACGCTGGACGGACAGGGCCGGGCCAATGGCCTGGGCGCCAGCTTCTCAGGGCAACTGACGCAGCAGGGCACGCTTACTGGCCCCATCTCAGGCCGCGGGCCCAACCTGGCGGCACTGCTGCCGGCGCCCTCCGTCCCATTCCGTGCCGATGGCCGCCTTAGCGTTGGCAGTGGGCTCGTGGCGGTCGAAGATCTGGCATTGCAGATCGGCGCCTCGCCTGCCACCGGGGCGGTTGCACTGCGGGTCGATCGAAATCCGCGGCTCGACGTTGCGGTCTCAGCCAGCCGCCTTGATCTGGACGCCTGGTTTCCCGTGCTGCTGCACGCCGGCGCGACAGTCGCCGGTGTCGAGCTACCGATCGGGATCGATCTGTCGGCTGAGTCGGCTCCGCTGGGTGGCGGAACACTGGAGCGTTTGCGGGCCGGGTTCGAATTGGACGGTGCAACGCTCGTGGTCCACGAGGCGAGCGCGCGGTTACCCGGGAATGCAGCATTGCGCCTGCGCGGTCACATCGAGCGGGGCGACCTGGCACATCGTCTATTCGACGGCGACGCCTGGCTCGACGCGCCGGTGCTGCGCACAACAGCGCGTTGGCTGGGCGAGGCGTTTCCCGGTGTGCTGCCGCCGTCCTTTCTAGCGACGCTACCGAACGGCGTCGCACGACGGGCCCTGCTCTCGGCGCATTTGACTGCCGGGGAGGGCGAGGTCGCGCTGCGCCACGTGGCTGGCACACTCGACGACACCACCGTATCGGGCACCCTTGGGGTGAAGCGGGGTGAACCACCTACGCTCAGTGTCGATCTGTCTTTTGATCGTTTCGAGATCGACCCATGGCTGTCGGGCAGCGTGCCCCTGTTGGGTGAACTGTCCAAGGCACCCTCTCCCCTCGATGTGGAGCTGCGTCTCAGCGCTCGGCAGGCAATTTGGGGGGACGAGCCTATCCGTCGCTTCGCAGTGGACGCAGCCCTCGAAGCTGGGAACGTCTGGCTGCGTCGGATCGAGGGGACCGTCCGACAGGCCCACGTTCTGGCTTCGGCGAGGATGAGCGATGGCGGGCAGGTGAGCGGAGGGAAGCTGGCTGTCACCACCGCCGATGCGACGCCCTTGGCCGAATTGGTTCCATCCCCGTGGCGGGCGACGCCTGCGTTGTGGCACGGCCCCGCCGAACTGACGATGCAATTCGCTGGTCCACAGGAGGCGCTTTCCGTCGCTGCGCACCTGGCATTGGGTGGTTCGCGGCTCGATGCGGACTCGGTCTTCAATCTGAAGGCGGACACCTGGGATGCGGCAGTGGCGCTTCGGCATCCTGGGGCACGCCGGTTTCTCGCGGCGCTTGGGCTGGCGCAATGGAGCGGATGGCGCTCGGTGTCAAACTGGGTAGGTGATGGTTCGTTATCGCTGGTGGCGCACATTGCCCGTGCGGGCGATCGATTCGAGGCGCGAGACTTCGAGCTGATCGCCCCGGATCTGCACGCCCGCGGCAACCTGTCATTGGACGAGAAGGGCTCGGAGCCGCTGGTCTCCGGCCAGATCGTTGCCGATGACCTCGCCATTCCGTTGCCGAGTGGCGCTTCGAATGTGCCGTTGCCTCTCGACGTCCTGCGCGGATGGCGCGGCGATCTTCGCGTCAGGACCGGCGGCTTGAGCCTGGGAGCCGGGCCCCCGTTGCGCGACGCCTCGGCTACGCTCTTGGTGAGCGGAGGCACGTTGCGGATTGAAGCAGTCACGGCCCAACTCGGGTCAGGCAGGGTGTCGGCGACGCTGATCTGCGACGCGGCGGAAGATCCGCCAGCCGTGTCGCTGCGGGCCAAGTTGGCTGATATAGGACTCGCGGGGCAACCCGATCCCGTGCCATTCGACCTGGTATCAGGCCACGCTGAGGGGAACATGACACTTGCCGCCAGCGGCTTCAGTCCGTCAGCGCTACTTGCGACCGTGCACGGCCAGCTTGCTGCGAACGTAAGTGAAGGTTCGATTGCCGGCTTCGACCTGTTCCGGTTGAAGCGAGCTGTCGAGGACCACGATCCAACGACGGCCGAGGCTGCGGCAAGGGACGCGCTGTTGAGCGGGATTACCAGCTTCGGCGAGCTGCGGCTGTTGGCCAGCATCGCACATGGCGAGGTGACGCTTGATGAGGCGAGGCTGACGGCCGTGAGCGGCGAGGCTCAGGCATCGGGCAGCATGCAACTTGGTGATGGCAGGCTCGATATAAGGATCGACTTGCAACCCAGCGTGCCGCATCCGCCTGTTCTCGCGATCCATCTGACCGGCCCAATCGAGCATCCAAACCGCACAACCGAACTGGCCGCGCTGGCACGCTGGATGGCGGATTTGGCCCACTGAAGCAGCCTCCCTGGACAGTCGCGATGCAGGCGCGTAACGCTCGCCGGGAGAACTTTCTTCACAAGGGATCGCCATGCTGTTCGAGTGCGACAAGACCTCGACCGAGAACATCTACAAACTGCTGGTCTCCACCGTCGTTCCGCGTCCAATCGCGTGGGTGACCACTCAGGATGTGGATGGCACGGTGAATGCCGCGCCATTCTCCTTTTTCAACGCCGTGTCGGGGAACCCGCCAGTGATCGTGTTTGGCATCGGCGGCCGCGGGCCCGGCGACGTGAAGGACACGGGCGGCAACATCCGGCGCACCGGTCAGTTCGTGGTGAACCTAGTGAGCGACAGCCTCGCAGGGCAGATGAACATCACGGCCATCGATTTTGCCAAGGAGGTCAATGAGCTGTCGGAGGCGGGACTGCACATTGCCCCTTGCTCGAAGGTGCAACCGCCGCGCATTGCCGAAAGTCCGGTCTCGTTCGAGTGCGAGCGGCTGGTCATTGTCGAAGTGGGGGTAGATCGTGCTGTCGTGCTTGGAAAGGTCGTGGCGATCCATGTAGCAGACGAATTCGTGCTCGATCCGGCTAGATGCTACATTGACACCCCGAAGCTCGGGCTTATCGGCCGCATGCACGGCCGTGGCTGGTACGCGCGCACGACGGACCGGTTCGAGATGCCGCGGATCGATGTGGCGGAGTGGCCGTTACGCGCCAAGGCCGCGGAATAGTCCAATTGCTGTGAAGTTGGCATCGCGCCCTGCCTCTTCCGCGTTCCTGTGGCTCGATTGACAGCGACAGGAGACATTGATGAAGCGAACCTTGGGGATACTCGGCATTGCGGCCTTGTTGGCAAGCGGCGGGGGGGCCGCGATGGCGGCGAGCACCGGGGCCACGGATGCCGGTCAGCCGGGCACGAACAATCCTCCAGCGACCGGCAGCGCTGCCCCCTCTCCTACTTATAATTATCAGCACGGCGGCTCCGCCGGCATGAGCGCCCAGTCAAGCGGCTCCTATCCCGGGGCGGTGGGCCCGACCGGTTCGACCCAGCCCGACGCGACCAACCCGGTCCGCTCCAACCCGAGCGGCGGCGGCGGCGATACCGGTGCCGGCGGTGGGGCTGGCAAGGGCGGCCACTGAGCGGCCGAATGGCGGGCTGCGCCTTGCGTGGCCCGCCGGCCGATGGTGGGTGAGCGCGTGATGACCGGACCCTCGGGAGGTCTGAATCGTGCGCTTAAAGAGGAAGCTAAAGCACGATGGGGGCTCCTGGCCTCATCGTGCTCTAGGCTGCACGTCGGGCTATGCGTCCGGCTGCAGAATGCCGCCACGCGGTGTGGCTGCATGCTCCTTCAGTACCGAATCCGTTCCAGGGTCGACCTCCTTGAGCAGGACATCGTAGCCCCACAGATCCGCAAGGTGCTGCAGTACGAAGCGTGCATCCCGCTCTTCCAGCAGCACGCGGTTGAGCGCGCGATGATGTAGGATGAGGCGTCGGTCACCGGCCAGGTTGACGTCCACCACCTGAATGTCGGGAAGCGTCCACGCGATGTCGTATTGCTTCGCCAGTGCTCGCTGGATCTTGCGGTAGCCGCGCTCGTCATGGATCGCTTCGACGCTGAGGTTCGGTTCGTTCGAATCGTCCAGCACATGGAATAGACCGAACTCCCGAATCATTCTCGGGCTGAGATACTGAAGAATGAAGCTTTCGTCGCGATAGTTCGCCCAGACGTCACGCAGCACCGCCATCGGATCCCCGGAGCCGGCGATGGCGGGGAACCAGTTCTGGTCTTCCGCAGTCGGTTCGGTGCAGATACGCTCGATATCTCGCATCATTCCGAAGCCGAGTGCATACGGATTGATCCCGGAATAGCGGGGATCGTCGAAGTCCGGTTGGAACACGACGTTGGTATGCGAGCGTAGGAACTCGACCATGTTGCCGTCGGTGAGAAGTCCCTTTTCGTGCAGACGGTTCATGATCCTGTAGTGCACATACGTCGCACAGCCTTCGTTCATCACCTTGGTCTGTGACTGAGGATAGAAGTACTGGGCGATGATGCGCACGATGCGCAGCACCTCGCGTTGCCACGGCTGCAGTCGTGGCGCGGTCTTCTCCAGGAAGTACAGAACATTCTCCTGCGGCAGCTGCAGCAGTGCGCGCCGGCGCTCCTCGATCGACTTGTCCTCCTTGTCGGGGCCTTTCGTTGGAACGGTCCGCCACAAATCGTTGAACACACGCTCTTCGTGCAGGCGCCGTTCCTTTGCGCGCTCTTCCTCCGACCGGAGATCGGCCGAACGGCGCCGAGGGTATCGGTGCACGCCATGGCTCATCAAGGCGTGAGCCGCATCCAGCAGTCGCTCGACCTGAGTCTCGCCGTAGCGCTCCTCGCAGTGTGCAATGTAGCCGCGCGCGAATTCGAGATAGTCAAGGATCCCGTCCGCATCGGTCCATTGCCGGAATACGTAGTTGTTCTTGAAGAAATGGTTGTGACCGAACGCGGCGTGGGCAATCACCAGCGTCTGCATCGTGGCCGTGTTCTCTTCCATGATATAGCTGATGCATGGATTGGAGTTGATCACAATTTCATAGGCCAAGCCCTGCATGCCGGCGCGATACAGTGCCTCGTTCCGGGCGAAATGCTTGCCGAACGACCAGTGCTTGTAGAACAACGGCATGCCGATCGATGAATAGGCATCCAGCATCTGCTCGGTACCGATGATCTCGATCTGATTGGGATAGATGTCGAGGCCCAACTCGCCGACAGCAATCTTCTCTATCGCGTCGTGTACGCGTTGAATGGTGTTGTATTCCCAGTCGGCACCCTCGAACAACGGGCGCTCGGCCCTGATACCGCCGCCCAAGTCGTTCATGCTGTCTCGGCTCCTGTCGTCGCGTTCTTCTTGGCGAAGAGTTCGCGAAACACCGGATAAATGTCGCGCCGATGCCCGACCTTTCTCATCGCCATCGGCGCGCCCGTCTTGCAGATTGCGGTGTAGGTCTGCCACAGGTCCGAATCGCGCCGGATGAACCCGGGCGGGAAGTGCTCGGAGTCACGTCCCACCTCCAGATATGCGTAATACTGGCAGACAGGGAGAATGGCATCGGTCAGCAGTGCCGCCGTCTTGTCATTGTCGGATGCCGTGTTGTCGCCGTCCGAGGCCTGGGCGGCGTAGATATTCCACGCGTCCGGACTGTAGCGCTCGTCGATAACGCGCTGCATTTCCTCCAGCGCGGTCGACACCACGGTGCCGCCTGTTTCAGGCGAGTGGAAGAAGGTGTCTTCATCGACTTCCTGCGCCTGGTGCGTGTGGCGGATGAACACCACGTCCACATGTTTGTAGCGACGCTTCAGGAAAATATACAACAGGACGTAGAATCGCTTGGCCAAATCCTTCATGTGCTCGGTCATCGAGCCGGACACGTCCATCAGGCAGAACATCACGGCCTGAGCAACCGGCTTGGGCTGTGGCTCGAACTTCCGATATCTCACATCGAGCGGGTCGATATAAGGGATAAGGCCGGTGCGCCGCAGCTTGCGGGTAAGCTCCTCTTCAAGCTGGGTGCGCCGTTCACGCTCTTCCCCGTCGGGACTGAGGCCGGCGATCTCGTCGCGCAAGGCCTGCAGTTCCTGCGGCTTGGGACGCTTGAGCGCTATGCGGCGGGACAGGCTGTTTCGCACGGTACGCAGCAGCGCGAGGTTTGCCGGGGAACCCGTCACCGAGTAGCCCGCGCGATGCCAGCTCACGCTTTCGCTGTCGACGACGCGACGCTTCGCCAGGTCCGGCAGCTCGAGGTCCTCGAGGAACAGGTCGACGAACTCATCGCGCGAGAGGGCGAAGCGGAAATCATCCTGCCCCTCGCCGTCGGGGCTGCCTTCCGACCCGCCGCCGCCAGCGCCCCCCTGCGGCCGGGGGATCGTGTCGCCCTCGATGTACTGCTTGTTGCCTGGCAGCAAGTGGTCGCGGACGCCTCCGCTCGAACTGCGATGGAACGACGGCTCGTGCACCCCTTGCGCCGGAAGGGCGACCTCGCCCGCCTGGTCCGCGTCCTTGATGCTGCGGTTGGCCGAGCTTTCGTGCACCGCCTTGCGAATAAGCGACTTCGCACGCCGCATGAACCTCTGCCGGTTGGCGAGGTTTTTGCCGCTGGGGTTGAGACGCCGGTCAACGATGTGCATGAAACTGCCTTATCCGGGCGGGGTCCTTCGTCACCCCGCCTGCTTGACGCGCATGTACCACTCCACGAGTCGCCGCACCTGCCGCTCGGTGTAGTCACGCGCCACCATACGTTGCACAAACTCCGCGTGCTTTTTCTCGCTGTCGCTGTCCTTCTTCGAACCGAAGCTGATCACCGGCAGAAGTTCCTCCACCTGGCTGAACATGCGGCGTTCGATGACCTCGCGAATCTTCTCGTAGCTGGTCCAGGACGGGTTCTTGCCGTTGTTGTTGGCGCGCGCCCGCAGGCTGAACTTCACCACCTCGTTCCGGAAGTCCTTGGGATTGGCAATGCCAGCCGGTTTCTCGACCTTGGTCAACTCCTGGTTCAGCAGCTCCCGGTTCATGAGTTGGCCGGTGTCCGGATCCTTGAAGTCGATATCCTCGATCCACGCATCGGCATAGGACACGTAGCGGTCGAACAGGTTCTGACCGTAGTCGTGATATGACTCCAAGTAGGCCTTCTGGATTTCGTTGCCGATGAATTCGGCGTAACGTGGCGCCAGCTCACCCTTGATGAACTCAAGATAGCGCTTTTCGGTCTCGGTCGGCAGCTGTTCGCGGCGAATCGACTGCTCGAGCACATACATCAGGTGCACCGGATCTGCGGCGACTTCCGTCGTGTCATGGTTGAACGTTGCGGCCAGGACCTTGAAGGCAAAGCGGGTGGACGCGCCGTCCATCCCCTCTTCAACCCCTGCGGCGTCCTTGTATTCCTGCAAGGAACGGGCGCGCGGATCGGTTTCCTTCAGGCTTTCGCCGTCGTACACCCGCATCTTGGCGAACAATGTCGAATTCTCATGCCGCCGCAGCCGCGTCAGCACCGAGAACCGCGCCAGCATCTCGAGCGTCGCCGGTGCGCACGGCGCCTCGGCAAGCTCGGAGCCGCGCACCAGCTTATCGTAGATCTTCTGCTCCTCGGTCACCCGCAGGCAGTAGGGCACCTTGATGACGTAGATACGATCGATGAAGGCTTCGTTGTTGCGGTTGTTCTTGAAGCTCTGCCACTCGGCCTCGTTCGAGTGCGCCAGGATGATGCCACCGAACGGAATCGCGCCGATGTTTTCGGTGCCGATGTAGTTGCCTTCCTGCGTCGCGGTCAGCAACGGGTGCAGCATCTTGATCGGCGCCTTGAACATCTCGACGAATTCAAGCAGTCCCTGATTGGCGCGATTGAGACCGCCGGAGTAGCTGTATGCGTCCGGATCGTTCTGGGCATGCAGCTCCAGCTTCCGGATATCAACCTTGCCCACCAGCGAGGAGATGTCCTGGTTGTTTTCGTCGCCCGGCTCGGTCTTGGCCACCGCGATCTGCCGCAACCGTGAAGGTTGCAGCTTGGCAACACGGAACCGCGAGATATCGCCTTCGAACTCATCGAGCCGCTTGATGCACCATGGGCTCATCAGCCCGGTCAGCCGGCGCTGTGGAATGCCGTAGCGATCCTCCAGCATCGGGCCCATCCGCTCGGGATTGAACAGGCCCAACGGGTTCTCGAACACCGGGCTGAGCTGGTCC
The DNA here is from genome assembly GCA_036555825.1 of Acetobacteraceae bacterium. Lineage (GTDB taxonomy): Bacteria > Pseudomonadota > Alphaproteobacteria > Acetobacterales > Acetobacteraceae > JAMXLO01. Next base: position 21,514 of record DATBKQ010000614.1, on the reverse strand, counting down.
CCTGCCTTCAGCACATAGATGGGGTGCACTTCCATCAGGGCTTTGAGCCGTTCGGCGAGCGACGACTTGCCGCCGCCGACCGGTCCGAGCAGGTACATGATCTGCTTGCGCTCCTCGAGACCCTGCGCGGCGTGGCGCAGGAAGCCGACGATCCGCTCGATCGTCTCTTCCATGCCGTAGAATTCCGAGAACGCCGGATAGACCCTGATCGTGCGGTTCATGAAGATACGCCCGAGTCGCGCATCCTTCGCCGTGTCGACCATCTCCGGTTCGCCGATCGCCGCGAGCAAACGCTCGGTCGCGGTCGAATACATCATCGGATTGTCGCGGCAGGCTTCCAGATAATCCGGAAGCGTCAGCTCTGCTTCGCGGTTCGCGTCGAAACCTCGTGCATAGGCTGCGAACAGCTCATCGACCGGATACATCGGCCGCTCCGTGAAAAGTGGGATTCATTCCTGCACCCATGCAAGATAGGTGCGAGCGTAGCGTATCGAGCGGGTGTCGCGTGAATGTTTTTTCGGTCGGTGGTGCAGATTGCACCTGAAGCAAGGTGGATTTTGGCTCAGCCATTTTGGCCTCCTGTCCGTCTCGGCTGCCGCTGCTCCGACGAAGTGATGAAGCATGGTGACTTTGTGGCGGTTCACAACGACGTGGCATGCCGGCCGCCGTCGACACCCTCGGACGATGCCGCGGGGCGACCCCGCCCCGCAGCCTCGGCGATCCTCCCGGGATTTCGAAATATTTCTGCTTCGCCAAACTTTTGCTTAAAAATCATATGATTGCAATGCTTCTTCGACAGCATAAGGGGAAGGCTCATGCCGCCGCGGCCGGCGATGCTCTGGCCTGCTGGTCCGCGCCGGTCACAAACCGGGGGGCGAAAATGGGAATTGGCACCGTGGCTGCAACCTCCGTACCTCCAACGCCCGCAGGCATGCCACCCTCGACCTGTCTGAAGCCTACACCTGTATTTCTAACACGGCGTTAACCTGATGCGTGTGGGCTTCGTCACAGAAGCCGCCAGACTGGTCCCTTCCACCTGCGACTCGGGCACTCGCGCGAATTATGAGCGCCATGCCGAGCCGGGCGGCGGCGCCTGCTCGTAGGCTGTGCAAGCCGAGTCGCCGCCCTATTGGTCCAGCGCTCGCCTGGCGATCCGGTCTTCCGTGCGGGCGTCTGGCGGATTTGGCGCCATCGTCCGCAGCAGCGCGATGGTCCGTCGCATCTGGTCGTAGTAACGGCGGCATGCCTCGCACCGGAACAGGTGCCACCGCATGTCCAGGCGCTTCCGGATCGAGACCGCGCGCTCCAGGTAGTCGGTCACGAGTTCGCTCATATCGCGGCAGGTCGGCACGCTGCATCGTCCCCTTGCCAAGAACTGCGAAACCTTCAGACTCGGCAACCGAGATTACGTTACTGAGACCCGAGATGTCTCCAGGCAATATGAGCAGCGCTCCGAGATAGCCCCTCATGCGTCAGACCGAGCTGGAAGCTCCGGAATTCCTCGCGCGCTTGCGACGCGGCGATGAGGCGGCCTATCGCATTCTGATCCGGCGCCTGCATGGCTCGCTGGTCGGCTTGGCCACCACGATCATCGGCAGCCGCGCACAGGCCGAGGAGGTCGTACAGGATGCCTGGCTGGCCGTGTTCTCCGGCATCGGGTCCTTCGAAGGCCGCTCCACGCTTGCCACCTGGGTGTTCAGCATTGTCCTGAACCGTGCCCGCACTCGCGCCACCAGGGAGGGCCGGCTGGTGGGATTGCCAGCTCTGATGGAGGGCGCCGAGCCAGGCGGGCGAGCGGTGGACATTGCGGAGTTCAAGCCGGACGGGCACTGGATCGAGGCCCCGCTCTTGTGGGACGAAATCAGTCCCGAGCGCATTGTCGGCGGACGCCAGTTACGGGATCACGTCATGGCCGCGATCGATCGTCTGCCGGCGGGTCAGCGCGCGGTCATCATTCTGCGGGATATGGAGGGGTGCGACGCTGCGGAGGCATGCACGCTGCTTGGTGTCACCATGGAGAACCAGCGCGTTTTGCTGCATCGTGCTCGCGGTCGCGTCCGACAGGCGATTGACGAGCTGGTTGGCTCGCTGCGTTCTGCCCGGGCGGTGGCATCGGCGTCGCGCGGCCGTCGCGGAGGAGAAGCTACGGCACTGGAGCGTTTCGCAGCCTTGCCCCGTGCGATCTTTTTGCGGGTTCGCCGCGCGCGGAGTGAGTGGCCGGGCGGCGCGATGATGCTATCCTGGCGCGTCTTTGGTCTAGGGAGGGAAGCAATGGCCTTGCGCAAGGCAAAGAGCACGACGGCGTCCAAGTCGCGCGCACCGGCAGCAACGCAACGCCGGCCGTCGAGGGAGCAGATGGTGGCGGCGACGGGTGCGGCAGATCTGAACCGGCTGCTGCGCGAGGCAGCGTGGAGCCGCATGTTCGGCCGGGTTGAGTCGAAGAACCCGTTCACCCGGTAGGGCAGCCCGCGTGCCGCAACAGCCGGCAGATGTACGCTCGGTCGAGGAGAGCGTGCCGATCGACTGGAGCGCGATACGCAGCCATCTGGCGGCTCGTGGGTTGTGCCTCGACAGCGATCCACCGCCAAGGCAATTCGCGGGCGGGCTGGCCAATCTGAATTACCTGATCCACCTCGACGGGCGTCCCGCCGTGCTGCGCCGGCCACCGCTCGGTGAACTGCCCGTCGGCGCCTACGACATGGCCCGGGAATTTCGCATTCTCAGCCGGGTACCCGACGCGCTGCCGTTCGTTCCGCGGGGACTGTTCCTGTGCACCGATCATTCCGTGACGGGCGCGCAATTCCAGATCGTCGAGTACCGGCCTGGCCTGGTCATTCGCGAGCATATTCCACCGGAACTGGCGGGGCGACCGGAAGTGGGCGCCCGGCTCTCGCAGGTACTGCTTGAGACCATGGCGGCGATCCACGCGGTGGACACCCGTGCGATCGGGTTGGACGATCTTGGGCGTCCCGCTGGCTTCCTCGCCCGCGCCGTCGCCGGCTGGCGCAAACGCGGCCTGGCGGCGCTGGAGGAAGGGACCGAGGCGCTTCACGCGGAACTGGGCGCATGGTTGGAAGCCCATCGGGTGCCCGATGGTGCGCCGGCGCTGCTGCACAACGACTTCAAGCTGAACAATATCATCCTGAACCCGCACGATCTGTCGCCGGTGGCGGTGGTGGATTGGGACCAGGGTACGCGTGGTGATCCGCTGTTCGATTTCGCCACCCTTCTGAGCTACTGGGTGCAGGTCGAGGACCCACCCGCGCTGCATGACATGGCGCAGATGCCGGCCGACGAGGGCGGCTTCTGGCCGCGGGAGGAGGCGGTGGCAAGCTACGCCGCGCTGAGCGGGCGCGACATGTCGGGTTTCCTGTTCCACCGTGTGTTGGCGATGTACAAGCTCGGGGTGATCTTCCTGCAACTTGGCTACCGGTGGCGCAGCGGGGCCACGGCCGAGCCTCGCTACGCCGGGCTGACCGCGATCGGCACCGGCATCGTGGAGTTCGCCCACGAAATTGCCCAAGGACGGGCCTTTTGATGGACTTTTCGCTGTCGCCCGAATTGCAGGAACTCCAGCAGCGCACGCGTGGGTTCATTCGCGAGCGGATCATGCCCCTGGAGATCGATCCGCGGCAGACGCTGCACGGTCCGACGGAGGAATTTCGTCGCGAACTCGTGGCGTTGGGACGCGAGGCAGGCTTGCTTGCGCCGCATGCGTCGCCGGAGTTCGGTGGTCTGGGGTTGGGGAATGTCGGCAAGGCGGTGGTGTTCGAGGAAGCCGGTTACTCGCTGCTCGGTCCGGTCGCCATGCACATCTTCGCCCCTGACGAGGGCAACATCCATCTGCTGGAACAGGTCGCGACACCAGAGCAGAAGGAACGTTGGCTGCGTCCGCTGGCGGGCGGTGCCATCCGCTCCTGCTTCTGCATGACCGAACCGGCACCGGGAGCCGGTTCCGATCCGTCGGCGCTGAACACCACGGCGGTGCGAGACGGCAATCATTGGCTGATCAACGGCACCAAGTGGTTCATCACCGGCGCCGACGGGGCAGGGTTCGCCATCATCATGGCGAAAGGCGAGGACGGCGCGGCGACGATGTTCCTGGCCGACATGGACCAGCCGGGGATCGAGATCGTCCGCACGATGGGGAGCCTGGACCAGGCGTTCGCCGGCGGCCATGCGGTGGTCCGGTTCACGAATCTGCGGGTCCCGGCAAGCGACATCCTGGGCGAGCTTGGCAAGGGTTTCCGCTATGCCCAGGTGCGGCTGGCACCGGCACGGCTGACCCATTGCATGCGCTGGCTCGGCGCCGCACGGCGCGCGCACGACATTGCCGCGGGATATGCCCTGCAGCGCGAGGTGTTCGGCGCCAGGCTGGTGAACCACGAAGGCGTCGGCTTCATGCTGGCGGACAACGAGATCGATATCCGCATGAGCCGGCTGGCGATCTGGCGCACCGCCTGGGTGCTGGATCAGGGTGCGCGCGGCACCACCGAATCCTCAATCGCCAAGGTGTTCTGCTCCGAGGCGATCTGGCGCGTGGTGGACCGCTGCGTGCAGGTGCTGGGCGGGCAGGGGGTGACCGGCGAGACGCTGGTGGAGCGCATCTTCCGCGAGGTGCGCGCGTTCCGCATCTACGACGGCCCATCCGAGGTGCATCGCTGGTCATTGGCGCAACGCATCGCGCGACAGGGACCGAACTGGTGAGCGACTTTGATCTGAGCGGGACGGTCGCCGTTGTGACCGGCGGTGGCCGCGGCATCGGCCTTGAAATTGCCAAGGGGCTGGCACGGCACGGCGCAAAGCTGGTGCTCGCCGGGCGCACAGAGGCGACGCTTGCGACGGCGGCGGCCGAAATCGGACAGCCCGCGAGCGTTCAAGTGGCGGATGTCGCGCGCGAGGCCGACGTACTGGCGTTGCGCGACGCGGTGCTGCACCGGCATGGCAAGATCGATGCGCTGGTCAACAACGCGGGGATCAACCCGATCTTCCGCGGCATCGAGCGGATCAGTCTCGAGGACTGGCAGAGCATCATCGATATCAATCTCACCGGCACATTCCTGTGCTGCAAGCATATCGGCGGGGTGATGGTGGAGCAGGGTAGGGGGTCGATCATCAATATAAGCTCGGTCGCCGGCCATGTCGGACTGCTGCGCTCGGTGCCGTACTGCGCATCCAAGGGTGGCGTGGAGATGCTGACGCGGGCACTGGCGCTGGACTGGGCCAAGCAGGGAGTGCGGGTGAACACCCTCGCACCCGGCTGGGTCGACACCGATCTGACCCACGGCCTGCTGGAGCATGACGTGCATGGCAGGCGCCTGCTGGACCACACGCCGATGGGCCGTTTCGCGACCGCCGCCGATATGGTGGGTGCCGCCGTGTTCCTCGCATCGGATGCATCGGCCTATATGACCGGGCAAAGTCTGCTGATGGATGGTGGCTGGACCGCCGATTGAGGTTACAGCAGACCGGCGGCCAGATTGACGGTCAGCGCCAGGATGATGGCGTTGTAGAGAAACCCGAGCAGCCCGTGCGCCGCGGCCAGGCGGCGGAATTTTCGGGCCGTGATCTGTACGTCCGATACCTGGAAGGTCATTCCAAGCACCAGGGCGAAGTACATGAAGTCCAGGTAGTCCGGCCGCTTTTCGCCAGGGAACTCGAGGCCGCCGCTGATCCCGGAACCGCCCGGATCGACCTGATAGAATTCATGGGCGTAGCGGAACGCGAAGGTCGTGTGCGTCATCAGCCACGATACGAACAGCGTGATGGCGACCAGCAGCAGATGCAGACCGCGCTGCGCCGAAGGCATATCCTTGGTGATCCCGGCGAACTCATCGATTATTGCCGCGAAGCTGAAGGTGACGGCCGCGACAGTCAGCCAGAAGATGGTCCATTCCCCCTCTTCCTGCGCAGCCGCATCCGCTGCCATGCGGTCCAGGTGCTCGGAGGCGAACAGGTAACCCGCCAGTGCCAGATAGACGATGACACCGAAATCCCAGGCAATGATCGAGCGCGTTGTGCCGCTGATGCTCGCCGGCAGCAACGGCGCGAGAGCGAGGCCGCATAGCAGTCCGATGAACAGGCGGGGCCGGGCGCGGATGATCCGCCAGTAGCGGCGGAGCATGTCAGTCGAGTGCTGCGAGCAGGCCAGCCATCAGCTTCCCACGATGCGCCAGGCTCGCCACGATGATGTGTTCGTCAAGCGTGTGCGCGCCAGCTCCCTGCGCGCCAAGGCCGTCGAGGGTCGCAATGCCCAGGGCACCGGCGAAATTGCCATCGGAGCCGCCGCCTGAGCTCTGGGGCGTGATGTCGTAACCAAGCCCGAGCGCGATGCCGCGAGCCGTCTCGTACAGCGCCATGACTTTGGCGTCCGGCTCCCACACCGGACGGGTCACGCCACGTGTCACGTTGAACTGGACATCGTTGGAGGACGCCGAGAGCGCCAGCATCCGGGCGACGCCACGGTCGAGGTCCGCCTGCCGCTTGGCCATCGACAGTGCTTCGCCGGTGCAGGTTGTTGATACGCAGTTCACCCATTGGCCGCCGTGGATCACGCCAACCGAGAAAGTGCAGTCCTCGGTGGTCATGTCCTCGATCTCGATCAGCTTGCGGGCCATCTCCCGGATCGCCGAGCGGCCGTCTGCAAGGCGGGCGCCGGCGTGGCTGGGGCGGCCGGTCGCCTCCAGATTAAACCGGGCTATGGCATATCGGCCGGTCACCACGCCGCCGTCCGCACGCGCCGGCTCCGGCACCAGGACATAGCGATGGCGCGCCGCTTCCGCCTCGATCAGGTCGCGGGTCGAAGGGCTGCCGACCTCCTCGTCGCTGGTGAACAGCACAGTAATCGGCAGCCTGGTGGCGACCCTGGCGCGGGCGAGCTGGCGGATCGCGTCCAAGGCCAGATAGTTGCCGCCTTTCATGTCCTGAATGCCGGGTCCCCAGGCGCGGCTGCCGTCACGGCGGAAAGGCAGCCTGGCCAAAGTGCCGACCGGATGCACGGTGTCGAGGTGGCCCATGATCAGGATGCCGGGTGCATTCGGTGTGGGATGCGGGAAGCTGGCCCGCACGCAGTCGCCGAACCCCATGCGGCCGGGGATGCGCTCAACTCGTGCACCCGCGATCACAAGGTCCCGTGAGGCAAGGTCCATCATGCGGTTGACCGAAGCGGGATCATAGGTCGGGCTTTCGCATTCGACCCAGACACGCAGCCCTTCCAGCATGGCATCGGCATCGAACGGCAGTTCGGCAGGGTTCACGTCTCGGTCTCCCAATCGCGGGTGAGAGCTATGGCAGCCGCGCAAGCCGCTCGCCGAGCAGCGCAAAGAACGCCTCGGCATCCATCGTCTGAAGCACGGCTGCATTGTGCGGCAGGCCGGTGCGGTTCCAGCGGTCGATGACAGTGCGTCCACGGCAAGGCCCCGGTCCGAGATCGACCGAGACCGCACAGTCGCGCGCAGTGAACAGGTCGGGCCGGATCAGCCAGGCGACGGCACAGGGGTCATGCAGCGCGGCGCCTGTGCCGCCAAGGCGCGGACCCAGCGGCACAGTCGCCTGGATATCGCACAACGCGGCGATGCATCGGCTCTGGCCGGCGTCTTTGAGCACCGCCAATCGCGCCGGCGTGCACAGCGCCTGCGCGGTCAGCTCGAGCGTGACCAACACAACCGGCCGGCCGCAGGCGAGCAGCACCGCGAGCGCCTCGGGATCATTGAGCGCGTTGAATTCGGCGGCAGGGGTGGCATTGCCTTCGGCCCAGGCGCCGGTCATCAGCACGATCCGCTCGACGCGGTCAGCGAGCGGAGGTTCCGTCATCAGCGCGAGCGCCAGGTTGGTGACCGGCGCGATACCGACCAGGGTTACCGGCCGCTGCGCGTTGCGCAGGATCTGGCGAATAGCGTCGGCGGCGATACCCGGTGCGGGCGTGCCTCCCACAGGCAATCGGATGCCGCCTAGGCCATCGACGCCGTGCACGTGCGTTTCGTTGACGAACGCGCCGAGTAGTGGCCGGTCGGCCCCTGCATAGACGGGCACCTTCGTGCCTGACAGCGAAGCCAGCGCCAGTGCGTTCGGCAACGTGCGGTCCAGCCCGACATTGCCGCCCGCCACGGTCACCGCCAGAACCTCCAGCTCTGGCGATGCGAGGGCCAGCAGGAGAGCGAAGGCATCGTCGGTCCCAGGATCGCAATCGAGGATGATCGGAGTGGCCACGGTGGTGTCCCTGCGCGCGGTCGGGCAGGATGCCACCCAATCGCACCGGGCGAAACACGGATGGTCATGCAGCACTTTACCATTGCCGCCGGACAGGCGGACGCCGGCGGCAACCAGGCCGTGACGGTGCCGCTGAACCGGAGGGCGCTGGCGCCCACCGACCCGGAGCGCATACGGCGGCTCCGCAGGCACCTGATCCAGTCGCTGCGAGCCATGCGGGTCATGAAGCGGCCAGTGGAATCAGCCTCGCCGCTTCGGCCCGAGCCCGAGGGCTTTCTCGGCACGGTGGCGCGCGCCGCCTGCACGCTCTGCAAGGGCTGGTGCTGCAAGGGCGGCGGCGAGCATGGCTATCTCGACGAACGCGTCATGGCGCGTGTACGGCAGGCGCGCCCTGAGCTCGATGCCCGCGCGGTGATCAGGCTGTATACCGAGCGTGTGCCCGCAAGCGGCTACGCCGGTTCGTGCCTCTTTCACGCCGAAAGCGGCTGCACGCTCGACCGCTCGCTGCGCTCCGATGTCTGCAACAGCTATCTCTGCACTGGGCTGGGCAATCTGGTGAAGACCGGCCAAGCCCCTTCAGGGGCGATGATCATCGCCACCCAGGACGGCGAAACGCGCCTCTCACAGGTGCTTGCGCCGTAGGAGGTTCCGCCATGGCGCCACGCGTCGATGCCGTCACGTCGAGTCCTGAACTGCCAACGCACACGTCGGTCGTCGTGATCGGCGGCGGCATCATCGGCACCTGCACGGCCTTCTTCCTGGCGCGCAAAGGTGTGCCGGTGGTGCTGTGCGAGAAGGGCCACATCGCGGGCGAGCAGTCGAGCCGCAACTGGGGCTGGTGCCGCAAGATGGGCCGCGATCCGCGGGAAATACCGCTGGCCATCGAGGCACTGCGGCTTTGGCCGGAGATGAACGCGCTCACCGAAGCAGAGACCGGCTTCCGCCGTTGCGGCATCGTCTACCTGTGCAAGACGCCGGCCGAGATGGCGAAACGCGAAGCCTGGCTGAAAGAGGCGCAACCCTACCAGCTCGACACGCGCAAGCTGTCGCGCGACGAGGCGGCCACCGTGCTGCCGGGACTGACGGGCGAATGGCAGGGGGCGCTGCATACGCCGAGTGACGGCCGCGCCGAACCGCAGAAGGCCGCGCCGGCGATCGCCGAGGCGGCGCGACGGCATGGCGCCGTCGTTGCGCAGGCATGCGCGGTGCGAGGAATCGAGACCAAGGCGGGCCGCGTCGCCGGCGTCGCCACGGAGAAAGGACGCATCGATTGCGAGAGCGTCGTGCTTGCCGGCGGCGTCTGGTCCCGGCTGTTCTGCGGCAACCTTGATCTGCGCCTGCCGCAGCTCAAGGTGATGTCGTCGGTGATGCGAACCGAACCCATGGAGGCGGGGGTCGAGACATCGTGCAGCGGGTTCGGTTTCGGCCTGCGCAAGCGGCTCGACGGCGGCTACACGGTGGCGAGCTGGAGCGGAAACGTGGTGGATATCGTGCCGGACACGTTCCGCTTCTTCGGTGAGTTCCTGCCTGCATTGCAATTGCAATGGCGCAATATGCGGTTGCGGATCGGCAGCAAATTCCTGGAGGAATGGCGCGCGCCGCGGCGTTGGGCGTTCGATAGCCCGTCGCCGTTCGAGCAGGTGCGCACGCTGGATCCGGAGCCATATCAGCCGATCCTTGATCAGGCGCGCCGCTACGTGACCGAGGCATTCCCGGCGTTTCGCGACATGAAGGTGGCGGAGAACTGGGGCGGTGTCATCGACGTGACGCCCGATGCCGTGCCGGTGATCTCGGCGGTGGATGCTCTCCCCGGGTTTTTCATCGCGACCGGGTTCACCGGTCATGGCTTCGGTATCGGACCAGGTGCTGGACGGTTGATGGCGGAGATCGTCATGGGTGATCCGCCGGTGGTCGATCCAACCCCATTCCGCTACAGCCGCTTTACCGACGGCTCGCGGCCAAGGCCGTCTCCACTGGCCTAGGGCGGAGACTTGGCGCACCTGACGCGGCATGGCACCGTGCTCCCTTGCACGTCCTGGAGGTAGCAATGGCCTTGCGCAAGTTCATCATCGAACGTGACATCCCGGCAGTCGGATCGCTCGAGCGCGAACAGCTCCGCGGCGCGGCTGCCAAGTCGAATGCTGTCCTGACCGAGCTTGGCCCCGACATTCAGTGGGTCGAGAGTTACGTCGCTGCCGACAAGACCTTCTGCGTCTATCTTGCCAAGGATGAGGGCGTCATCCGCAAGCACGCGGAAATCAGCGGATTTCCCGCCACGAAGGTCACCGAAATCCGCAAGATGATCGATCCGACCACCGAACATCCGGACACATGACGCGCCTTCCGATGCCGCGCACATAGTTCCGCTATGCGCGTCTGGTACCAGAGCTTCGTCGATCCGGCTGGGCAGGCCGCTTATGTCGGTCGGCTGCAAAGCCGGCTGCGGGCTGTTGCCTCGCCCGGCGTCGAGATCGACGTGCATGGCATTTCGCCACCGGACCGGTTCTTCCACCCGATCACCGAATTCCGCTGCGCCGAGCAGGCCATCCATGCCGCTATCGCCGCGGAGCGTGCCGGCTACAATGCGTTCGTCATCGGGCATTTCCAGGAGCCCGGCCTAACCGAGTGTCGGGGTGCGGTGGACATTCCGGTCATCGGTCTTGGCGAAGCGACAATGTTGTTCGCCTGTTCCATCGGGAGGCGCATCGGCCTGGTCACCATCGATCCGGTGTTCGTCCCCTGGCACGAGGAGCAGGTGATCCGCCATGGCCTGTCGCAGCGGGTTGCCGGCGTGACCGCCATCAAGGCGGACCTGCCCCGCTTCATCCGCGCGTTCACCGATCCCGAGGAATGCGCCTCGGTGCGTGCGGATTTCCTCCGTCAGGTGCGGCCGTTGCTGGACCGCGGTTGCGACGTGGTGATCCCCGCGGGCGGGTTGCCGATGCTGCTGTTCTCGCAGGATCAGCCATTCGTCGTGGACGGCGCCGTGGTGCTGGAAGGCATCGCCACGGTGATGAAGGCGACCGAGATGGCGTTGGCCTTGCATCGCCTGACCGGCGTGGCGGCGAGCCGCGCCGGCCTCTATTCCCATGCGCCGGCCGGTGCGATCGCGGATTTCTGCGGCGAATCTAGCGTAAGCAGACACCCCGCCTGACCCTGAACAATGCGGCGATGTCCCGTTGCTCGATCAACGTCATCCGATCGGAGGCGAAGCGCTGAAGGTCTGTCTCGCCACCCGCGTCGAGCAGCAGAAGATAGTCGTAACCGCACAGATTGACGGCGCCAGGCACGGTGCTAGCCAAATGGCTCGTGACTGAACCAGCCTGTTCGGCCAGTTCCTTGTAGGGCGGCCGGGTATCCACCGGCTGCTGCGAAGGATTGTCGAACAGAAATGGCCAATAGGCCCGGTGTTCGATCAGCAGCAGCGCAGATATGTGCGAGTCCAGCCTGAGGCCGAATGACAGCATGCGGCTGAGTGGCACACGTTGCCAGTAGCTGGGTGCTGTTGCTGGCGACACTTCCACCGTCATCACCCGCGCGCCCGGCAGGACGGAAGCTATTACGGCCCTCAAGTCTGCCAGATCGTGCTGATGCTCATGCCATGCGTAGCCGATGACAGCCATGCGAATGGTGAACAGGACCGCGAATACACATGCTGCGGAAATCGCGACCAGCCGTGTGAGACGCACCGGCAGTACGGCGGCAAAGACCAGGAAACCGAGCAGGATCACAAAGCGCGTGTCGAGGAAATAGGTGCCTTTGAAGGCCCATGGCGCCGCCAGAAATCCGACTGTTGTAAGCGCCAGGGCTGCGCCGCTCGCAGGCGCAATGCGACACCGTCCTGTGGCGATGCAGGCAAGGAGAAACCCGGCCATCAGGCACGTGGTAAGGATATCCAGCGGAAGGACATAGTTGGCAAAGGGCAGAATCAGTTGACGGACCTTGTCGATCGGCGACGTCCATTCGATACCGTGGGAAAGTGGGGCGAGCGGAGAAAACAGGTAGAGCGTCAGTGGCGCCACCACGCTGGGGAGGATTGCGCGGATCCGCGCGCCCGCGGCGATGGATTTTCCGCGCTCTGGCCACAGCCGCTCCAACTCGTAGCCACCGATCAGCATAAAAAAGAACAACAAGCCGGCCAGATGACAGAAAAACAGGGAAACCGTGCCGAAACTGGCGATGACCGCCATTCCCTTCGGATACTGGTCGCGCCAGACAATCCAGGCCGCGCCGAGCAGCAGCGCGATGCCGATGCCGGCGACGAAGTTGAGGAAGCCGAGTAGGAATGTTGCGTTATAGGCGACCAGGGCGGATGCCAGCGGCCAGGCTGCCTCGGTGCGAAACACAGCACGGCTATATGCAACCACCCCGAGGACCGGCAGCAGCAGGATCACCCCGAGCAGGATGCGCCCGGCCAGGTGCACAGGGAGCACATGAAGCAGGGCAGGGAGGACCAGGTCGATGCCCAGATCGGGAATGATCGCCCAATGCGGCGCGTACATCCGCGACAGGATCGGGTCGGTTCCGGCTGACGCAAGGACGATCGCTCGCGCCAGGTGATTCGGGTAATCGAGCAGTGGGGGCACATCGACCAGAACGAGAGGCGCCACCAGAACCAGGCACAGTAGGGGCAGGGCCCACCTGATCACGGGACTTGAGGCAGCCGCTGGCGCCGCGCACACTTGCCCGGAGAAATGGCGGGAGGATGGGAATGGACCTGGCACAGTTCCGCGCGACAGTGATCGAGGCCGTGCCGCCGGAGGGGCTCAGTCTGGCGTTGCAGACGCTGTGGTGGGACGCCAAGGGCGATTGGGACCGCGCCCATACCTGCGCGCAGCAGGACGAAGGGAAAACCGGGTCGGCCGTTCACGCCTACCTGCACCGCAAGGAAGGCGACATGCGCAATGCCGGCGGCTGGTACAGCCGCGCCGGCCGCGCACCGGCGACCATATCGCTGGAGGAGGAATGGCGATCGCTCGCCGACGAGATGCTGACCGTGCAGGCGGTCGAGGGCGCGCGTGCGGCGATGGACGGGTTCATGGCCGCCTTCAACGCCAGGGATGCGGAGGCCATCCGCTCGCGCTGGTTCCATTTCCCGCATGTCCGCTTTCATGGCGGCCAGGTGACGGTGATGCCGAGGCCGGCCGACTATCACAACATGGTCTGGGACAGCCAAGGCCAGGCGGCAGCGTGGGCGCATTCGGCGTGGGACTATGTGGATCTGATCGACGCCGGGCCCGAGAAGGTGCACTTTCGCGTTCAGTTCACCCGATACCGTACCGATGGCAGCACCATCGGCAGCTATCGGTCGCTGTACATTGTAACGTCCAAGAACGGTCGCTGGGCGATCCAGGGCCGCTCGAGCTGGGCGGAGTGACAGGGAGGGTGCAATGGACGCGGATGCCAAGAAGACGACGCTGCGAATGATTCCCTATGGACTGTACGTTTTGACGGCGGATGATGGCAAAGGTGCGGTCGGTGCGGCAACCGTGAACTGGGTGACGCAGACCGCTTTTGCCCCGCCCATGGTGGTGGTCGGAGTGAAGGCGGATAGCGGCGCCTATGCCGCCCTGAAGACGGCCGGGACTTTCGCCCTGAACATGCTGGGCAAGGAGCACAAGAACCTGGCGTTCGCGTTCTTCAAGCCCGCCAAGCTGGAGAACGGCATGCTGTCAGGACAGTCCTTCCTGCGCGGTGCGGCGAGCGGTCAGCCGATCCTTGATGCCGCGATCGGCGCGGTGGAATGCAAGGTGAAGACGATCGTCGAGGAAGGTGATCACCACATCGTTGTTGGCGAGGTGATCGACGCGCATCTGCGCCACCCACCGGAGGGTCGTCCCGACACGGCCATCCTGGAGATGAAGGACCTTGGCGACAACGTGTTCTATGGCGGGTGACAGCGAGGTGCCAACATGATCAGCAAATTTGCCACCGTTTATGCCGGCCATGTCGATCTGCCGGATCGCGGACAGGATGCCACGCCGGCCAATGACCGGCGGTTCCCCAATTCTCATCTGGCCGGCGTGTTCGCCAAGACCGAGGCCATCGGGAAGGTAATGGATGAGGGCGGCTGGGACACGCTGTGGCTCGCCGAACATCATTTCCAGCAGGAGGGATACGAGGTCATCCCGAACCTGCTGATGGCGGCCGTGCACCTTTGCCACCTTACCAAGAACCTGAGGATCGGCTGCGGCTTCAACATCACCCCGATGTGGCACCCGTTGCGCCTGGCCGAGGACTTCGCCTGTGCGGACATTATGACCAAGGGTCGCACCATCTTCGGAGTTGGCCGCGGCTATCACACTCGCGAGGTGGAGACGTTCGGCGCGCCGATGCTCGATCAAAACGCCAACCGCGAGCTGTTCGAGGAGCAGGTCGAGATCATCTTCAAGGCGTTCAACAACGAGCGCTTTTCGCATAAGGGCAAGCACTACGCCTTGCCGCCCGAGGTGCCGTATCGCGGCTATACGCTGAAGGATCTGACGCTGGTGCCCCGCCCGATCCATCTGCCGGTCGAATGCTGGCAGCCGGTGGTGAGTGCCTCGGCGCGCGGGCTCGACTTCATGGTGAGGCACAACATCAAGGGCGCGGTCGGCGGCGGGGCCGCGACGATGGAGCAGGGGCCGATCACCGCCTTCCAGGCCGCTGCGCATCGCGCCGGCAAGGACTGGAAGTTGGGCGAGAACCTGATGATCGGCATCGTCATTCACCTGGCCGACAGCAGGCAGCAGGCGCTGAAGGAGATTGTCCCGCTGTACGAGGAACACGCCAAGATGTTTGCCCCGCTTGGCTTCATGCCGGGCATGACCAAGGAACAGATCGCTGCGGTGGCGAGGCGGGGCGGCTGGTACGAGTCAGGTGTGCCGAAGGTGGAGCATTACATCGGCATGGGCGGCTGGTTCGCCGGCACGTCGGAAGAGCTGGTGGCCTTCCTGAAGAACCTCGAGGCGCGCTATCCCGGCCTGGAACATATCAACCTCTCCACGCCGATGGGCACGCCCGAGGCGATCATGCTCGATCAGTATCGCCGCGTATCGGCCGAGGTGATGCCGCACTTCAGGCGCTGATGCGGACGCTGCTGAATATCCTTTGGAACGTGCCGGGGCTCGGCTTCGTCGCGGCGTTTCTGTGGGCCCTGGCAGGTGTGCTGATGGCGGTGACCATCATCGGGCTACCCTGGGCGAAGGCATGCTTCACCCTGGCGAACTATAACCTGGCGCCATTCGGCCGGGAGCTGGCCTCTCGCTACGATGTGACGGGTCGTGAGTCAGTCGGCACCGGCGGTATTGGGCTGCTGGCGAACATCATATGGTTCCTGCTGGCCGGCTGGTGGCTGATCCTGCTGCACGCGGTGGCCGCCGGCGCCTCGGCGATTACCATCATCGGATTGCCGTTCGCCTGGGCGCATCTCAAGATCGCGGCGGCTGCGATGGCGCCGGTCGGCAAGATCGTGGTGCCGACCCAGGTCGCGGCGCAGATCGATCGGGAGAAGGCGGCCGGGTGGCTCTATGGCGCGCGGCGCCACTAGCCATCAGACGGCGCGGAGGCCAGCAGGCAGAACGCGCCCTCGGTCTCGACGAGCCGGCAGTCACGGAAGCCGGCCGAAGCGAGCAGTGCATCCATGCCTTCGCGCCGCTGACCTGAATATGTGGTGAACGCCAGGGCGACGCGCCCACCCTGCGCAAGGACCCGCGACAACTCGCGCAAGCCTGCCGGCACGTCCGGCCATAGCTGCATGGAATTGACTGCCAGCGCCTTGTCGAAGCTGGCAGCCTGAAAAGGCATGTGTTCGGCCGACGCCTGGCACAACTCGACGCGGCCCTCGCTGATGCGCCGCATTGCGCCTCCTGGCCTGACGTAACATTTCGGCGGATGGATCGGCGCCGGCGATACGGTGCGCCCTGGCCGACAACAGCTCGATGCCGACGCCGGGGCCGAAGCCGATCTCCAGGACACTGTCCTGCTGCCGAGGGGCGAGCAGGTCGATCGCCCAGGTAGCGTAACGCCGGTTCGCGCGGGCCAGGATCATGCCGCCGAGCCAGCCCAGCAGGCCGCGCGGGAGTCCGAACGTCCGCATCAGAAGCTGGCGACCGACGCTCATGGAGTCACGTAACGGGCATGGCACCGCTGGGTTGCCAGCAGCCCTCGCCCAGCGTCAAATCCTGTCAAAGATGGGGGACAGCAGGATGAGCGGACAGCCCGAGCCCTTCACGATCAACGTCCCCGACAGTGCGATCACCGAGCTGCGCGAACGCCTCGCGCGCACCCGCTTTCCCGACCAGGCTCCTGGCGGGCCGTGGGACTATGGTACGAACGTCGAATACCTCCGCGGACTGGTCGAATACTGGCGCACCAGCTTCGACTGGCGTTCGCAGCAGGCGCAGTTGAACGCGTTCCCGCAGTTCAAGGCCGCGCTGCACGATATCGAGGTGCATTTCCTGCACGTGCCGGGCACGGGGCCAAGTCCTTGCCCGTTGCTGCTCATGCATGGTTGGCCTGGCTCGGTGTTCGAGTTCATCGACCTGATCCCCCGCCTCACCGATCCCGGGCGGTTCGGTGGCGATCCGGCCGATGCTTTCACCATCGTCGCTCCGTCCCTGCCGGGCTACGGTCTGTCGTTCCGTTCCGGACAGAAGCGCTTCGGCATAGAGGAGATCGCCGATTGCCTCGCCGATCTTATGACGCAAACGCTGGGGTATCGGCGGTTTGCGGCACAGGGCGGCGACTGGGGCGGCATCACCGCCTCGCGCATGGGCCATGTGCACCCGGACAAGCTGATCGGCATCCACGTCAACCTGCTTGCGGTGCGCCGGGAGGCGAACATGCTGGCCAATCCGACGTCGGAGGAGCGCACCTACCTCGATCAGTTGGCACGCTGGCTGAAGGAGGAAACCGGATACCAATGGATCCAGGGCACACGTCCGCAGACACTCAGCTTCGGCCTGACCGATTCACCAGCGGGCCTGGCCGCCTGGATCGTGGAAAAGTTCCGTACGTGGTCCGACTGCAATGGCGATCTGGAAAGCGTGTTCACCCGTGACCGCCTGCTGGCGAACATCAGCCTCTACTGGTTCACCGGTGCGATTGGCTCGTCATTCTTTCCATATTACTTCCGCATGCACCGCCCATGGCCCATTCCGGAGGGCGGCACGATCCCTGTGCCCACCGGTTACACCGAGTTTCCGCATGAGATCCTTCGGCCACCCCGATCGCTCGCCGAGAAGACCTATACGGACATCCGGCGTTGGACCGTCATGCCGCGCGGCGGCCACTTCGCGGCGATGGAGCAGCCCGACGCACTGGCGGCGGAAATCCGGGCGTTCTTCCGCCCACTGCGCTGAGATGGCAGCTCAGAAGACCGGCGCATCATAGAGTCCGGCAACATCGGCGCCCACCGAAACCTGCGGCTCCGATGGTGTGAAGTGCTGCCGGTGCTCCATTCCCGCGACGTTGCGTCGGATGACCGTGAAAATCTGGTGCAGGCTGAGGTCGGGCTCGCTGAACGCCTTCAGTTCGGCTTCACCGAACAGCGTGTGGCGGTTTCCCACCCCGCAACCGAACGAACTGCGGTCGGCGCGCGCCGCGGTCAGGATAATCCTCCGGGCTTCCCGCAGATCGCGGATAAACGATCCTGAATAACAGGCGGAAACGACGATGACCGTCGGATGACCGGCAAGCGGAGCGAGCATGCGCGCCAGCGCACGCGAAGTCAGTGCGGTTGTTTCTCCTTCCCCAATCCTGCGCGCCAGTTCGTACGGCGCACCATGGGTGCTGATATGCACAAACACGATGTCCGCGGGTTTGGCCTGTTCAGCCGCTGTGTGCACAAACGAGAGGATGGTGGCGTCGTCTCCGACCGGAAAACGGCCGCCGTGCGAACGAAGATTGCTGGCGATCATCGGCACAACCTGGTACTGGCTGTCCTCGCCCAGCTTGTCGCCGAGTTCGACGACATCGTTCTCCGACCATTGCTCCGAGTAGAGCGCCAGCCCGATATAGAACAGCCGCTTGCCGGGATCTTTGCCCAATGCCGCAGGCTGCGCGACCGCCAGCGCGACAGCGATCACTCCCAACCATGAGCTAAATCGCGATCGCATCCAGCTCCTTTCCCTTGTGCTCCGGCGTGAACAGCCGGATCCCGATGCCCATGAGCAGCATTGCCACCGGGACGATCAGGAACGCCCTGGCAAACGACCCGGTGCTCTGCTGGATGCCGATGGTCACAAACGGCCAGAGCACGAAACCGACCAGCCATGCCACGGCCCACGAAAAGCCGTTGCCCACGCCGCGGATGCGCGTTGGGTAGATCTCCGCGGTAAGTATCATGCTGGGCGCCCAGAAGCCCAGGAACCCGATGCTCCACAGCAGTCCATAGATCCAAAGCGCGGTGTTGCTCTCGGCGAACACCCATAGCGTCAGGAACACGGCCCCCTCCACCAGCATGATGTAAAACGCTGGCTTGCGGCCGAAGCGGTCGGAAATCAGTCCAGCGAAGAACAGGCCGAGGAAGCCGACCAATCCCCACCATATATAGAAGGTGCCGTAGGTGGCGGTGGACCAGTGACGCTCCTGCGCCAGGTAGAGCGGCATCCAGCCGCCGACCGTGCCGTAAATGATTGTGCTGCAACAGGCGATGAACGTCGCCGCGGCGGTGTTCTTCAGCATATCCGGCAGGAACAGTTGGCGAACCGGCGCCTTTGCTGCCCGGTCGAGCCATGCCTGATCGGCGGCGAGCAACGGCCGGCCAGCGGTCTGCGCCTCGCGAATGCGCCGCCTGCGATCCTGCAACCGCACCCAATACGGTGACTCCGGCAGGCCGATGCGGACATAGACCGCGAGCAACGCCACCAAGGCCGGGATGATGCAGGCGATCCTCCAGCCCCACTCTGCCATCACGAACGTGGCGACCGCTCCCGCGAGCGCGGCGCCGAAACACCACGTGCCGCGATTGATCCCGATCACCCGGCCCCGCATGGTTGCCGGCCAGGTCTCCGCCACCAGCATCGAGCCCAGTGACCACTCGCCGTTCAGTGCGAAGTAGATCGCGCAGCGCACCGCCACGAACGCTGTGAACGTCGTGGTCAAGGCGGTGATCGGCATGAGCAACGAAAACAGCGCGATGTTGACCGCGAGCAGGGTCCGTCTGCCGTAGCGATCGGCCAACCAGGGCCAGACATACATCCCCAGGATACCGACCAGCAGCGCGATCTGCATGCCGCTCCGGTATTCCGGAACGGTTATGCCAAAGTCCTTGATCACCATCGGCGTCATCAGTGCGAAGATGACACCATCCATGCCGTCGAAGCCCCAGCCAAGACCATTGGCAATCGCGATATGCCAGTGCGTCCGGGTGACGCGTGTCGAGTCACTCGCGGCACGGAACGCCGCGGACCGCGCGCGATAGCTCTGTTCCAGCGGGCCGGTGATGGCCTCGGAGGACGCGACGGCGCCGGAGGGGCTCATGGACGGTTCTCCCCCTGGAGTATCCTGATTGCCTATCGTGCAGAAGGATTCACGAGGATGGAAGTGCGGCTCAGGGATTGACCCACGTCGCCCCGGTCCAGCCGTTCTCGTCGTAATCCGCCATGCACTGCTCGACCAGTTCCTCCATCGACTTCAGATCGCCACCCCGCTCTGCCCCGGTGAGTGTCTGGGCACGGATGTCTTCCCACCCGCCGGCATAATTCCGCTCGTACAGTTCGTGCCGGCCGCCGAACTCGGTTCCCATGGCATCCCATAGGAGCTTCATTATCTTGATCCGCTCCTTGTATTCGATGTCATGCGACCCTCGCACGTAGCGCCGCAGATAGGGCTCGATCGCGGGGCTGCCGAAATCCTTCACGGATGACGGGAGGTAGATCAGTGCGGAGGTCACCGTTCGCTCGATGATGTCCTTGATCCGGGGGTAGGCATCCGGCGCAAACACCCGGTAAGCGAGACCGGCTCGAAGATTGGGCAGTACCGCATCGCCCACCCACGGGTCCGGATCATTTGCCATCGCGTTGGACAATGACCAGAACAGGTTTCGCCAGGCGATCGCTTCCCCAAGCTGCACCTGGTTGCCGCGGGCTTCGTCGCCACCTGTGCATCGCAGTGCCTTGGCCAGCAGGCCGCAGATGAAATCGAGCTTCACCGCGAAGCGCGTGCAGCCCTGAAACTGGAACCCGTGCATGAATCCCGAACGCGGGTAAAAGCTCAGCACGCGCGCGGGATCGCGATAGATGAACACGTCCTCCCAAGGAACGAACACGTTGTCCAGGATGAAGATGGCGTCGTTCTCGTCGAAGCGCGACGACAGCGGGTAGTCATAGGGTGAGCCGCTCAGCAGCGCCGCCTTCTCATAGGAGGTGCGGCAGATCAGCTTCAGGCCGGGCGCATCGATCGGCACCATGAACATCAGCGACATGTCCAGGTCCTCGGTCGCGGTCTTCGAGCTCTGGCCCATAAAGTTGTAGTGGGTGATCGCCGCCGACGTCGCCACCACCTTGGCTCCCGATACCACGATCCCGGCATCGGTCTCCTTCTGCACCGAAACGTAGACATCCTTCACCTGCTCGGCCGGCTTGTGGCGGTCGATCGGCGGATTGACGATGGCGTGGTTCATGAACGGCACGGTTTCCTGCGCCCGCTTGTACCAGGCCCGGGCGTTGCCGGCATACGGTCCGTAATACTCAGGGTTGCCGCCCAGCGTATTGGAGTAAGCGGCCTTGTAATCCGGTGTCCGTCCCATCCAGCCGTAGGTCATGCGGGACCATTCGGCGATAGCGCGTTGCGCGGCCCGCAGGTCGTCGCGCGAGCGTGGCACCCGGAAGAACCGGTGTGTGTAACCGCCGGACCCGGTGTCGGTCGGAGAGGTGAGCACCTCGCGCCGCCTCGGATCGTGCAGAGCGTCGTAGAGCCGCGCAATCGATCTTACCGAGTTACGCAATGCCGGGTGCGCCGTGACATCGGCTATCCGTTCGCCGTCTATATAGACCTCCCTTCCGTCCCGCAGCGATCGCATGTACTCGTCGCCGGTGTAAGGGCGGGTCCGGTCGGCGATAACGTCTTCGGGCCTGCTCATCCGCTTGTGCGCGCCTCCCGCGCTCTACTCTCCTGAGAGCTCTCGCCGCCGGCGGTCCAATTCTTCGCTATAGCGGCGCAGCGCGTACTGTTCCGTCAGCAAGCCGATCACCTGGCGCGATTCGGCGCCGTCCACCACCGCCAGCGCGTCGCTCTCGGCGTTCTCGAACATGGCGACCGCTTCCTTGATCGTCATCTGCGGCAGCAGCACCGTATCGGCGTAATGCAGCAGGTCGCGGACCTG
>DATBKQ010000613.1:0-12087 GCA_036555825.1 Acetobacteraceae bacterium | reverse complement strand
GATGCCGGCCGCGACTTCGGCGATCACGCCGGCGTTCTTGCCGATCAGGTCGTCGCGCGACATGCCTGGCGTGCGCGGGAAGCCGGCAGTGACGATGACCACATCGGCACCCTTGATCGCGGCGTAGTCCGATCCGCCGGTCATCAGCGCGTCGAACCCGTCCACCGGTCCGGACTGCATGATGTCGAGCGCCTTGCCGGCCGCGACGCCGCCGAACACGTCGAACAGCACGACGTCGCCGAGTTCCTTCAGGCCGATCATGTGGGCGAGCGTGCCGCCGATGTTGCCGGCGCCGATGAGGGCGATCTTGTTGCGGGCCATCTGGGTGTCCTTGCAGCGGGCTGGGGTCGCGGACTTGCCGCAGCACTCCGCGCCGGGTGTCCGCCGGCCCGGTAGGCGCCCGGTTGCTAGCGCATCGCTGGGGGGCGGGCAAGGCGGTGGGGTGCAGCGTGGCGCGGAGGCAAGTGGCGCGCGAATATAGTGCGCGACGCCGCCACGCGACCCAACTTGGCAAGGGAGGAGCTTTGCGCTCCCGTCGCATCCCTTCCCACGGGAGCCTGGGCGGCAGCGAGATGGCTAATTGTCATGCAATTCCCTCACGCCACCTCGGTGTTTGCATACTGGCCGAAACGTGGTACGATGTATTACGCTGTTGGACATTGCATTGGAGTACCCATGCCCAAAACCGCAACCCTCACAGCGCGCATCGACACCGAACTCGAGGCCGAGCTTGACCGGCTGGCCACTGCCAAGGGGCGCAGCAAATCCTGGCTAGTGAACGAGGCGCTGCGCTCGTACGTGGCTAACGAGCAACAGTTCGCGGCGGCGGTCGAGGAGGGCAGGCGGGCGGCGCGGGAAGGCCGCACCGTCGATCACCGGACCGTGGTCGCCGCCTTTGACCGGATCATCGCGCCGGGCGCATGACGGCGCGCCTGCACTGGACGACACCGGCCAATGACGACTTCCTCGGCATCGTCGAATGGATCAAGGCGCGTAACCCGCCGGCGGCGGCGCGCGTCGGGCGGCGCATCCTCGATGCGGTCGAGGCGCTTGCCGATCATCCCTATCTCGGCAAGCCGGGGCGGGTGCCAGACACGCGCGAACTCGTCGTCGCCCGGTTCCCGTACCTGATCGTTTACGAGGTCGAGGCCCGCGCCAGCCAGCCGGCCGTCATCGTCCTGCGCGTTCTCCACAGGGCGATGCTGTGGCCGTCGTCGGAGCCCGGCTGAGGGCCAAAGCGCGCCGAACTTTGCGATGTCCCCAACTTTGCGATGTCGCGATCGGTGATCATGCCGACCAGCCGGTCGTCTTCGTCAACCGGCAATGCGCCGGCGTCAAGCCTTGCCGTCGTCATCGCCGCGTCGCGGATCGTCGTACTGGGACCGCAATGCGCACGCGTTGCGGGTCATGCATTCGCTGACATCATTCTCCTTGAGCCGGAGGGCCGACCTGGCGGTCTCCGTCCGATCAGAACCAAACGCACAGGAGGTGGTTTCACCGCTTCGCTGGGGGCGGTATCGTCGCGCAGCTGTCGCAAGCTCAGCCGAACGGACTGATCAGATCTTACCTGCGCGCGCGAAAGCGTGCCCACACGAATTGTGATGCAGGCGAGACGCTGGATCGCCCACCACAAACTGGGCGGCGGAGCGACTCACATTGCGGGAACTGTGCGGCAGCAATTACTTAGATGAGGCGAGCGCCGGGACTCGCCACAGCCCTATGTCTCGCCGAAAGTGCCACGGTGGCAAGCTAGTCTAGCTCCGAGGTCCTTGCAGAACTCTGAACCAGTCGCGCATGGCAAGCTTGAGTCGGTCAACCTCGTCCTCCGCGAGAACACCGCAGTGAGCGATCGTTCCACGAAGCATGTTTAGGCCAGACAAGACACGCCCTACGGCAGATTGATGGCTAAGCTTCCAGCAAAATCCGCCCAATTCTCCCGAATGATGTCCCAAAGTTGGCCAAACGTAATGTAGTCTATCTCGTCATCAGAACGAGGGCTTACCGCAGCTTGATCCTCGCGCGCTCGATTCTTCTTTGCCTCTTCCCTGACCACCTGTGGCACACGCTCTTCCCACCATTTGGCGCCGTGAGCCGTCTCCAGCGTCTCCACAATCAGCCTCCTGATGTCGTTCTCCAGCATATAGAATATTTCATAGTACTTGGCCATCTTGGTGGCGTTAATTCGATCATTTAGAGCAAATTGCCTGATGAAAGGTTCAAGATTGTCGTTCCTGAAATCCCCAGATCCGGCACTTTTTGGTTCGCTGTACTCGGCCATGGATGATCTCAGCGTGTTTTCAATTACTGCACACTTGAGGAGAAATAGCTCGATCTTTTGCGGGTCGTTCATTGCAGAAGGTTAGCTCGCAAGCTACGGAATATTGCATTGTAAACATCTATATCGGTAGTCTCGGGCAACGCTACATTGATGTTGTAAACAAGGCCGATACCCATAGGAGCGGCCGTGTCTCTGCCATCGGGTTTTTCAGTCGCTTGCTCGGCCACTCTCGGCTCGCTACCTACCATTTTTGGCACTTCGTCCGTTGCCGATCGAGCAAACGCCTGAAATGTCTGAAACGTATTTAAATGTATCGTACGATCTTCTCACTGCGGGGTAGGCCCGTTATCGACACAATTACGTCGGTTAGCGTTTTTTCGTCAGCTCTGTGAGCATATTGATTCCGCTTAAAAATCTCAGCGTAGCCGTGGCGCAATGCGGCTAACGCTGCAGCAGACCGCCCGCTCTCGGTCTGGAACTGGCTATACAGCTCAGTGGGAACACCGCCCTGGTTCAACAGGCCAGTGGCCTTGAGGATCGGTATTATAGGACGCGCAGCTCCACCAGAAGCACCAATAACGGTCGAGAGGAAGTCCCCTGTGAATACCTTCGGTTTCTCCGAGACCGGCATCCGTTCCAACACCCGCTGGAGTACACCCGAGCTGCTCGTATAGGGCAGGCCCCCCGGGTATCTTTCGCCGCGAACTTCGCTGCTCGCCTTCATCGACTGTCGCTTCAGGTTGTGGGGAAATTTCATCCATCGCTCAGAACCGTTTCCTTCACTTTATAGCATCAGTCTACCAATCGACTGCAACACAGATCGCGACTTGCGGCCGCTTTCGCACCGCGATCGGTCCACTGCTGTAGCCCGGGTTCGCCCGAGTCGCTGTTGAGGCCGCTACAGGAACGACACCGGGTCCACGTCCACGTCGATGCGTGCGCCACGCGGCACCGGCACCTTCACCAGCCACTCGCGCAGGATCGGCTGCACCGCGATGTCGCGCCGGGTCTTCAACAGCAGGCGGCGGCGGTGGCGGCCGCGCAGGATGGCGAGCGGGGCGGGCGCCGGCCCCAGCACCTCGATGCCGTCGCCCCGAGGCGCCACACGCCCCAGGTCGCGCGCCAGCGCATCGGCCTCCGCCGCGGTGTCGGCCGAGACGATGAGCGCCGCCAGGCGGCCATAGGGCGGCCAGTGGCCGGGACGGCGCTGCTCGGCCTCGCGCGCCATGAACGCGGCGAGGTCGCCCTCGACCAGGGCCCGCATCACAGGATGCTCAGGCGAGAACGTCTGCAGCAGCACCCGGCCGGGTGCCTCGGCGCGGCCGGCTCGGCCGGCCACCTGGTGCAGCAACTGCACGGTCCTCTCGGCGGCGCGCAGGTCGCCGCCGGCGAGGCCCAGGTCGGCGTCCACCACGCCCACCAGGGTCAGGTGCGGGAAATGCCAACCCTTGGCGACGATCTGGGTGCCGACGATCAGGTCCACGCTACGGGCCTCGATCGCGTGCGCCGCCGCCGCGGCGGCCTGCGGACCGGTCATCGTATCGGAGGCCATCACCAGCCGGCGCGCGTCGGGAAACAGTGTGGCCGCCTCCTCGGTGATGCGCTCGACGCCCGGCCCCACCGGCACCAGGCTGTTCGTCGCGCCGCAGGCCGGGCACTCATCCGGGATTGGCAGGGTGTGGCCGCAATGATGGCATTGCAGCATGCGCCGGGCGCGGTGCTCCACGAGCCAGGCGGTGCAGTTCGGGCACTGCACGCGGTGGCCGCAGTGCCGGCAGAGGGTCAGCGGCGCGTAGCCGCGGCGATTGAGGAACAGCATCGCCTGTTCGCCGCGCGCCAGCGTGTCGCGCACCGCCTCGATCAGCGGCGGGGCGAGGAAGTGGCCGCGCTCCGGCGGGGTGGCCCGCATGTCGATCGCGGCGACCGAGGGCAGCACCGCGCCGCCGTGCCGGACAGGCAGCGTCAGGCGGCGGTAGCGGCCCGCCTCGACATTGGCCAGCGTCTCCAGGCTGGGAGTGGCGGAGACGAGCACCGCGGGAGCCGAGCAGAAGCGGGCGCGCACCACTGCCATGTCGCGCGCGTGATAGACCACGCCTTCCTCCTGCTTGAACGCGGTCTCGTGCTCCTCGTCGATCACCACCAGCCCGAGCTCGGGGAACGGCAGGAACAGCGCCGAACGCGCGCCGACCACCACAGGCGCGGCGCCCTCAGCCACAGCGCGCCAGGTGATCCGGCGCACGCGCGAGGTCAGGTCGGAGTGCCACACGGCGGGCGGCACGCCGAAGCGGCGCTCGAAGCGCTCCAGCCACTGCGACGACAGCGCGATCTCCGGCAGCAGCACCAGCGCCTGGCGGCCCTGGCGCAAGCATTCGGCAATGCCTTCCAGGTAAGTCTCGGTCTTGCCGGAGCCGGTCACCCCGTCCAGGAGGGTGACACTGAAGCTCCGCGCTGCCACCGCCTGACGCAGCGTCGTGGCGGCGGCGGCCTGATCTGGCGCGAGGGTTTCGCCGGCGTGCCCAGGGTCCGGGAGCGCGAATGGCGGTGCGACAGGGATTGCCGCGGGCAAGAGCAGGCCGGCATCCGCCATGCCGCGGACCACGCCGGTGCTCACGCCGGCCGCATGCGCCAGTTCGCCGGTGGACCTGGGCTCTCTCTCGGCCAGCTTGTCGAGCACGTTGCGGCGCGCGCCGGTGATGCGGACGTCGGGCAGCGGGTCGGCGCGCCGCCAGCCGACCGGCGGGCTGGCGGCACCGCGCGGAACCACGCGCATGGCCATCGCCATCACCTCGCCGGGCGGCGACAGCGTGTAGCTGGCGAGCCAGTCGACGAACCGGCGCAGCGGGGTACGCATCGGCGGAGCGTCGAGCACGCCGGAGACCGGCTTCAGCTTGCGGTCCGGGACAGCCTCGCCGGCCGGATGGCTTGCCCCCGGACGCTGGTCCCAGGGGTCCCAGACGACCCCGACTTCCTCGCGCCGGTTCAGCGGAACCAGGACAACGTCGCCCGGTTCAAGAGAGAGGCCGGGCGGGACGCGGTAGTCGAACGGGCCTGGGAACGGGTAAGGGAGCATGACCTGGACGCGGCGTATCGCGGACGCGGGGGCAGCGGGATGTGGGCGCGGCCCCCTCCCCCCAATCCCCTCCCGCGAGGGGAGGGGGGGTGAGGGGGGTGCTGTCATTCCTTTCGACCTCAGGGCTGCATCCTATATGATCAACCGTCGCAAGATGGGAGCGATGACATGAAGTTCTTCGTCGATACCGCCGATACAGCGGAGATCAAGTCACTCGCTGCCAGCGGCCTGCTGGATGGCGTCACCACCAACCCGTCGCTGATGGCGAAGACCGGCAAGAAGTTCCAGGACGTGCTGGCCGACATCTGCGCCACCGTGCGGGGCCCGGTCAGCGCCGAGGTCGCCTCGACCGACTTCGACGGGATGATGGCGGAGGCGCGCGTGCTGCGCGGGATCGCCAAGAACATCGCGGTGAAGGTTCCGCTGACGCCGGATGGGCTGCGCGCCTGCCGCCGCCTGCACGAGGAAGGCGCCATGGTCAACGTGACGCTGTGCTTTTCGCCGGCGCAGGCGATCCTCGCCGCCAAGGCCGGGGCCACGTTCGTCAGCCCGTTCATCGGCCGGGTGGACGACGTGGGCGAGCACGGCATGCGGCTGATCGCCGACATCGTTACGATCTTCCGCAACTACGACTACTTCAAGACCGAAGTGCTGGTCGCCTCGGTCCGCAATCCGACGCACGTGGTGGATGCGGCCAAGCTCGGAGCGCACATTTGCACCGTTCCCCCCGCGGTCCTGCGGCAGCTGTTCAACCATCCGCTGACCGACAAGGGGCTGGCGGCGTTCCTCGCCGACTGGCAGAAGACCGGCCAGCACATCGCCTGACGCATGAGCCTGCCGGAGGGGGAACTCGTCGAGGCCTTCCTGCGCGCCAATCCGGCGTGGCTCGCGCAGCACCCCGAGTTGTATGGCGTGCTGGAGCCGCCGGTGCGGATGCACGGCGAAGGCGTGGCCGACCACATGGCGGCGATGCTGCGCGTGCAGCGGGCACGCGTCGACGGGCTGCTGGCCGCCGGCCGGGCGAGCGCGAGCCTGGCGAGCCGGGTACAGGACGCGGTGCTGGCGCTGCTGCGTTCTGCCGATCCCGCCGACTGCGTCAGCGGCGAGATGCCCGGTATCCTGGCGTTGGACGCGGCCTGCCTGTGCCTGGAGGCCGAGCATCGCGGTGCGCGGTACCTGCCGCACGGCACCGTCGCGCGGCTGTTGGATGGCAGGGATGTGGTGTTCCGCGAGGCGCCCGCCGATGCGCGCCTGCTGCATGCCGAGGCGGCGGGACTGGCGCGGCACGACGCGCTGGTGCGTGTGCCTGGCGGGGGGGCGCCGGCGTTACTCGCGCTGCTGGCACGCGACCGGCACATGCTGGACCCGGCGCAGGGGACGGGGCCGCTGGGTTTCCTCGGCCGGGCGGTCGCGGCCGCGCTGGGTCGCTGAGGCGATGACCGGAACAGGTTCGTCCATGACGAATGAAGTCCGGGGTGGCGCACGGAACCATGCGCAATGACGGGGGAGGAAGCGCGCGTCGCCTTCCTGGCATGGCTGGAGACCGAGCGGCGCGCCGCCGTGCTGACGGTGCAGGCTTACGGCGTCGATCTCGCGGCCTTCCTTGGGTTCTTGACCCAGCACCTGGGCGGCGAGCCCGATCTTCCGGCGCTCGCCTCGCTGCGCCAGGCGGACCTGCGCGCCTGGCTGGCCGCCGAGGCCGCGGCCGGCGCGGGCAACGCGACGCGCGCGCGGCATCTGTCGGCGGTGCGCAGCTTCTTCCGCTTTCTCGCGCGCCGGCACGGCGTGGACAACCCCGCGCTGAAGCTGATCGCAAGGCCGCGTGCCAGGCGGCCGGTGCCTCGGGCGCTGGGCACCGCGCAGGCGCGCGAAGTGACCGGCGGGATCGCCGAGTTGTCCGATGTGGCGGCGCTGCAGGCCCGCGACACGGCGCTGTTCACGCTGCTGTACGGCTGCGGGTTGCGCATCGGCGAGGCGCTGGCACTCGATGTGCGCGATGCGCCGGCAGGCCAGCACGCGACGCTGCGCGTAATGGGCAAAGGCGGCAAGGAGCGGATTGTGCCCGTGTTGCCGGCAGTGCGCGAGGCGCTCGACGCGTGGCTCGCGCTGCACCCGCATCGACAACCGGGCAGCCCGTTGTTCGTGGGTACCCGCGGCGGCCGGCTCGATCCCGCCGTCGCGCAGCGCACGTTACGGATCTTCCGCCGGCTGCATGGACTGCCCGAGCATGCGACACCGCACGCGCTGCGACACTCATTCGCCACGCATCTGCTGGCGGATGGGGCGGATCTGCGGTCGATCCAGGAGCTGCTGGGGCATGCGAGCCTGTCCACCACGCAGCGCTACACCGCGGTCGATCAGGCGCACATCGTGGACGTATGGCGCAAGGCGCATCCACGAGCGGCGCAGGCCCGTGGCGCCGCAAAACCGTAGGATCGGATCAATATTAAGCGCGAATCGGGGGCCAGTCACGGCTCGGTTACTTGTTGCCTGCCTGTCCGCATGGAAGAGTCAGGTGGGACTTGGTCCGGACACGTGATCTTCCGGACATACATCGGGGAAGAAGCGCTCCACGTGGTGCCGGTAAATGTCGCATCGGGATGAGAGTCGTCGGTGAGCGTACCGCTTGCCCAATTGCACCGCGATGCATTGCCCGTTGGAACGATGCTGAACGGCTATCGGATCGTCGGCGTGCTTGGGCGCGGCGGTTTCGGCATCACATATCGGGCAAGCGACCTGCTCGACCAGGCGTTCGCGATCAAGGAATTCTTCCCCCGCCAGTTCGCGATGCGGGCAGGGCAGGACGTCGTTGTCACCTCCGACTCCGACCAGGACATCTTCATCGACTGTCGCCGGCGATTCCTGACCGAGGCGCGGCTGCTTGCCGCGCTCGGGCGCGGCGGCGGCACGCCGGGTATCGTGCGGGTCGCGACATTTTTCGAGGCCAACAACACCGCCTATTCGGTGATGGAGTTGCTGGCCGGGGAGACGCTGGACGATGTGTTGAAGCGCGGCGGGACGCCGATGGCGCCCGAGGTGCTGGTGCCGTTGTTGCTGGGTATCCTGACGCCGTTGGCGCGTGTGCATGCCGCCGGTTTCCTGCATCGCGACATCAAGCCGGCGAATATCCTGGTGCAGCCGGACGGGCAGCCGGTGCTGATCGATTTCGGCTCCGCGCGCGACATCGGGCCAAGCGCGGCCACGACATACACGCAAGTCTACTCGGGCCATTACGCGCCGATCGAACAAATGATTCAGGGCGCGGCGCAAGGCCCGTTCTCGGACATTTTCTCGGTCGGCTGCGCGGCATATCGCGCGATCGGCGGCAACCTGGTGGACGCGCGCGCCCGCCAGCAAGCCGTGCTGAGCCATGCGCCGGACCCGCTGATTCCGGCGGTTCAGGCGGGGCATGGCAGGTACCCTTATCCGCTGCTCGCCGCGATCGACAGCGCCCTGGCGCTGCGGGCGTCGGATCGCCCGCAGAGCGTGGCCGACATGCTGGACCTGATGGAGAGAGAGCCTGTCCAGGAGGATGTCGCCACGCGGCGAGTGCGGGTCCCGGTCGATGCGAGGCCGCGATCCGAGCGCGTCGCGAGCCCCGTCTCGCGAAGCCGGCGCTGGCCCGCGCTGGTGTCGTGGCGCGACGCGGCGGTACCGGCCTGGCGAGGGCTCAGCCGGGAAACGCTGGCGCTGGCGGCGGTCGCGCTCGCCGTGGTGCTGGTCGGCGTCGGTTCCTTGTACCTCTACCTGCATGGCGGGAACCGCGATCGGCTTGCCGCACTGCATGTCGCGCTGAGTAGCGACGGGAACAGCGTGACGGCGCGGTTTCCGGAAACCACGGACAGCGCGAAGTTCGTCGGCGCGCTGCCGCAACTCGTCAAGCAGCACGTGACGCGGATCGACCTCAGCAACTCGCACGTCACCAGGCTGCCGACCCTGCAACAGCTACCGGAATTGCAAAGTCTCGATCTGCACGGGTCGGAGGTCGCTGCCGTGGACTCGCTTGACGGTCTGACCGCCCTGCGTGAGCTCGATCTGTCGCATACCAAGGTTGTCACGCTGCCGTCCTTGGAGGACCTGACCGCGTTGCAGAGGCTGGATCTGAGCGATACGCCGATCGAGACATTGCCGCCGCTCGATTCGCTCGCCGCGCTGCAAGTGCTCAATCTGTCGCACACCAACAGATTGACGGCGGTTCCTCCGCTGGACAGGCTTACCGGGCTGCGCCGGCTGAACCTGATCGACAGCAAGGTGACGAGCCTGCCGCAGTCAGAGATCTTGCGGCATGTACTGGTATTTCCGGCAAGCCTTGTTGCTGCGCCGGTGCCTGCCCCGGAACAACGCTTCAGTCCGGTGCTCCCATTGCCTCCGGTAGCTTCGGTCGGGCCGGAACCGGAAGCGGCGCCCGCGCCTGTTCTGGCGCCGCCCTGGAAAGCGGCCAAGCCTCCTGCGAAGGCGCCGCCACAGCAGGCGGCGGCAACTCCGGCTCCGATTCCGCGACTGCCGCTTCCGCCGAAGCCTTCGGCGGTTTCACCGAAGGAGACGCCGGAGGTTCCCGCCAAGCCCGACGCGCACGGCGGGGACGAGACGCCGGTTTCCGGTCCGGTTTCCGGTTATGAGTTCTACCTGCGCGGCTACGCTGCCTGGCAGGCGCGCAACTATACCGAAGCCATGCGTCTGTTCCGGCGTGGTTCCGACCTCGGCGACGAACACTGCATGACCTATATCGGCCAGATGTACGAGAGGGGATTGGGCGTGCCGCGCGACTATACAGAGGCGCAGTCGTGGTACCAGAGGACGGCCGATCGCGGCGATTCATGGGGGCTCTACCGCATTGGGTTGCTGCATATGACCGGCGGCCCGGGCATCGCACAGGACTGCAACGTCGGGCGCGAGTGGCTGCAAAAGGCGGCCGCGGCGGGAAATTCCAGCGCGCAACAATGGCTGAATGCCAATCCGTCCTGCCGGTAGCCGCAGTTGGAACATGGGCGGATCAATACCGGGTCTCGCCGGCGGCGACCGTGCGTGACGGTTGTGCCCTGTTGGCTTCGCCTTCCGTGTGGGAGCGTTCTGCGGTTGAGACAATCGCGTGCTAACTTTCCGGCGCGCGAACAAAGCACAGGATGCCGACGCGCGGGGTCCAGCACGCGACGGCGCGGCCGGTGGGATTGTCGCTGCGGTTCAGGATCAGCCGGTCAGGTACCTGACGCCACTCGCCTTCGATGAAGGCCTCGTAGTGACCGTCGCTGAGCCGCGACTGCACTGGCCGGCAATCGGCCACCGAACAGCACAGGGCGTTGGTCCAGGGCTGTCGCAGGCTGTTGAACCAGGGCGCCAGCGCAGGATCGGCGTCGGGCGGCGGCGCCGCGAACGCTGGAAGGATGCGGCAGACGAAAGCGATCAGGCAGGCAAGTCGGCGCATCACCATCTCCTGATCGGCGGAGTGTAACGCCATCGCGCAATCGCGTGCGACCTGGATGCAGACGTTGCACTGTTCACAGCGGCGGGAACATCGAAGGAAGCGTCTCGCCGGGGTCGTCAGGGCTTATGCAACGCACCTGACTCGGCGCGGATCTGCGTCGGGTGAATCGATGCGAAGCGCGCCCGGTGGATCGCCGCTCGGATCGCGGTCACTCGCGCTCCCACTGCTGGTAACCGTTCCATGGGTCCTTGCCATGGAAATGGTTGAACAGGACAGCGCCACCACCCAGCAGCGCCACGACCACCACGACCCAAGTCATGGCCGCGGCGAGGATCGGCCGCGAGCGCAACTGCCCGACCGACCAGTAAGTCTCGAACCACCGGGGATCGACGTGAAACATCGCGTTCGCTCCATCCGTCATTGGAATGCGGCGGTACGCCGCGGAATGGGGGTGCGATATGAAGCGATTCACACCGGCGCCGTTGCGGATGTAAGAGTACTTAACATGAGCTGGTCCGGGCACGGCGGCTTCGAGCGCCGCGGCTATCACCACGGGAACCTGCGTGAAGCGCTGGTCGAGGCGGCGCTGGCGCTGATCGCCGAGAAGGGCCCGGCGGGGTTCACCATCGCCGAGGCGGCGCGACTTGCGGGGGTCAGTCCGGGCGCGCCGTACCGCCATTTTCGCGATGCCGAGGCGCTGCTGGCGGAAGTGGCGCTGCGCGGGTTCGACCGCTTCGCCGGGAGGCTGGCGGCGGTGTGGAACGGCGGGCATCCCGATCCGATCCGCGCCTTCGAAGCGCTGGGGCGTGCCTATCTTGCCTTCGCGCGCGACGAACCGGCGTTCTATGCCGCGATGTTCGAGACCCGCATCGCATTCGACAATCACCCGGGACTGCTGGCGGCCGGCGACCGTGCGTTCGCCGTGCTGCGCGAGGCGGCGGAGCGGCTGACGTCCGGCCTGCCACCCGGACAGCGCCCGCCACCGCTGATGGTGGCGCTGCACGTCTGGGCACTGTCGCACGGGATCGCGTCGCTGTTCGTGCGGGCCGATCCTTCTCGGCGCAAACTGCCGATGTCGCCCGAGGAACTGCTGGAGGCGGGCGTGCTGATCTATCTGCAGAGCCTCGGGCTGGCGGGCGGATCGCGCGGGAGTGTCTGACCGATTTCACTTGACCGTCGGGCGGGGCCTCCCCATGATGTAAATGTATCTTACATTCACATGAGGCCCGCCATGTCAGGCTCGGCGAACAACGGCACCTACGGCACTCCCGGGGCGGCGACATCGCCGTGGGGACCCGGCTCAGGCTGGAACCAGCC
>DATBKQ010000612.1:0-6759 GCA_036555825.1 Acetobacteraceae bacterium | reverse complement strand
CCTTGGTCCCGAGATGAAATCGACCGGCGAGGTGATGGGCCTCGATTCCAGCTTCGAGCGCGCCTTTGCCAAATCGCAGCTTGGCGCCGGCATCGTGCTGCCGCAGGCCGGCACCGTGTTCCTGTCGATCAAGGACGACATCATATACGTGCTGGAGGTGAACCCGCGTGCCTCGCGCACCGTGCCGTTCGTTGCCAAGGCGACCGGCGTCGCGGTGGCCAAGGTGGGTGCGCGCGTGATGGCCGGCGCGCGGCTTGCCGATTTCCAGCTCGACGACCTGGGCGTGGCGCCGCATGTCGCGGTGAAGGAGGCGGTGTTTCCGTTCGCGCGCTTCCCCAATGTCGATACGATCCTGGGGCCGGAAATGAAATCGACCGGCGAGGTCATGGGGCTCGATTCCAGTTTCGAGCGCGCCTTCGCCAAATCGCAACTCGGCGCCGGGGTGATCCTGCCGGAATCCGGCACCGTGTTCCTGTCGGTGAAGGATGCCGACAAGCGCGGACTGCCGGTGCTCGCGCGGCGGCTGACCGAGATGGGCTTCGCCATCGTGGCAACGCGCGGCACGGCGGCGCGCATCCGCGATTCAGGGCTGCCGGTCTCGGTGGTCAACAAGGTGCTGGAAGGGCGTCCCCACTGCGTGGATGCCATTCGTTCCGGTGAGGTACAGTTGGTGATCAATACGGCGTCCACCCCGCAGTCGATCGCCGACAGCTTCACCATCCGCCGCAGCGCCCTCACGCACGGCATTCCCCACTACACCACCATGGCGGGCGCCCGTGCTGCGGTGCATGCCATCGCCGCCTTGAAGTCGGGAGCGCTTGAAGTCGCGCCGCTCCAGTCCTATTTTCGCCGTTCGTTCTGAAGCGATCGTCGCGGCTTGGCGGGGCCAGGTCGCGATGCTTGTGCTTGGCCGCGACACGGCATTTCATTGGCTTCGACCACCGAAGGATCGAGTGACGTGCAGAAGTTTCCGATGACCGCCCCAGGACTTCAGCGGTTGAACGACGAGCTTCGCCAACTGAAGGCGGAGGAGCGTCCGGCGATCATCCGCCAGATCGCCGAGGCGCGCACCCACGGCGATCTGTCCGAGAACGCGGAGTACCACGCGGCCCGAGAACGCCAGTCCTTCATTGAAGGACGCATTGCGGAGCTCGAGGAAATAGTATCGTCCGTGGAAGTAATCGATCCCGCGTCGCTGTCGGGCGAGCATGTAAAGTTCGGCGCGCATGTCTGGCTGATCGACGAGGAGACCGAGAAGGAATCCACCTATCAGATCGTCGGCGTGCACGAGGCCGACATCAAGGGCGGGCGATTGTCGATCTCCTCGCCGCTGGCCAAGGCGCTGATCGGCAAAAGGGTGGGCGATACGGTTTCCGTGCCGGCACCGGGTGGCGATCGATCTTACGAGATTCTGGGTATCAAGTTCGGCTGACGTGCTGCGCTTCGCCGACGTCGCGGCGGCGGCCGAGAGGATCGCCGGCCGCGTGCTGCGCACGCCGGCGCTGGCGAGCGATGCGGTTTCGCGCGCCACCGGCGCGGACGTCGTGCTGAAGCTCGACAATCTGCAGGTGACCGGCGCGTTCAAGGAGCGCGGGGCAGCCAACCGGCTGGCGCTGCTGACCGATCGCGAGCGGGAGTGTGGGGTGATCGCCATGTCGGCCGGCAATCACGCGCAGGCGGTGGCGCGGCATGCGCGGCTCGCCAACGTCGGCGCCACCATTGTGATGCCGACGTTCACGCCGATCACCAAGGTCACGCGCACCGCCGCGTGGGGTGCCAAGGTCGTGCTGCATGGCGAGACCCTGGAAGAAGCCGCTGAACACGCCCAGAGGCTGGCGGCCGAGCGTGGCCTCGTGTTCGTGCATCCATACGACGATTACGGCGTCATGGCGGGCCAGGGCACGCTCGCCATGGAGCTGCTTCAGGACGTTCCGGACCTCGATGCGCTGGTGATCCCGGTGGGCGGCGGTGGCCTGCTTGCGGGATGCGCGACGGCAGCCAGGGCGCTGAATCCGGAAATCGCGGTCTATGGCGTGGAGGTCGCAGCCTACTCGGCGATGGCGCAACGGCTGGCCGGCGAGACCGTCTCGGTGGGTGGCCCGACCATCGCCGAAGGCATCGCCGTGCGCGACATTGGCGAGAAGCCGTTCGCGATCGTGCGCGAACTGGGCGTGAGCGTTCTTGTCGTGCCGGAACACACCGTCGAGGAGGCGATCGGTCTCTTGGTCGAGGGCGCTAAGGTGGTGGCGGAAGGCGCCGGCGCCGCCTGCGTCGCGGCGCTGCTGGCATATACTGAGCATTTTCGCGACCGGCGCGTTGGCGTGGCGATCACCGGCGGCAATATCGATGCGCGCATTCTGTCCAACGTGCTGCTCCGGAACCTGCTGCGCGATGGCCGGCTGCTGCGGCTGCATCTGCAGATACCCGACCGGCCTGGGGTGCTGGCCGACATCGCCGGCAAGATCGGCGGCACCGGCGGCAACATCATCGAGGTTTCGCATCAGCGGCTGTTCGCGGCTTCGTCGGTGCAGGCGGCGGAGCTGGAGGTGATGGTGGAGGCGCGCGATTCCGCCCACGCCGATGCGATCCTGGAGGCGCTGGAGCAGGCCTATGTGGTGCGGCGGATCTGACACCCCCTCCCTGCCTCCCCCGCTTTGCGGGAGAGGGAATTCTTGGCGGGGATTGCCTCGCCGCGCGCGCAATGACACGAATAGCGCATGCTGCGCCTGTCCGTCCTCGACCAATCGACTGTGGTCACCGGCCGCTCGGCGGCGAGCTCGATTCGCGAGAGCCTGGTGCTCGCCAGGCATTGCGAAGCGTTGGGCTACACGCGCTATTGGTGCGCCGAGCATCATAACTCCGCGAGCCAGGCCGGCACCGCGCCGGAGATCCTGATCGGTGCCATCGCCGCCACCACGACGCGTATCCGCGTCGGTTCGGCGGGGATCATGCTGCCGCACTATTCCAGCCTGAAGGTGGCCGAGCAGTTCCGTGTGCTGGAGGCGGTCGCGCCGGGACGCATCGATCTCGGTCTGGGCCGCGCGCCTGGATCGGACGGGCGCACCGCATTCGCGCTGAATCCATTGGCGGAGACCGCGGCGGATCATTTTCCGGCGCAAGTGCGCGATCTGCTGGCCTGGCTGCAAGGCGAAAAGCTGGTGGAAGGACATCCGTTCCGCGACATCGTCGCCCAGCCGCAAGGACCGACCGTGCCGGAAGTCTGGATGCTCGGCAGCTCGGATTACGGGCCACAGGTGGCGGCGTATTTCGGTCTGCCGTTCTGCTTCGCGCATTTCATTACCGACGGTCGCGGCGTAGCGGAGGCGATGGGGCTGTACCGCGACAACTACCGGCCAAGCGAGCGCTTTCCCCAGCCCTATGGCGCGCTGTGCGTATGGGCGCTGGCGGCGGATACCGAGGCAGAGGCGTCGCGGCTGTTCAGCTCGCGCGAGATGTGGCGGCTCGGCCGCGATCGCGGTGTGTACGCGGCACTGCCATCGCCGGAAGAAGCCGCGGCATTTGCGTATTCCGAAGCCGAGCTGCAGCGAATCGAGCGGCTGCGCTCGCGCGCGATCTATGGCACGCCGGCGGTCGTGGCCGGCAAGCTGCATGCGCTGGTGGCGGAGCATGGTGTGGACGAGATCGCCATCCTGACCACATTGCACGATCCCGCAGCACGGCGCCGCTCCTACACGCTGCTGGCGCGGGAGTTCGGACTGACTCAGCACGTGCCGCTCGCGGCGGAGTAGAGGAGACAACGCATGCCACAGTACCTGGTGACGATCTACGATGGAACCGACGCCGAGGCCCCGGCGCGGCGCCAGGCGACGCGGCCGGCGCATCTCGATGGACTGAAGACGAATGTCGCCAGCGGCAAGCTGGTGTTCGGCGGCCCGATCTTCGACGAGGCACAGAAGCCGGTCGGATCGTTCCTGTTGGCGGATTGCGCCGACCGTGCCGAACTGGACGCGATGATCGCCAACGATCCTTACACCAAGGGAAAAGTCTGGCAGCGCGTGGAAGTGAAGCCGGTCCGGCTGGTGGTGCAGGACGGCAAGATCACGCCTTAGAATCGCGCGACGGAGCGAGCGCAGTCCTGTCATTGCGAGGAGCGAAGCCGTCACGGCCCCGATCCGGAAGCAGCTCGGGGTCAAAGCGCAGTAAGACCGAGCGCACAATGACCGAGATTGCTTCGCTTCGCTCGCAATGACAGGCGGGCATCCCGCCCCCCGCTCTCGAACGCGAGCATCAGCGCCAGCGGGTTTGCCGGGCACGCCAGAGCTGGTAGCGGAACGCGAGCCAGGCGACCAGACCAGCGACCACCACCACCGGAATCAGGATCAACGCAAACCACAACGCGAGCGCGGCAACCGCGAAGGCACCCGCGACGATGGCGATGACGACCGCCCAGGCGAAGACGCGCGCCGCGATCGGTGGACGCCGGGGGCGGTAGCTGCCGTCGGGCAGCAGCTCGATTTCAGGAGGCCGGCGATCACTCATGGGCGCCATAGTTGGCGCGC
Source organism: Acetobacteraceae bacterium (assembly GCA_036555825.1). Classification (GTDB taxonomy): domain Bacteria; phylum Pseudomonadota; class Alphaproteobacteria; order Acetobacterales; family Acetobacteraceae; genus JAMXLO01. The sequence goes on along the minus strand of DATBKQ010000612.1, from coordinate 2,239 downwards.
CTGCTTTGCTGGTTCAAGGTGACCGCCGGCAGGACCCACGGAGGCTCGATCGTGCAAGTCGGACTGTTCCTGAACACGCAATTCCAGCCTGGGCAACCGGTGGCGACGCACCTGCCCGACCTGGTGGCGCAGACGCGCGCCGCACGCGACGCTGGATTCAAGTCGCTGTGGTTCCCGCACCACTACCTGACCGGGCCGCTGCAGATGCTGCAGATCGTGCCGATGATGGCGTATCTGGCGCAGCACGCCGAGGGGATGCAGATCGGTCCGAACATCCTGATCCTGCCGCTGCTCAATCCGGTACACGTCGCGGAAGAATCGGCGACGCTCGATGTGCTCACCGGCGGCAATTACGTACTCGGCGTCGGTCTCGGCTATCGCGAGGGCGAATTGGCCGCGTTCAACATGTCGCTGCGGGAACGCGCGCCGCGGCTGGAGGAGAGCATCGCGCTGATGCGGCGGCTGTGGAGCGGCGAGAGGGTCACGCACAAGGGCCGGTTCTATCGGGTGGACGATCTGGCGATCGGGCTGAGGCCGCTGCGCGCGGGCGGACCGCCGATCTGGATGGCGGGAACGGCGCGCCCTGCCATCGAGCGCGCGGCCCGCATGGCGGATGCGTGGATGATCGTTCCCAGCACGCCGTTGCCCGAGCTGGCGGAGCAGATGCGGGTGTATCGTGCCGCGCTGGGCGCCCGCGTGCCCGACTGCTTCCCGATCGTGCGCGAATGCTATGTCGGCGCCAGCCACGGAACCGCGCTCGACGAGTGCCGCAATGCGTTGCAGTACAAGTACAACGCCTATGCCTCGTGGGGCTTGGCCGATCGGCAGCCGCCGTCATTCGACGAACTGGTGCGCGATCGCTTCATCATCGGCGACACGGCGTTCGTGAGGGAGGAGGTCGCACGCTATCGTGAAGCACTAGGGGTCGATCACTTCATGATGCGCTGCCACTGGCCGGGGCTGGAGTTCGACAAGGCTTTGGACAGCATCAGGCGGCTCGGCAAAATTTTTGCATAGGCATCACAGCGCCCCCGCCACCGCCTCGCGATATGCCTGCAGCGCCGCCAGGTGGTCGGCCGCGGTATGCCCCGCGATGCGCCGGTGATGGCGGCGGTTGAACGTGGTGGTCAGGCAAATGTGCGACGCGCCGGCCGACTTCCAGAACGCCACTTCCTTGCGCCAGTCGGCCGGTTTGCCGGACCCGCAGGAGGTCCACACCTCGATACCGACCGCGCCCGGATCGCGGCCTTCCGCGCGTGTGAGTGCGCGCAGCTTGTCGAACACGTCGAGCGCGGTTCGGTCCGGCGGATAGGCGTTCGGCATCCACCCGTCGCCCCATTTGGCGATGCGCGGCAGCGTCGCGTCGTGATGCCCGCCGAACCACACCGGCACGCGCCCCGACGAGGGACGTGGATTGATCCCCGCATCCTCGATGGTGTGCCAGCGACCCTTGAAGGCGACGTGATCCTGCGCCCACAGCGCCTGCATCACCTGCACCTGCTCCTCCGAGCGTCGGCCGCGATTGCGGAAGTTCTCATTCAAGCCGACGAACTCCACCTCGTTCCAGCCGACGCCGATGCCCAGACGGAAACGGCCGCCGCACAATACGTCGAGCGAGGCAGCCTGTTTCGCGACCAGCACCGTCTGCCGCTGCGGCAGGATCAGCACGCCGGTGGAGAATCCGAGTTTGTTCGTGCAGCCGGCGAGAAAGCCGAACAGCACGAACGGGTCGTGAAACAGGTCCTTCGAGGTGTTGCGGCTCATGTCCCAGTCCGGCCGCGCGGCGGCGTTCACACCCAGCACGTGATCGGGCGCTTCCAGGAAGTCGTAGCCCATTGCCTCGACCGCCCGCGCGTAGTCGCGCACGGCGGATGGTTCGCCACCGATATCGCCGAGTGGAATGAGTGCGCCGAGTTGCATTCGCTCTCTCCGCTTACTTGTCGGCGTCCAGCACAGCCTTCAGCTTGTCCGGCGCCACGGCTATGGTGTCGATCCCGGCACGCTCCTGCTGCAGCAGCATACTGATCCGGGAGTCGCGCTGCGCCCAGCCACGGTTCAGCGCCTCGGTCAGCTCCTGGTGCGCCAGGTTGGTCAGTCGCATCGGCACACCGACTTCGCGCGCCAGTTGGCAGGCCAGCGACACATCCTTGTGCAGCAGGCGCAGTGCGAAATCGGGGGGATCGTAGATACCGGTGAGGAAGCCCCTGGACATGCGATCGAACAACCGGGCGCGTCCGCC
>DATBKQ010000611.1:0-2928 GCA_036555825.1 Acetobacteraceae bacterium | reverse complement strand
CTTGGCCGAGGCGCATGTCTCTGCCAGACACCGCTCTCGCGGTCTGTTGGATGCCCTGGGACGCGCGGTTGCTTGGCTGGTAGCGGCCGCGATCCGACAGCAACATACATCGGCGCCGCCATCGCATCCGGCACCCTTCCAGCCGCTTTCGCCCACGCCGGCCGTCGCCATTGCAACGAGGCTGTCCCGCGCCAGGGCCGTCGTGCGTGACCACCTCGCATCCGATGTCTGGGCTATCGGCATGACTGCCGAACCGATTGAGAATTTTCTGAGCTCCCGGACCGTGAGCGCAAGTTCGTGGTTCGAGATTCCATGCAATGAAGGATTTGTCGCCGATCCGTTTCCCTGGCCTGGCCGAGCCGGCGCGATCCTCTATGAGCGATACTCGAACAAGGCCGGGCGCGCGTCGATCGAGGCGCTCGTACCCGATGCAGGCGGCCAGCCTCAGACTGTGCCGCTGCAACTCGACGTTTCCACCCACCTCTCTTACCCGTTCACCTACGCGGAACCTGGTTTGGTCCTGTGCCTCCCGGAAATGCTGTGGGAGCGAAAGCAACTCATCTACCGGCTGGAGCCCGATGCGCCTCCCGCGGTACTGGCCGAGGTCGCCAAAGACGTCGCCATGGCGGATCCGACGTTGTTCCGGCACGATGGGTTGTACTGGATCGCCTATAATGATGCCGATCTCGGGCTGCACGAAAATCTATGCCTGCGCTACGCCACGCGGCTCGAGGGGCCATGGATTCCACATCCGCTCAATCCGGTGAAGATGGACGTTCGCTCCTCGCGCCCCGGCGGAGCTCCCTTCACAGTCGGTGGCACACTGTTTCGTCCGGCCCAGGACTGTTCCCGCAGTTACGGTTGCGCGCTGGTGATCAACAAGATCGTAACCTGTACGCCGCACGAGTATCAGGAAGAGTTCGTCGCCCGCCTCACACCTGATCCGCAAGGGCGCTATCCTGATGGGTTTCATACCTTGTCCGTTACCCCGAATGGGATATTGTTCGACGGAAAGCGGATCATCTTTAACCGCGCCATCATGCGGCAGCGCATCCAGCGTCAGCTGCGGACGACGTGGCGCCGGCTTTTTGGCGGCGCCTGATCACGTCCAGGTTACTTGTACAATGCGAAACAATGCACTGAATTAAGTTCCGGCTTTTCAACGCATTAGTCACGATGTCTTGCGCTCGCAACTATCCCGATTGCGCCTTGGATGAAATTGGCTAACATCCTCGAAAGATTCGTTGGCACTGGCCTTAAGTCATAACACTTTCCAGCCGATGGGACAGATGGCGGATTCGCGGGCAGTTCTGTTGGGGGAAAACCGGCTCTTCCGAGACGGCATCCGGCGGATGCTGGAGAAGAGTTGCATCTCGGTGGCGGGGGAAGGTCGCGATCTGGCCGAACTGGCCAGTGTCGCGGACCTGGGCGCCTGCCCGGAACTGATCATCCTGCACCTGCCATCGGAGAATATCGCCGAGTCGCCACTCGACCTGATCGAGAACCTCCGCCGGCGTTTTCCCGTCGCGAAGCTCGTCCTGCTGGCCGATCCGAGCGCAAAATCGATCCTGCCGGCGTTCGTTCAGGCCGATGTGAGCGCAATCCTGCTGACCGAGATATCAGGCGGGATGCTGGAACGGTCGCTGGAACTCGTGCTCTCGGACCACCGGTTATTCCCGGCGGACATCATGTCGTGGATCACCAGCGGCAGACGGCCCGAGGGTGATGGCGGCCATTCCAGCGATGGGGAGAATCTGGACGAAGGCAATAACCATCTCGCGCTGTCTCCCCCCTTGTCCAGGCGTGAGTATCAGGTCGTGCGCTGCCTGGCGATCGGGCTGTCGAACAAGACCATCGCACGCGAGCTGAACATCACCGAGGGGACGGTAAAGGTTCACGTCAAGGGCCTGCTGCGTAAGGTGAAGGCCGCGAACCGAACGCAGCTTGCGATCTGGGCGTTGCGCCAAGCGGATCTGATGGGGCTTGAGGCAGCCCGGGTCGGCACGATCAACGCACGGCATGCCGCCTGACACGGATCAACGCGATCCGATCTCGCCGTGGCGTCCGGCCGAGTGGTATTCCCGGTTGGGCATCATGTCTGTCGAAGCAGCCATCCGGTTCGACAGGTTGAAGAAAGCAACCGTTTCCGACAGGTCGAAGACATCCTTGTCGGTCAGTCCCGCAGCGCCCAACGCGGCACGGTCCGCATCGTCGATCAGCCAGGGCGTGGCGGTCAGCTTCCACGCATAGTCCAGCATCGCCCGCTGGCGATCGTCGAGCCTGGCGACGCGGTAATTCAACGCCATCATCTCGCCGAGTTCCGGGTCGCCCGACAGTGCACGGACGGCTGCGCCATGCGCCACCAGGCAGTAGTAACACCGGTTCGCGGACGACACGACCACCGCGACCATCTCCCGCTCCAGCTTGGACAGCCCGGAGTCCGACAGCATGATCTCGTTGTACATCGCCATGAAGTTGCGCAGCCGCTGCGGCTTCAGGCTGTAGGCGCTGAACACGTTCGGCACGAAGCCGAGCTTGTCGATGCACTTCCCCCATATCAGCTTCAGGTCATCGTCCAGCGTGGCCGGGTCCGGCACGCCTAGTTTCGAGATGTGGTCCGGCTGCGGCATGTCGGTCGGTGCCTCCCTTCAGCGAGCAGCGCCCACCCGGGCCTGCCTTGCACAGCCGCCCCGGATCGGCCATCAGTCCGGCATGCAACGAGTATTCTCCGGTGTCCAGCCCACCGGCATCGCCCATCTCGGCAACTACCTTGGCGCCTTCCGCAACTGGGTGGCGCTGCAGTCGAGCCACGAGTGCATCTATTGCGTGGTCGATCTGCACGCGATCACCGAGCAATGGCAGACTGGCGGCGCGCTGGCACAGCAGACACGCGAAATGGCGGCCATGCTGCTGGCCTGCGGCATCGAT
>DATBKQ010000610.1:0-10976 GCA_036555825.1 Acetobacteraceae bacterium | reverse complement strand
TCCGACGCGGAGCCGGTCGTGGTCCTCCGTCCACCGGTTACCTCGTTCGCCGGTGTGACCGTTGTTCCGCCGCCTGGCGCCTTTCTTCAGGCGTCAAGCGCAGGCGAGGCGGCGATCGTTGCCGCGGCCCTGAATGCCTTGCCTTCCAAGGGGCAGGTCGCCGAGCTGTTCGCCGGCTGCGGGACGATCACCTTCGCCATGGCTCAACGGACTCGCGTCAGCGCATGGGAGGGCGACGCGGCATCCGTCGCCGCGTTACGCACCGCCGCCAGCCGCGCCGGCCTCGCCGGGCGGATCGCTGTGGCGCGGCGTGATCTCGCGCGGCAGCCGCTGCAAGCGCTCGAGCTTCGCGGCTTCGGCGCGGCGGTGCTCGATCCGCCGTTCGCCGGCGCCCCGGCGCAGACGGCGCAGATCGTCGCCGCCAGGGTGCCGGTGGTGATCTATGTCAGCTGCAATCCGGTTACCCTGGCGCGGGATGCGCGACTGCTTCACCGGGCAGGTTTTCGGCTGCGGGTCGCGACACCGATCGATCAGTTCCTCTGGTCGGAACGCCTGGAAAGCGTGTGCGTCTTCACGGCGCCTCCGCCCCCGCTGCGCCTGGCGTAGCGGTGTCGCGACCCTCAGTGGCTCCTATGGGTTCTCGCAAGCGTCTCCGAGGGCAGCTCTCCGTACCGCTTCCGATACTCGGCCGAGAACCGGCCCAGATGATAGAACCCCCAGGTCACCGCAATTTCGGACACGGTCTGCGAGACCTCGGTGCAACGCAGCGCGGCATGAGCCTTGTCGAAGCGTGCCCGGCGCAGGTACTCCATCGGAGAGATGCCGCGATAGTCCCGGAAATGCTTCAGCAGGGTCCGTCCGGGCACGCCCGCGGCGCCAGCCACATCGGCCAGCGTGATCGGGGCGTCGAGATTCGCCTCGATGAATTCGATCGCCCGCTTGACATCCCGCGGCGCAATCGACGGAACAGCGCCATGCAGCGCCTCACTGTAGTTGTGCGGGTGAGCCAGCAGCAGTTCATTGATGATGAACTGCTCTATGGAACTCATCGCCCACGGATTGCATGTCATCGGGCCGCCGCATTCGAAATCCTTGAATGCCAGTGCAGCCAGCCGCGCGATACTTCGACCATGCCCGCGTGTCAGGTCGAGAACAGGCGCAAACTCCGGCAGCGGATTCAACGTCGCAGTCGGGTCCTTGCCCAAGAGAACGGCAAGCTGCTGCTGGATACTTTGGTCGCTCAGCACGACCGTCATCCGCGCCGCGTCGGCATCGACCACGTTCCAGTTTGGTCCCATGAATGGATCCGAGAACAGGCAGGCGCGCCGCACATCGCCCACATATTGGCGTCCCCGGAATGTCGTCTCCATCCGTCCGCGGACCGGGATCAGCAGCCAATAGTCAAGACGCTGCGGCTGTGCCTTGATCCTGGCTGCTGCACCGTACTCGGTCAGGCCGATATAGAGTCCCGCGGGGAAGTAAAGCCCGCTCATGCGCATTTCGAGATCATCGACATCGCGCCGGGCAACTTCGAGGCGCAAAGCCTTTCCTTGCATAAACGCAACCGCTTCATCAAGTTTGCGGCTGCGAAAACGGAGATGCGGCCTGACGGCCGGTGGGGAGTCGAATCCTGTAGCTTGATGTATCGCAAGAACCATGATCAGACGATCCCCCGCCTGGGTTGTCGCGGCATTTGGATTGTCCGAGCCATCGCCCGTCAGCCAACCGGAGCAACGCTTTAGCGGCGACTGCCGGACAGCGCTGTGAAGCCAGTCACAGTCCGAATGAGCCTGCGTCGGTGCCGATCTTATGCCCGCGTGCAGCGGATTGCCATTACTGGATAAGGGCTGCGCAAACCGGATAGCGACCGCGGGTTATCAGTCGCTATGTCCGTGGCATGGTTGCGAATTCCGCAGCCATGCTGCCCCACCTTCGGTGAGAATGTCATGCGGCTTTACGACGCAGCCGGGTTTCTGGCCGCCAGTCTGGTGATTACCGCCTTCTGGATGAAGGACATCATCGCACTGCGCTGCATCGCACTGGCAAGCAACATTGCCTTTCTCATCTACGGCACCGGACTGGGTCTTCTGCCCGTCTGGGCACTGCACGCGGTTCTGCTGCCGATCAACGCATCACGCCTATGCCAGGCGTTCTGGTGCGATCGCTGCGGACCTCCCGCTTTGCAATCGGACCGGCAGTAACGATCGAAACGAAACCAACAACCCAGAGGATCAAGCAAAATGGCTGACGACTTCACACAACAGAGAATCGATATCAAGAAGCTCGACAAGCAGGCGATCAACAACATCTCGAGCGAGGTTGCCCGCTCATTGACCGAAATTGCCGAAGGAGATCCCAACGACGCGTTCCATCTCAAGATCGGCCATCTAAAGGGGAGCTTCGGGAGGTCGATCCACAAGGACTTTATCTTGGGCGAGCCCCCGCAACAGCAGCAGGCCGGCTGAGCAATGATCACGGGCCGGACGGTCATCGTCAAGCTGGCGGGGCGCTGCAACCTGGCATGCCCGTACTGCTACATGTACTCGGGGCCGGACCAGTCCTGGCGCAACCGCCCGCGCCGGCTCGGCCCTTTCGAAGCATCCTTGCTCATTGACCGTTCGGCCGAATTGCTGGATGACCCCAATGTCCATCTGACGCTCGAATTTCACGGCGGGGAGCCGCTGCTGTTCGGGCGGGCACGGTTCGAAGATCTGATAGGCAGGCTCCGGGCGCAACTGCCCGAGAGCCGCGTCATCTACTGCCTGCAGACCAACGGCGTGCTGCTGGACGAAGCGTGGTGCACGCTGTTCGCGGCCAACGAAGTGCATTGGTCGATCAGTTGCGACGGACCGAAAGCGGTGCATGACCGCTTTCGGTTCGCGCATAATGGTCGAGGCAGCCACGCGCAGGTGGAGGCGGCAATCCGCCGGTCACTTTCGCGGCCCGACTGGTGCCGCTGGTTCGGTGGCGTGCTCGCTGTCATCGATCCTCGCCAGGACGGCGCGGAGATCGTGCGCTACTTTCATTCACTCGGCATCGCCCATCTCGACCTGCTCATGCCGGACGCGACCCATGCGGCGCCTCCCGCGCATCTGCCAGGTTTCAGCCAGAAGATGCTTACACGCTTTCTGATGAAGGCGTTCAACGCTTGGACGGCACTTGACGATCCCAACTTTCACATCCGCTTTTTCGAGCACATCGCGAAGGGTTATTTCGGCATGTCGCCGGAGATCGATGCTTTCGGGGCGGGAACCGACCGGCTGATGGTGGTGGAGACCGACGGCAGCTACCAGTTGGTGGATGTGCTGCATACGTGCGGCGAAGAGTTCACGTCCATTGGCGGCAGTCTGGCGACCAGAAGTCTTGCCGAGCAGTTCGCGGCGCAGACCGCGGCGTCGATCCCGCCATCGAGAACCTGCCTTGCCTGCCCGGTGTTCGACCTCTGCGGCGGCGGCTACCTGCCACATCGCTTCGACGGGACAGGTTTCGACAATCCCAGCGTGCATTGCGAGTCGATCAAGGCGACGATTGCCGGGGTCGGGCGATTCCTGCGCACGCATGTCCCCGCCGCGGCCTGGACCGCCGCGACCCCGCCCGCCGGATCACGGCACCCGTTGCGCCTCGCGTAGCGACAAAAGATTTGCCAGAGCCTCGGGATTGCGCAGCGTCACATCGCGCTGGGGATATGGCATCTCGATACCATGCTTGTGATAGAGGTCCCACAGCTTCAGCATGACCTGGCTCCGGATGTTCGTCGTGCCGTTCGCCGGATCACTGATCCAGAATCGCAGCTCGAGGTTCACCGCGCTGTCGCCGAACTCGACCAGCAGGCAGTTCGGTGCGGGCTCGCTCAGCACGCGCGGCACGTCGCGCGTCGCCTCCAGTGCCAGCCGGATCGCCTGGTGCGGGTCGGATTGATACGAAATCCCTACCTTGACATGCAGCCGGATCAGGTCGTTCGAGAACGACCAGTTGGTCACCCGCTGGGTGATGAGGTCCTCGTTGGGGATGAGATACTCCTTGCCGTCGCGCGTCAGCACCGAGGCGTAGCGCGCGTTCAACGTGCTCACCCAGCCATAGGTGCCGTCGATCTCGATGACGTCGCCTGGCTTTATCGACCGGTCCAGCAGCAGGATCACGCCGCTGACCAGGTTGGACACAACCTTCTGCAGGCCGAAGCCGACCCCGACGCCGACGGCGCCGGAGAACACCGCGAACGCCGTCAGATCGATGCCGATCGAGCCGAGTGCCAGCACCACGGCAAGCGTCAGCAGCGTCATGCGCACGAGCTTCGAGGCCAGCACCTCGACCGCCGGCGTCAACGGCGCGAGCAGCCGCAGCCGTTGCTCGAGCAGCCGCGACACCGCGTTGGCGATCCAGATGAAGACCGCCAGGGTGATTGCACCCTTCAGCACCAGCAGCACGCTGATGCGGAGGTTGCCGACCGGCACCGCCATGGCATCCAGCAAGTTCATGAGCGGGGCGATCAGCCCGGCAATGTTCAGTGCCGCGATGATCCAGGCGACCACCGCGATCGCCCGTGCCCAGCGTTCGTCACGCACGAGCATCGCGCTGAGCCGGATGAGCACCCATACCAGCACGAGACTCTCGGCCAGCCGAAGCAGGTCGGCGCGGTAGCCGCCGGCATGGAAGGCGGCGCGCGCGAACCAGAGCGCGACCAACAGTCCGATCCACCCAGCCACCCGGGCGAAGGCCATGGCCATTGACCGCAGCGGGCCCGCGGCAACCGTCCCGGCCAGGTGCAGGCAGCCACGTTGGATGGCGGGCACGAACGCTCGCGCCATGGCCAGCAGCACCAGCACGCAAACCAGTTGCGCGAGCATTGGGGGTATCAGGATATTGTCGCGGAGCCAGACGAGGCTCTGGCCCAGGAAGTCTTCCCAGCTCAGCGGTATCAGTCCCTGCACGGTCCGATTGCGAACCGCCAAGGCGGCGAAATCAGGGCCAGTAGCTCACAAATGAGCGATAGCCAGGCTCCGATCAGACGTGGAAACTCTCGCCGCAGCCGCACCGGCCCTTTTCGTTCGGATTGGTGAAGGTGAAGCCCGAAGCGAGCGCCTTCACCTGGTAGTCCATGACCGTGCCGATGAGGAACAGGCTGGCCTTGCGATCGACCAGGACCGTCAACCCCTTATCGGTCACCACCTCGTCGCCCGGGCCGGGTTCGGCGGTCCATGTCATGTCATAGGACAGGCCCGAGCAGCCCTTCGTCTTCACGCCGATGCGCAGCAGTTTGCCTTGCTCGCCCTTGGCATACAGCGAACGCAAACGGTCCGCGGCAGCGTCCGTCAGCGTCATCAGCGGCGGCAAGGCACGGGTCTTGCGAGGTGCTGTGGTCGTTGTGCTCATGGTCGGCTCGATATCGTTGTCTTTCAGAACATGTTCAACTGCAGGCGCGCCTCTTCCGACATGCGGCTGGGGTCCCAGGGCGGGTCCCATACGGTCTCCACGTCGCATGACTTGACGCCCGGTACCGCCATGACCGCGTCATGCACCTGCTCCGGCAGTTCCTGCGCCGAAGGGCATGCCGGCGCGGTCAGCGTCATCTCGACCTTCACCGCTCCATCGTCGGCGATCTCGATCGCATAGATCAGGCCGAGTTCGTAGATGTTCACCGGGATCTCGGGATCGTACACCTCGGCGATGGCGCCGATGATCGCGTCCTCGGTCGGCCTGGGCTTGGTTTCGCCGTCCGGAGTCCACGCAGTGTGTGGCTGGGTTACCTCATTCACTGCTCGCCTCCTTGGCACCCTCCAGCGCGGCAATCAGCGCGTGCCAGGCCAAGGTCGCGCACTTCACGCGCGACGGGTATTCGTGCACGCCCGCCAGCGGCTCCAGCCGCTCCAGCGGATCGGCCAATGGGCCATCGCACTGCGGGCACTTGCCGGTGCGCGCCATCTCGCGGAACGCCTCGAACAGCGCCTGCGTGTCCGCTTTGCTGCGGCCGATCACCGTCTCGGCCATCAGGTCCGCCGACGCCACGCTGATCGCGCAGCCGCGCGCCTGGAAGCCGGTATCAGCGATACTGCCATCGTCGCCCAGCTTCACCCACACCTCGATCCGGTCGCCGCACATCGGGTTATCGCCCTTCGCGGTCGCATCGAAGCTCTCGAGCCGCCGCGCATGGCGCGGGCGCCGGCCGTGATCAAGGATCACTTCCTGATACAGGTCGCGCAGATCGTCGAATGAGTCGCTCATGGTTTCCTGACCCCCCCTCCCTTGCGGGAGGGGGTCGGGGAGGGGGTCCTACGGTCGCACATCACTTGAAGAACTCCCGCACGCGGGCGAGCTGCTCGGCCAGGAAGTCGATCTCGTCATGCGTGGTGTAGATCGCGAAGCTGGCGCGTGCCGTGCTGTCCAGACCGAAGCGATGCATCAGCGGTTCGGCGCAGTGATTGCCGGCGCGCACCGCGATGCCCTGGCGGTCCAGCAGCGTCGCCACGTCGTGCGCGTGCGCACGGTCGAGCGCGAACGACACCACGCCACCGCGGTCCTGCGCGCGGCCGAGGATGTGCACGCCTTCCAGCGCCCCGAGCCGTGCCAGTGCATGATCCACCAGCGCGGTCTCGTGCGCGGCGATCGCCTCGTAGCCGATCCGCTGCACGTAATCGATCGCCGCCTTCAGCCCTATGCCTTCCAGGATCGGCGGCGTCCCCGCCTCGAACTTGTGCGGCACCTCGGCCCAGGTGGAACGCTCGAAGGAAACCGAGGAGATCATTTCGCCGCCGCCCAGGAACGGCGGCATGGCATCCAGCAGCTCGCGACGGCCCCACAGCACGCCAATGCCGGTCGGGCCGTAGAGCTTGTGCCCGGTGAACGCATAGAAGTCGCAGTCCAGCGCCTGTACGTCCACCCGGCGGTGCACGATTGCCTGCGCGCCATCGAACAGCACCTTCGCGCCATGCGCGTGCGCGATCCGCACGATGCGTTCCACCGGCGTATAGGTGCCCAACACATTCGACATGTGCGTCATCGACACCAGACCGACCTTGCCGTCGCCGAGCAACGTTTCGAACGCATCCATATCGAGCTCGCCGGCATCGGTGACCGGCACCACGCGCAGCTCGATACGGCGTTCATCGCGCAGCAACTGCCAGGGCACGATATTGGAATGGTGCTCCATCCCCGAGACCACCACCGCCTGGTCCGGTTTCAGCAGACCCCGCCCGAAGCTGTGCGCCATCAGGTTGAGCGACTCGGTGACATTGCGCGTGAACACCACCTCGTGCGGGTCGCGCGCGTTGATCAGCGCTGCCACCGCCTCGCGCGCAGCCTCATATGCATCGGTGGTCCGCTCGCTCATCCAGTGCAGGCCGCGATGCACGTTGGCGTACTGCGTCTCCATCGCCTCACGCATCGCCTCGATCACCACGCGCGGCTTCTGCGCGGAGGCGGCGCTGTCGAGGAACACCAGTGGCTTGCCGCGAATCTTCTGACGCAGGATCGGGAAGTCGCCGCGGATGCGCGCAACATCCAGCAGGGCAGGGCGGTCCAATGGGATTTCGGCTTCGACGTTCATGCTGCCTGCCTCTCCCACCAGGCCTCGACGGCGCGGTCCAGCACGTCGCGCACCGCCTCGTCGCTCACAGCCTCCAGGGCCTCCGCCAGGAATGCACGCACCAGGATCGATCGCGCCTCGGCATCGGGAATCCCGCGGCTTCGGATGTAAAACAACTGGTCCGCATCCAGTTCGCCGACGGTGGCGCCATGGCTGCATTTCACGTCGTCGGCAAAGATCTCCAGCTCCGGCTTGGTGTCGATCTCGGCGTCCGGCGACAGCAGCAGCGCCTGGTTCATCTGGTAACCGTCGGTCTTCTGCGCATGTCGCGCGACCTCGATACGCCCCTGGAACACGCCGTGGGAGCGGCCCGTCAAGACGTGTTTCACGGTCTGGCGCGACGCGCAGCACGGCGCGTCGTGCCGCACCACCGTGGTGAAGTCGGCGTGCTGCGCGCCGCCCAGCAACTGGGCGCCGTTAAGGTGCGTCACGCCCTTTTCACCGCTCAGACGCGCATGCGCCTCGGTGCGGGCAATCCGCGAACCCAGGTTCAGCACGAAGCTGTCGTAGGTGCCGCGCTCCTCGATCTCGGCGTACAGTGTGGAAAGGTGGAAGGCTGTCGCCGACTCGTTCTGCAAGCGCACGTGGGTCAGTACGGCGTCCGCGGCGACATGCACTTCAAAGACCGGGTTGTGCAGATAGGTGCCGTCGCCAAACGACAGGTCGAGCAGCGTCAGACGCGCGCCGGGCGCCAGCCGTATGTGATGACGCGGGTGGAACGCCGCCCGGTCCGTCGCGAAGCCGGCGAGCAGCAGCAGACCGGCATCCACCCCGACCGGCACCTGGAGAACCGCGCCATCCTCGGCCAACATCGTGTTCAGCGCGACCAACGGCTCGCTGTCCGGACGTGCCAGGGAGCCGAACCCTGCATGTTCGGCAAAGCGCGCGAACTCCACCGACGGTGGCAGCGCCGACAGTTCCGGACTGAACTCGCCGTCGACAAAGATGATGCGCGGGGCGTCGATTCGCGGCAGGCGCGACAAGACGCGGCTGTCAGCCGGGGTGTGCGAGACCGACTGTTGGAACGATGCATCTGCCAGCGGGCGAAGCCCGGTGTATTTCCACGCCTCGTCGCGCCGCCCTGCCGCCGCCCCCGGCAGACCGGCGCGCCGGAACGCCTCGGCCGCGGCAGCGCGCTGACGCCGGTCGCCCGGCAACCGGTCGCGCAGCGCCTCGTAGCGCGCCAGGAAACCGGCGACGCCGCTTTGCACGGTTGCGGTCACGCTGCCTCCGCGATCATGCCGGCATAGCCTTTGGCTTCCAGCTCATGCGCCAACTCGGGGCCGCCGGAACGGGCGATGCGGCCGCCAGCGAGCACGTGCACCCGGTCCGGCACGATGTAGTCGAGCAGCCGCTGATAGTGGGTGATGATCAGCGCCGAGAAGTCCGGGCCACGCAACGCGTTCACGCCTTCCGCCACAATCTTCAGCGCGTCGATATCGAGCCCGCTGTCGGTTTCATCCAGAATAGCCAGGCGTGGCCGCAGGATCGCCATCTGCAGCACTTCGTTCCGCTTCTTCTCGCCGCCGGAGAAGCCGACATTGACGTTCCGGCGCAGCATGTCGTCCGGCATCGCCAGCCGCTTCGTCTCGGCACGCGCCAGCTTCAGGAACTGCACGGCATCGAGCTCGGTTTCGCCGCGCGAGCGCCGCAGCGCGTTCAGCGCCGTGCGCAGGAAGTTGGCGTTGCCGACGCCGGGCAGCTCCACCGGGTACTGGAATGCGAGGAACACCCCCGCCGCCGCTCGCTCCTCCGGGGCCATCGCCAGCAGATCGCGGCCGTCGAATCGCGCCGACCCCGCGGATACCACGTAGTCCTCGCGGCCCGACAGCACATAGGCGAGCGTTGACTTGCCGGAGCCGTTCGGCCCCATGATCGCGTGCACCTCGCCCTGCGGCACGGTCAGGTCGATGCCCTGCAGGATCGGCTTGTCCTCGATGGCGGCGGAAAGGCCGCGGATTTCCAGCATGAATGCGTTCCCCTAACCCACGGAGCCTTCGAGGCTCACCGCCAGCAGCTTCTGCGCCTCGACGGCGAACTCCATCGGCAGCTCCTTCAGCACGTCCTTGCAGAACCCGTTGACGATCAGGTTCACCGCGTCCTCTTCCGTCAGGCCACGCTGGCGGCAATAGAACAATTGATCGTCGGCGATCTTCGATGTGGTCGCCTCGTGCTCCAGCTTCGCGGTCGGATTGCGGCTTTCGATATAGGGCACGGTATGTGCGCCGCACGCATCGCCGATCAGCAGCGAATCGCACTGCGTGTAGTTGCGCGCACCTGCGGCGCGCGGCAGCACCTTCACCAGACCGCGATACGTGTTGTTCGAGCGGCCGGCGCTGATGCCTTTGGAGACGATGGTGCTCTTCGTGCGCTGGCCGATATGGATCATCTTGGTGCCGGTATCCGCCTGCTGGCGATTATTGGTCACCGCGACCGAGTAGAACTCGCCCACGCTGTCATCGCCTTCCAGCACGCACGACGGATACTTCCAGGTGATCGCCGAACCGGTCTCCACCTGCGTCCAGGAAATCTTGGATCGCGCGCCCCGGCAGGCGCCACGCTTGGTGACGAAGTTGTAGATGCCGCCGCGCCCTTCCGCGTCGCCAGGATACCAGTTCTGCACCGTGGAGTACTTGATCTGCGCGTCCTCGTGCGCGATCAGCTCCACCACCGCCGCATGCAACTGGTTCTCATCGCGCATCGGTGCGGTGCAGCCTTCCAGGTAGCTAACGTAGGCACCGGCATCGGCGATGATCAGCGTGCGCTCGAACTGCCCGGTGCTGCGCGCGTTGATGCGGAAGTAGGTGGACAGCTCCATCGGGCAGCGCACACCCTTCGGCACGTAACAGAAGCTGCCGTCGGTGAACACCGCCGAGTTCAGCGCCGCGAAGAAGTTGTCGGATACCGGCACGACCGAGCCCAGATACCGCTGCACCAGCTCGGGATAGTCGCGCACCGCCTCGGAAATCGGGCAGAAGATCACGCCCGCCTTCTTCAGCGTCTCGCGGAACGTCGTCGCCACCGAAACGCTGTCGAACACCGCGTCCACCGCGACCTGCGTGCCCTGGATCGTCTCCGGATCGACGCCGGCGAGGATGGCCCGCTCCTTCAGCGGAATGCCCAGTTTCTCATACGTCTTCAGCAGCTCCGGATCCACCTCATCCAGGCTCTTCGGCCCAGACTTCTTCTTTGGCGCGGCGTAGTAGTGCAGGTCCTGGTAATCGATCGGCGCATGTTCGACGCGTGCCCAGTGCGGCTCGGTCATCTGCTGCCAGGCGGCGAACGCCTTCAATCGCCACTCCAGCAGCCAGGCGGGCTCCTGCTTGCGCGAGGAGATCAGCCGGATGATGTCCTCGTTCAGCCCCTTGGGCGCGAGGTCCATCTCGATCTCGGTCTC
>DATBKQ010000609.1:0-7447 GCA_036555825.1 Acetobacteraceae bacterium | reverse complement strand
CCCGACAGCGCGGTGGAGTACTTCGTCTCCTACTACGACTACTACCAGCCCGAGGCCTATGTCCCGCGCACCGACACCTATATCGAGAAGGACGCGCAGATCAACGAGCAGATCGACCGCATGCGCCACGCCGCGACGCAGTCGCTGTTGGAGCGCAACGACGTAGTGGTGGTCGCCTCGGTCTCCTGCATCTACGGTATCGGCTCGGTCGAGACCTATTCGCGCATGGTGGTGAAGCTGGAGACCGGTGGACGCATCGATCGCGACGTGCTGGCCAAGGCACTGGTCGAGCTGCAGTACCGCCGCAACGACCAGGCGTTCCAGCGTGGCACCTTCCGCCTGCGTGGCGAAACGGCGGACATTTTCCCGAGCCACTACGAGGACCGCGCCTGGCGCATCACCCTGTTCGGCGACGAGGTGGAGGCGATCCATGAGTTCGATCCGCTGACCGGCGAGAAGACCGCGGCGCTGCACGAGGTCACGATCTACGCCAACAGCCACTACGTCACGCCGCGACCAACGCTGACGCAGGCGATCGCCGACATCAAGGTGGAACTGAAAGCGCGCCTCGCCGAGCTGACCACGGAAGGCAAGCTGCTCGAAGCCGAGCGGCTGCAGCAGCGCACGACGTTCGACATCGAGATGATGGAAACCACCGGCTCGTGCAAAGGCATCGAGAACTACTCGCGCTATCTCACCGGCCGCAATCCCGGCGAGCCGCCGCCGACATTGTTCGAATACCTGCCGGAGAACGCGCTGCTGATCGTCGATGAGAGCCACGTGACGGTCCCGCAGCTTGGCGGCATGTTCCGCGGCGACTTCAACCGCAAGTCCATCCTGGCCGAGTTCGGCTTCCGCCTGCCCTCCTGCGTCGACAACCGCCCGCTGAAGTTCGAGGAGTGGGAGACCTATCGGCCGCAGACCATCTTCGTCTCGGCCACCCCCGGCCCGTGGGAGATGGAGCGCACGCAGGGCGTGTTCGCCGAACAGGTGATCCGCCCGACCGGGCTGATCGACCCGGTGTGCGAGGTGCGACCGGTCGAGCGCCAGGTCGATGACCTGCTGGCGGAGTGCCGCGCGGTCGCCGCGCATGGCGCGCGCGTGCTGGTCACCACCTTGACCAAGCGCATGGCCGAGGACCTGACCGACTACCTGACCGAGCACGGTGTCAAGGTGCGCTACCTGCACTCCGACATCGACACGCTGGAGCGCATCGAGATCATCCGCGACCTCCGTCTCGGCGTGTTCGACGTGCTGGTGGGCATCAACCTGCTGCGCGAGGGTCTCGACATCCCGGAATGCGCGCTGGTGGCGATCCTGGACGCCGACAAGGAAGGCTTCCTGCGCTCGCAGACCTCGCTGATCCAGACCATCGGCCGCGCCGCGCGCAACATCGAGGGCCGTGTGATCCTCTACGCCGACACCCTGACCAACAGCCTGCGCACCGCGATCGAGGAGACCGAGCGCCGCCGCAACAAGCAGCGCGCCTGGAACGAGGCGCACGGCATCACGCCGGTGTCGATCAAGCGCCAGATCGGCAAGGTGCTGGAGAGCGTGTTCGAGCAGGACTATGTGACGGTCGCGCCGGTGAAGCACACCGCGGTCGCCGAGTTCGTCGGCAAGGACCTGAAGGCAGCGATCGCCGAGCTGGAAAAGCGCATGCGCGCCGCCGCCGCCGACCTCGAGTTCGAGGAAGCGGCGCGGCTGCGCGACGAGATCCGCCGGCTGGAGGCGCTGGACCTGGGCTTGGAGCCGCCGCCCGCACCGAGCGCATCGCTACGGCCGCCACGGCGCGACCGCACCCCCGAGCCGATGGGCCCCGGCGGTGGCGGCTACGATCCATCCAAGCGACGCGGCCGCGGCGGCATGCGACGCAGAGGACCATGACATCGTCGCCCGGTCGGCGCTCGAGGTCCTCCTGATCTTCCTGCGGCTCGGCTGCACCTGTTTCGGTGGTCCGATCGCGCATATCGGCTATTTCCGCACCGAGTTCGTGGAACGGCGGCGCTGGCTGACCGAACGCGCTTTTGCCGACCTCGTCGCACTGGCGCAGTTCCTGCCTGGTCCGGCGTCCAGCCAGACCGGCTTCGGCATCGGGGTGATGCGTGGCGGCCTGCTGGGCGGCGTCGCGGCCTGGACCGGCTTCACCATGCCATCCGCCGTGCTGATGCTGCTGTTCGCCTTCGGCGCGGGCAGTATCGGTGGATCGCATCTGGGGGCGGGCGCACTGCACGGCCTCAAGCTGGTCGCGGTGGCGATCGTGGCGCAGGCGGTCATGGGCATGGCACGCAGCCTTTGCCCGGACCGTGCGCGGGCCTCGATCGCGGCTGCCGCCCTGGTCGCGATGCTCGTCGCGCCCTGGTCGCTGCTGCAACTCACAGTGATTGTCGCGGGCGGCGTCGCCGGCTGGGCGCTGTGCCGCGGCGAAGCTGAAACTGCCCCCGACAGCCTGACTCTGCCCGTGTCCCGCCGGTTCGGTATCGTCTGTCTGATCGTCTTCCTCGGTCTGCTGGCGCTTGCCTTCCTGCCGGCGCAGGGCGCCGCAGCGCTGGCCGGCGCATTCTATCGCTCGGGTGCCCTGGTCTTCGGTGGCGGCCATGTGGTGCTGCCGCTGCTGCGCAATGCCGTGGTGCTGCCGGGCTGGGTTTCCGACGGCGCGTTCCTCGCCGGCTACGGCGCGGCGCAGGCCGTGCCCGGCCCGCTGTTCACCTTCTCCGCCTATCTCGGCGCGGTGGCCGGCGTGCCGCCGGGCGGGGTCGCCGGCGCGGCGCTGGCGCTGATCGCGATCTTCGTACCAGGCATGCTCTGCCTGCTGGGAACCCTGCCGTTCTGGCACGCATTGCGTGCCAGGCGGGGCGCACAGGCGGCGATGCGCGGCACCAACGCCGCGGTGGTCGGCCTGCTGGGTGCGGCACTCTACAATCCGGTCTGGGTCAGCGCGGTGCAGAGCCCGGCCGACTTCGCCGTCGCGGCAACCGGCTTCGTCCTGCTCGTCGCCTGGCGAGCGCCGCCGCTGCTGGTCGTGGTGCTCTCGGCCATGGCGGGTGCGGGTCTGAGTCTGGCCGGCTCGGCTCAAGCCGTCGGCACCTGACGGAAGCCGAAGTGTTCCGGAGGGTCGGCAAGATCCTCCTCGATGCTCACCACCTGCGCCAGGCGCGGGCCGCGGCGGCAGAGCCGCAGCAGTTCCTCGACCGCCGCGGTGTCGCCCGCAACCAGCGCCTCGACCGAACCATCGATCCGGTTGCGCACCCAGCCGGATACGCCGAGGTCGCGTGCCTTCCGCACCATCCACTCCCGATAGCCGACGCCCTGCACGCGGCCGCTGATGATCAGCCGCTTGCTGTTCATGCGCCCGGCCGGGTCAGATGCAGGAACCGCTCCGCCAACGCGATATCGGCGGCGATCGCGCTCCGGCGAGCGGCGGCCTCGGCGTCCTCGCCCCAGGCCTCCGCCTGGAACAATTCGTCCAGCGCGCCAAGCGCATGTGCGCTGGCCGCATCCAACCGCCGCTCGGCCAGGGCAAGGCCGAGTACCAGGCTGCCCAGCGCCGGCACCGCGATGCCGAGTGCCGTCAATGCCGCGACGTCCAGTTCCGCCACGGCGTTGCGCAGCGCCGCAACGCTGCCGCGATGCTGCTTCACGAACGCAATACCGGTCCCCACCCGTAGCGGTGCATTGTAGTTCCGCGCCACCCAGTCCAGCCAGGGCTGCCACTCGCGCGCCTGCCGCGCTACCAGTTGCTCCGGCTGCTCGGCACGATAACAGAGCAGATCGGTTTCGGCATAGCGGGCGATGGCATCGACGGTCGGTGCCGGATCGCGGGCAATGCGCTGCTGGGCGGTGCCGGCAAGGCGGGTCAGCGGCGTGTCTGCGAACGACATTTCGCCTCCCTTCGCGCCGCCCGCGACCTGCCACTCCTCGGCGATCGCGCATGCCAGCGGTTCGGCATCGACCCGCAGCACGGCGCCACCTGGCAGATGCATCGGCCTGCCGTCCAGCAGAATGGCATAGCCCGCCTCAACCGGCTTGACTTCGACGATTTCCCAAAAGCGCCTCACCCCTCACCCTCTCAACGGAACAACTGCTTCAATACATTGCCGACATTCGGCGGCTTCGGCGCCTGTTGCGGATGCGTCGCCGGGCCGCTGGCAGTGTGCGGGGCGCCGCAGCCCGCCTCGGAGCCGCCGAGCATCTGCTTGCCCCCCAAAGCGCCGGCGATCGCCCCGAGCGGGTTCGTCTGGCCCAGCACCGCGCCGGCCACCGTCCCGGCATTCTTGGTCACCGCCGCCGCGGCATCCGGCGTGGTGGCCGGCGAACGCCACGGGCCGGCGACCCGCAACGGCACGACGATGCCGGTGCCGGCCACCCTCGCCTGAGGCTGGAGGCGCAAATCCAGCGTCTCGTTCCCCAGGTTCACGCTGCCGCCACCATCCACGGTGAGCAGCGACGAGGCGAAAGCCAGCGAGCGAAATGTGGCAACGCCCCGATCGACCGCGGCACTGGCGACGAAACACTCGATCTGGCTGATGCCGCCGCGGCCAACCAGGTCGAGCAGGTTGACCTCCCGCAGCACCGACGCCAGCGTGCTGCCGAGCAGCCGGTTATCCACCGTGCCCTTGCCCATGGTGACGCTGAACGAGCCATCCAGCGTCGAGGCGATCGCGTGCGGCGTGGCCCCCGCGCCGTGCAGATCGGCCTGCACGTTGAGCGTACCATCGATGACCTCCGGTTCCCCCATCGCCGCCATCAGCGGCTTCAGAGCGAGCGCCGGGATGTGCACCCGGAACGCAACCGGGGGGCTTTCCTGCGTGGCGTCGGCGCTGAGCGAGGCGGTGACATGGCCCTCGGGCAGATCGGCCGCGAGCGGATCGGCCTGGAGCCTGCCGCCATGCAGCACGAGGTGGCCCGCGATGGCGTGATACAGGGCACCGCCCGCTTTCAGTTCGGCGATCTGCAGCCTGGCATCGGCGTCCGCCAGGCGAAGCAGCCCGAATGGGATCGCCGTATCCGGGATCATCGTGCCGTTCGTATGCTTCGGCGACGGCAGCGCCGGAGCCACGGGAGCGGTTTCCGCCGGTGCGGCCCGCGGCTTGGCCAAGGCACCGCGCAGCGCATCGGCGTCGATCTTGTCCGCTGTCAACTCGGCTTGAAGCGACGGGCGGCCATCGGCACCGGTGCCGACACTTCCCTTGAGCTTCAAGCTAGAGCCAAACGCCTGCATGCCGACATCGAGCGGGATGGGCGCTCCCTGGTTCCCGTTGGTCTTGCCGCCGGACAGCAACGCCGATGGCGCGCCGATCGTGCCGGCCAGCGTCGCGGGCGACCCGTCGAAGCTGCCTTGCCCGGCGATCTTCGCCGGCTGGTCCAGCGCGGCGGCGGACACGTCCAGCTTATTGAGCTTCAGCCCGGCAACCGTGCCGCTCAGGTCGGAAGGTCCGACGTGCAGTACGAGACCGGAAATCCGCGGCAATGGTGCACCGCTATCGGCAATCTGCGCCGCCAGGCTGACGTCGCGCAGCGCCGGCAGCGTCCGTCCAGGCAGGAACGCTGCCAGCGCGGCCAGGTCCGGAATATCCGCCGAAAGCTTCATGGCATAGCCGCGGCCCTGCAATGGCTGGGCGATCGTGCCGTCGGCGACCAGCTTGGCGCCGCCCGCCTCCACCTGCATCCGTGCCGGCCACGGGGTGGTCGCGGTGCCATCCTGCAGGCGCGCGAGCGGCCCAAATTCGCCGGCCGCGGTGAACGCCGCGCCATTGTAGCTTGCCGTCGCGGTCAGACGCATATCGGCGTCAGGCGACGGAGCATTCATCCGCAGGCTGGCTATACCCAGTACCGTGCCGCGGCCGGTGCGATCGTCGCGCCAGGCAAGCGTGCCGTTATCGACCCGAATGTCCGCGACACTGATCTGCGTGGACGCCCCTTCACCTGCCGGCGCGGGCGCCGGCTGCGACGCCGCGGCATTGGTTGCCTCTGGCGCGAACTGCCAATTGCTTCGCCCCTGGGCATTCGTCTCCAGCAGGATGTCGGGCTTCACCAGCACCAGGCGAGCGATCTCGATCCGGTGGCTCAGCAGCGGGATGAGAGCAAGCTTCAGGTCGAGCTCGTCCAATGTCGCCATCTGCGGCCGCGAGAAGCCGGGGGGGTTGGACAGGCTCACGCCGCGCACCACCAATGTCGGCTGCAGTGACAACCCGAGATGCATAGGCCCTTGCAGCGTCAGATCGCGCCCGGTCGCCTGCCTGACAGCCGCGATGATGCGCGGCTTGAAACTGTCCGGATCGAAGGCGAGCACCAGTGCGATCGCCGCGACGATGACCACGCCGACAATGCCGGCGAGCGACCACAGGACGATGCGTGCGGGTCTTGCCAGTGCCATCTGCCGGTTTCCCTCTAGCTCCGCCGCGGCCTCTCTGCCGCCGGAGCATGAAAGCCCAGTGTGCGAAACGTCTGCACCATGTGGGGGGGCAGGTCGGCCTCCACCAATAATGTTCCGCCCGCGGGATGGGGTAGCCGCAGTGCACGGGCGTGCAAGTGGAGTTCGCCCGGTAACCCCGCGACTGTCGCGCTGAACGCATTGTTCTGGTCAGGGCGGGCGTACTTCAGATCGCCGAGGATCGGCGCACCGAGTGCGACGCAGTGCACCCGGAGTTGATGCGTGCGGCCGGTCAACGGACGCAATTCGAGCCAGGCCAGCTTCCGCCCGGCATTGTCGAGCGTGCGGTAATCGGTGATGGCCCGGGCGGCATCCCTATCGCCGGGATCAGCCAGCTCCGTGCGCTCGCCACGCAATCCGCCGATGCGCCGGAGCGGCAGGTCGATGCGGCCCTCGGACGGGACGGGCCGGCCGGCGACCACGGCCCAGTAGGTCTTCTCCATATCCCGTCCACGGAACGCGGCCGCGAGTTTCGCCGCCGTGCCCGGCGTGCGCGCCAGCAGCAGCGCGCCGGACGTGTCGCGATCGAGCCGGTGAACCAGCCGCGGCCGGTCCGCAGCGCCGAAGCGAAGCGCATCGAGCAGCGCGTCGAGGTGGCGGGTGATCCCCGGCCCGCCTTGTACCGGCATGCCGTGCGGCTTGTTCAGTGCCAGCAAGCTGTCGTCTCGATAGATCACCAGGCGCTGGAGGTCGCGCGCGGTGTCCGGGTCGATCTCCGTGGGGGGCTTCGGCGCGGGCATCGCAAGCAACGGCGGGACGCGCACCGACTGCCCCGCGGCGAGCCGCGTCGCGGCGTCCGCGCGGTGTCCGTCCACCCGTACCTGCCCGGTGCGGCACAGCTTCTGGATCGCGCCCTGGGTCAACCCTGGAAAATGCCGGCGGAACCACCGGTCGAGACGGATGTCGGCCTCATCGGCCGAGACCACCCGGGCGGCGACGACCACCTCATGCTCTCCGAGGCAAGAATAACACGGACAACACGGAACAAGGCACGGATAACACCATGTTCAACAG
>DATBKQ010000608.1:0-7964 GCA_036555825.1 Acetobacteraceae bacterium | reverse complement strand
CGCTCGGTCAGGCCCGCCTGCGTGCAATGATGCGCCAGCAGCTCCGGTTGCGTATCGACGAGGTCCGGGAAGTGGTCTTCCAGCGCCTTTGCAATGCGGCCGTGGAATTCCTGACGCTGGGTTCGCAGCAGGGTGCTGTAGGCCGCGTCGCGCACCAGCGCATGCTTGAAGGCGTAAACCGCATCCGGCGGCACGCCGTGGCGGAACGCGAGGCCGGATGAGACCAGCATCTCGATGCCGTCGGCAAGCTGCTCGCCCGGCATGTTCGTCACCGCCGCAAGCAGGGGATGCGCGAACTCGCGGCCGATGACGGCGCCGATCTGGGCGATCTGCTTCGCGGCGGGGATGCGGTCGAGCCGCGCGATCAGCGACGATTGCAGGGTGGCGGGGACTTCCAAAATCCCGGCATCGGAACCGCGGTGTTCCGCGCGTTCCAGCACCGCCTTGGTGAGCTCCTCGATGAACAGCGGCACGCCGTCGGTCTGCGCGACGATGCGGTCGAGCAGGTCGGGCGGCAGGGCCCGTTCGACCAGAACCCGATGGGCGAGCTGCTCGGCCTGCCTGTGGCTGAGCCGGCGAAGCGTGATGAGGCTGGTTGTTGCCAGGCCCACCCACGGGGGCTGAAATTCCGGCCGGAAGGAAACGATCACAAGGATCCGCAGATCGCTCAGCCTTCGCACCGTGCTGTCCAGCAACTCGATCGAGCTGGCATCGGCCCAGTGGGCATCCTCGAACAGCATCAGCAGCGGCTGCCGGCGCGCGCGGTCGGCCAGCACGCGCAGCAGCGTCTCGAATGTCTTCTCCTTCTTGCGCCGTGGGTTGAAATCGAGGCGCGGATACCGGCTGTCCAGCGGGACCGACAGCAGATCGGCGATCAGCGCCACCTCGTCCGGCGAGGCGGCGGCGGGAATCAGCGCTATCTCGAGCTTGCGCAACCGGTCCCGGGGCGTGTCGCCCCGGGCGAAGTCCAGGTCGTGCTGCCAGCGCGCCACGATCGGATAGAGCGCGCTGTCCTGATGGTGCGGCGAGCAGAAATAGCGCAGATCCTCGTGCGGCTCGCCGCGGAGCCGCTCGGCCAGAGCCGCGATCAGCCGCGACTTACCGATGCCGGGCTCTCCTGCCAGCAGGACGAGCTGACCTTCGCCGTTGCTTGCCTGCCGCCAACGGCGCAGCAGCAGCTCGAACTCTTCGTCACGCCCGACCAGTGGCGTCATGGTTCGGGCATGCAGGGCCTCGAAACGGCTTTCGATCGACGCCTCTGCCGATACCTGCCAGACCGGCACCGGATCGGGCAGGCCCTTCAGCGCGATCTTGCCGAGTTCGTGGCACACGAACAGCTCGCCGATCTGCCGGCGGGTCGCGGCATCGATCATGATGCCGTTGGGTTCGGCCAGTCCCTGCAGGCGCGCGGCGCGGTTCGGGGTTTCGCCGATCGCCGTCTGCTGCCGCGCATCTCCGGAGCCGATCGGTTCGCCAACCACCACCAGGCCCGTGGCGATGCCGATACGGACCCGCAGGTGCTCGGCGCGGACCGGGGCCTGGCCGATCGCGTCGAGCACCGCGAGGGCGGCGCGAACCGCCCTCTCGGCGTTCGCCTCGTGCGCTTCGGGCCAGCCGAAATAGATGAGCACGCCATCGCCGACATAGCGGGCGATGAAGCCGCCGAACCGCGCGACCGTCATTGCCACCCGTTCCTGGTAGCCGCGAACGACGCCGCTGAGGTCTTCCGGATCGAGGCGGGACGACAGCTCGGTGAAGCCCATCAGGTCACAGAACATGACACTGAGCTGGCGGCGCTCCGCGGCAGGCGTGGGCCCGCGGTCATTCGGCGCGGCGCGCGCGATGGGGGTGTCGCCGCGCAGGCCCGCGATCGCATCGAGCAGCCGGCGGCGATGCCCAACCGAAACGACGCCGACTTCCTTGAGGTCGTCGGCGGTCAGGCCGGGAAGTACCGCGGCGGTGATGTCGTTCTCATGGAACGCCGCTGCGTAGCGTTCCAGCCCCAGTTCTCGCAGCCAGCCGGCGACGTCCATCGCCGCTCTCCAGACTTATCGCTCCCTGCCTTGGAACGATGCTTCACGCACGGGCCGATGTCCAGCAAGCCGAGGCCCGCCGATCAGATCGCGATGGCGCCGCCGTCCACGTGGATCTCAGAGCCGGTGATGTAGCTCGCTTCGTCGGAGGCGAGGAACAGCACGGCATGCGCCACCTCCTCCACCTTGCCGGGCCGGCGCATGGGGATGACGCGCATCCGCTCGGCGCGGATGGCGGGATCGGCGGTGCGGCCGGAGGTGCGCATCGGCGGCATGACGCCGGGATGCACGGAGTTGCAGCGGATGCCGTCCTGGGCGTGCTGCACCGCCACCGACTTGGTCATCAGTCGCACCGCGGCCTTCGAGGCGTTGTACGCCATGTGCACGTGCTCGCTGCCGATGATGCCGGCGATCGAGGAGAGGTTGACGATCGACCCGCCGCCCGCGGTCTTCATCGCCGGGATCACGTGCTTGATGCCGAAGAAGACGCCGGTGGCGTTGACCGCCATGATGCGGTGCCAGGCTTCGGTGCTGTAAAAATCCTGTTCGGCGCTGCCGGAAATGCCGGCATTGTTCACCAGTATGTCCAGCCTACCGAAGTGCCGGGTGGTGGTGGCGACGAGGGTAGCCCAGTTGTCTTCGTCGGTGACATCGAGTTTCTCGAAGCGCGCGGCGGCGCCGATCGCATCTGCAATCTGTCTGCCTTCATGTTCCAGCACATCGGCGATCACCACCTTGCCGCCCTCGCGGGCGAACAGTTGCGCGGTGGCGGCCCCCATGCCGGATGCGGCGCCGGAAACGATCGCGACCTTGCCTGCGAGCCGCATGCTGGTTGTCCTCCCCTTGATGCGTTGCGATGGACGTTGCCATGCTCGCGAGGGCGGCGAAAGCGGAGGCGGGGCATGCGGTTTGGCGATCGAGGTTTCCTGGTCACCGGTGGTGGCAGCGGCATCGGCCAGCAGGTCTGTTATGCGGCGGCGGCCGAGGGCGCGCGCGTCGCGGTGGGCGATGTGGACCATGAGCGGGCGGAGGCGACGGCGGCGGAAATCCGCCGGCGGAAGGGAGAAGCGCAGGCGTTCCGCGTCGATGTCACCCAGCCGGACTCCGCGGCGGGTTTCGTTGCCGCGGCGGAGTCCTCGCTTGGCCGGATCGACGTGCTGGTGAACTCGGCTGGTATCCGCGAGATTGTCAGCGTGCTGGACCTGTCGTTCGAGGAATGGCGGCGGGTGATCGAGGTGAACCTGTCGGGCACGTTCCTCACCAGCCAGGCGTTCGCGCGGCGGCTGGTGCAGCAGGGGCGGACGGGACAGATCGTCAATCTCGCCTCCACCCTGGGACTGATGGCGGCGCCGAACCGCGCGGCGTACACGGCCTCGAAGCATGGCGTGGTCGGACTGACGCGCGAGATGGCGCTGGAGCTGGGTGAGCGGGGAGTTCGCGTCAACGCGGTGGCGCCGGGGGTGGTGCGGACGCCGCTGACCGAGCGGTACTTCCAGGACCCGGCGTACGCGCAGGCGATCCGCGACATCCACGCGGTGGGTCGCTGGGCGGAGCCGGATGAGATCGCGCGGGCGATCCTGTTCCTGGCCGATGAGGCGAACGGGTTCATCACCGGGGCGGTGCTGACGGTGGACGGGGGCTGGACCACGGGGAAGAAGATGTAGGGGCCACGCAGGCCCTGGATTGCCGCGTCCCCCGCCGTTCGGCGGGGTCCTCGCAATGACAGCTTAGGGCGGTGGCATGCGTCGGCCGCGATCTCCTCCTCGGTGGGCGTGTGGGCGAGAAGGCCGGCGCGGCCGGACGCGTGTCACGGGGTGATCGCCGTGCAGGGCGAGCATGGCAAGCCGCGCCCGGCCCTGGTGGTTCAATCCGATCTCTTTGAGCAGCTTCCCACCTCGCCTTTTGGGGCGAGGGCTTCGAGGATGCGGCACTCGGCAACCGTGCCATGGCGGCATTGCCCGATGAGTGATTCCAGTTCCCGGCGCAGCGCGCCAAGGTCGGCCAGCTTCCGCTTCACCTCGGCCAAATGCTCGCGGGCAATAGCGTCGACGGCTTCGCAGGATTGGTTCTTCTCGTCTGCAAGGTCGAGCAGTGCTCTGATTTGCTCGATGGAGAAGCCGAGGTCACGGGCACGGCGTATGAAGGTCAGGCGGCTCACATGGCTGCCGGTGTAATCCCGATAGTTGCCTGCCGTCCGGGGTGGCGGGGGCAACAATCCAATCCGCTCATAATAGCGGATCGTTTCGGCCTTTGTGTCGGCGGCACACGCCAGTCCCCCGATGTTCATAACTGTTCCCTTGACCCTGTAGTGACTACAAGGTTCATATCATAGGCCGTCGCAATTCGCCGAGGCGCTTATATGGCCTGCTGTCACGATTCCGCCTGTTCCTCCAAGCCCTCGGTAGAGGCGCTCAATAGCTCGCGTTGGCGGAGAGCGCTGTGGGTCGCATTCGCTATCAACGCCGCTTTCTTTGTGGCGGAGATCGTGGCCGGTGCGGCTGCTGGCTCGGCCTCGCTGCAAGCCGACGCACTCGACTTCTTCGGGGATGCAGCAAACTACGCCATCAGCTTCGGCGTCGCCGGGATGGCCCTTTCGTGGCGAGCGCGCGCCGCCATGATGAAGGGCGGCACTATGGTTCTGTTCGCTCTTTGGGTGCTGAGCAACACGGCATGGCACGTCGCACACGGCACGCTACCGCAAGCCGAGGTCATGGGTGCGGTCGGTATCGCGGCTCTGATCGCCAATGGCGGCGTGGCGCTCATGCTTTACCGGTTCCGCACGGGCGATGCGAACATGCGCTCCGTCTGGATTTGCTCTCGCAATGATGCAGTAGGCAATCTCGCTGTGATGCTGGCTGCAATGGGCGTATTCGGGACCGGCACGGGCTGGCCGGATGTGATCGTGGCCGCAATCATGGGCGGGCTGGGCCTGTGGGGCGGTTGGCAGATCGTCGGTCAGGCGCGCACGGAACTTCGTTCCCAGTCCCCTGTGCCGGTTGGCGTTGCTGCTGAGTAGCGGCGCGGCAGTCTTGAGTTTTGCACGGTGCGGCCCGCCTCAGCTTGCGCCTCAGCACTCGCTTGCCTGACGCTTGTATTGCTCATTGGCAAAACCGTCACTGAGGGGACAACGAATATTGTCAGAAGATGCGGATGCGGCATTCAGGGCGACCTATGCTGAGCTCTACGACCGGCATCTCGTGCCGCTTCTTTTTGCGCCCTACGCCGGGTATCTCGCCGACCGCATCAAGGCGCACGAGCCGCGCAGTGTTTTGGAGACAGCGGCAGGAACCGGCATCCTCACTCAAGCCCTCGTGCAGGCTTTGCCAGCCGAGGTGACGATCACGGCTACTGATCTTAACCAGCCGATGACTGATCGTGCCCGCGCTAAATTCGCCGGGCCTCGCATCGCGTGGCAACAGGCTGATGCCATGCGACTGCCTTTCTCGAACGAGAGTTTTGAGCTCATCGTTTGCCAATTCGGCGTCATGTTCTTCCCTGACAAACAGGCGTCGTTCCGGGAGGCTGCCCGTGTACTGACACCTTGTGGCCGGTATCTCTTCGCTGTGTGGGACGACTGGAAGAAGATGCCCGATGCGCCTTTGGGCATTGCCGCAGACGTGGTTGCCGCAATGTTGAACTGCGACCCGGCGTCATTGGTCAATCCGGGATACCACGATGAAATGAGGCTTCGAGAAGACCTTGCCTCGGCACAGTTTCAACAGATTAAGGTTGAACGCGTCATGCTACCCGCCGCGGCGAAATCCGCACGGGAGGCCGCCCTAGCCAGTGTCCACGGATCGCTGATCCGGACCGTCATTGAGACCCAACATCCTGGCCGACTGGTGGAGGCAACGAACGCCGTCGAGCGCGCATTCGAAGCGCAATTTGGCAAGGGGGCTGTCGCGGGCCGGACCAGTGCGCTGATCGTCACTGCGGAAAGAAACGAATAACCTCTCGGGTCTGCTACAGAATCCTTGAGTTATGCACTGGATCACCGTGTCAGGCGCCGACAGTCGGATGCACACGGCCCGTCGCTGTCGTCGGGCTTGGGGCCGGGACGATGCAACACCGATTTGGTGATTGTGATCTCTGCCTTCGCCACGCCCGGCGGCCGTTGCTCGCTCGCGGCCGTGCCGTTGACGATCAGGGCATAGCCGCCGGGCTCTGCGGGCGGCCAAAACAGCGATACGTTGGGTGCCTCCGCGATGTTCCTGGCGGCGGATGCACCAAGCGTGCAGCCGATGCAGTCGCCGCGAAGCTCGATCGTCACATTGCTGGTGTGCGGACCACCTTGCGCCACCGTGAGCAGATAAGCCTCGCGGCCATACTGGGAGATCGCCTCGGCGAGCGTGCGGATCGGCATGACTGGTCCTTCCTTGGTTTCGGCACTGATTGGCGCACTCATTCATCCGAACAATACATATACCATTCCTCTCCCACTGCCACGTAACGCAGCCGATGGTGCTCGCCGCGCAGTTCCGCCGGCACGGCGATCTCTACGAAAACGACATCCTGCGTTGGGGATGGCCTGCGCTGTCTGATCGTTACCTCTTGCCGTATTCGGTGAAAACGTAGTCGCGGTTCTGCACCACCGTGTGGCAGGCGAACCCGCACTTCGCGTCGTGCTCCTGCGGCGGACTGTCGGCCGTCGTCGCGGGCCGGAATGTAGCGGATGCCGCGTCATACCCGAACGCGGCCCATCCCCATCCGCCGCTGTCTTTGAACCGACTGCTGTCCTTGACCATGAAATCAACGTCATGCTGCGCACCCGGCACCGTCGGCTGGCCTGGGTAGGTCTCTTGTATCTTCGGGTTCCAATGGGTGACGTTGTCCCCGCTGGGGTCGTGTTGCCTGGTCTCTGCAACCGAGTGTCTGCGGGTTTCGCTTCAACCGTCAAAGCACGGTGGCCCAGGCGGTCGGCTGAACTAGCGCTCCAGACGGAGCCCCCTCCCCGGTCTCCCTCCGAGGGAGGGGGACTGTTCTGTTCTCCGTTCGGCTGCGCGTGACACCGGGATGCTGTCGCGCTACCTCCTGTCCTTTCGCGCCGCTACCTAGGAACCCATCTGACCGCCATGGCCAGCAGCAACGACATCCGCGCCGCCTTCCTGGACTACTTTGCCCGCAACGGGCACACGGTGGTGGAAAGCTCGCCGCTGGTGCCGCGCAACGACCCGACGCTGATGTTCACCAACGCCGGGATGGTGCAGTTCAAGAACGTGTTCACCGGGCAGGAGAAGCGCCCGTACGTGCGCGCCACCACCGCGCAGAAGTGCGTGCGGGCCGGGGGCAAGCACAACGATCTGGACAATGTCGGCTACACCGCGCGGCACCACACCTTCTTCGAGATGCTGGGGAATTTCAGCTTCGGGGACTACTTCAAGGAGAAGGCGATCCCCTACGCGTGGGAGCTGGTGACGCGCGACTACGGCCTGCCCAAGGACCGGCTGCTGGTCACCGTCTACGCCGACGACGAGGAGGCGGCGGCGATCTGGAAGAAGGTGACCGGCTTTCCCGACCGGAAGATCATTCGCATCCCGACCGATGCCAATTTCTGGCGCATGGGCGAGACCGGCCCGTGCGGGCCGTCGAGCGAGATCTTCTACGACCATGGACCGGAGATCCCCGGCGGGCCGCCCGGCTCCGCAGACGAGGACGGGGACCGGTTCGTCGAGGTCTGGAACCTGGTGTTCATGCAGTTCGAGGAAGGCCCGCCGGGGACGCGCGTGCCGCTGCCTCGGCCGTCGATCGACACCGGCATGGGGCTGGAGCGGATCGCCGCGATCCTGCAGGGCAAGCACGACAACTACGACATCGATATTTTCCGCGCGCTGATCCTGGCCAGCGCCGAGGCGACCGGCACCGACCCGGATGGCCCGCACCGCGTCGATCATCGCGTGGTGGCCGACCATCTGCGGAGCTGCACGTTCCTGA
>DATBKQ010000607.1:0-5139 GCA_036555825.1 Acetobacteraceae bacterium | reverse complement strand
ATAGACATCGGCAGCTATCATGCCGACGACAGCGCGTTCCGCGACGCGACCGGCTGGGTGCCCAGGGTATCGCTGGAAGAGGGGATCAGGCGTTCCCTCGAATGGTTTCGGCCGCGGCTGGCGGAATACCTATAGGTTTAGCCCGGCACTGATTTGCCACCCGTTCGGCTATCTGGCATACGCCCGCCCCACCCGGCGGGCCGGGGTGCGACGCATGCCGTGGCCCGTAAGCAACGACTAGAGGATCAAGCAGGATGCAACTGGCCCAATACGTGATCATCGCCTGCGGGCTTCTGGCGCTGATCTACGGCCTGGTCACCAGCAAACAGGTGCTCGCCGCCGACGCCGGCACCGCGCGGATGCAGGAGATTTCCAGCGCGGTCCAGGAAGGTGCTCGCGCCTACCTCAATCGCCAGTATACGACCATCGGCATCGTCGGCGTGGTGATCCTGATCATCCTGGGCCTGACACTGGGTATCCATGTCGCCATCGGCTTCATCATCGGCGCGGTCCTGTCGGGTGCGGCAGGCTATGTCGGCATGAACGTCTCGGTGCGCGCCAATGTGCGGACCGCGCAGGCCGCCAAGCAAGGGCTGGCGGCCGGTCTCGGCCTGGCGTTCCGGGCCGGCGCCGTTACCGGGCTTCTGGTGGTCGGCCTCGGTCTGCTGGGTGTCGCCGGATACTATTTCATTCTGCGCAGCGGGATGACCAATGGCAGCGATGAAGAACTGCGCCGTGTGCTGGAAGCGATGGTGGCACTCGGCTTCGGCGGGTCGCTGATCTCGATCTTCGCCCGTCTCGGCGGCGGCATCTTCACCAAGGGCGCCGATGTGGGCGCCGACCTGGTCGGCAAGGTGGAGGCCGGCATTCCCGAGGACGACCCCCGCAACCCCGCGGTGATCGCCGACAATGTGGGCGACAACGTGGGCGACTGTGCCGGCATGGCCGCCGACCTGTTCGAGACCTATGCGGTGACCATCGTCGCGACGATGCTGCTGGCGGCGATCTTCTTCACCGGCGCGGTGCGCGACGCCATGCTGATGTTGCCGCTCGGGATCGGCGGCATCTGCATCTTCACTTCGATCGTCGGGACTTACTTCGTCCAGCTCGGGCCGGACAACGGGATCATGAAGGCACTCTACAAGGGTCTGATGGTCACCGGCGCTCTGTCCATCATCGGGATCGCGATCATTATCGCCTGGTTCATCGGCTTTGGCACCCCGTTGGCGATGGTGGGCGGCGGCACCGTGCAAGGCTGGCAGCTCTTCATCTGTGCCCTGGTCGGCCTGGCGGTGACCGGCGCGATCGTCTGGATCACCGAATACTACACCGCGACGGAGTTCCGCCCGGTCCGCTCGATCGCGCAGAGTTCCACCACCGGCCACGGCACCAACGTGATCCAGGGCCTGGCGGTGTCGATGGAGGCGACCGCGCTGCCGGCGATCGTCATCTGCATCGGCATCCTGGTGACGTTCCTGGTCGCCGGCCTGTTCGGCATCGCGGTGGCGGTGACCACCATGCTGTCGCTCGCCGGCATGATCGTCGCGCTGGACGCCTACGGCCCGGTGACCGACAACGCCGGCGGCATCGCCGAGATGGCGGATCTGCCGGCCGATGTGCGCGTCACCACCGATGCGCTCGACGCGGTCGGCAACACCACCAAGGCGGTGACCAAGGGCTACGCGATCGGCTCCGCCGGGCTCGCGTCGCTGGTCTTGTTCGCCGCGTACACCCAGGACCTGAAGTACTACTTCCCCAACCTCGACGTGCCATTCACCCTGCAGGATCCGTTCGTGGTGATCGGGCTGATCATCGGCGGCCTTATGCCGTATCTGTTCGGCGCATTGGGGATGACCGCGGTCGGCCGCGCCGCAGGCTCGGTCGTGGTGGAGGTGCGGCGGCAGTTCCGCGAGATCGCCGGCATCATGGAAGGCAAGGCGAAGCCGGAATACGGCCGCGCCGTCGACATGCTGACGCGGGCGGCGATCCGCGAGATGATCGTGCCGTCGCTGCTGCCGGTGCTGGCGCCGATAATCCTGTGGATCGTGATCGACATCATCGCCGGCCGCGTTCAGGCGTTCTCGGCGCTTGGCGCGATGCTGCTCGGAACCATCGTCACCGGGCTGTTCGTGGCGATCTCGATGACCTCGGGCGGCGGCGCCTGGGACAACGCCAAGAAGTACATCGAGGAAGGCAACCACGGCGGCAAGGGCTCCGAGGCGCACAAGGCGGCAGTTACCGGCGATACGGTTGGCGATCCGTACAAGGACACCGCCGGTCCGGCGGTGAACCCGATGATCAAGATCACCAACATCGTCGCGCTGCTGCTGCTGGCGATCCTCGCGGGGTGGCTGCACTGAATCGGATCCGAGTGCCATTGCGAGCGGAGCGAAGCAATCTCGACCGGGATTGCTGCGTCGCTGCGCTCCTCGCAAATGACACAAGAGGGGCATCGCTTCCCGGTCAGGGTCTGCTGCTCGATGCTCGAGCCAGGCCGATTCCGCCGGCGGTCATCGCGCTAGAGCGGTCTCAGCTTGGCTGGAATCGCATTGGAGGGATTGAACTAACCCGCTGACGCGGGAGGTGTGTTCTGCGGTAGCGGAGAGTTTGGGGGCGTTCGGTCTGCCAGGGTTTGGGTGTGCTTCACCCCAACTCTGGAACGGGAGGCCCCGATGGCCGAGATGAGCCCGCTACGCCGCCGCATGATCGAGGACATGACGGTCCGCAATTTGTCGCCTGCGACTCAACGTTCGTATGTGCATGCCGTCGCCAAGTTCGGCCGCTTCTTTGGCCGCTCGCCTGACAAGCTTGATCTGGAGGACGTGCGAGCATTCCAAGTGCATCTGGTTGCTGGTGGGATATCCTGGCCGGCGCTGAACCAGACGGTCTGCGCTCTCCGCTTTCTGTATGGGGTCACGCTGAAGCAGGCGGACCTGCCGGAGCGTATCCCATACGCGCGCGAGCCGCAGAAGTTGCCTGTGGTGCTGGGTGCCGATGAAGTCGTGCGTTTCCTTGAAGCGGTTCCCAGCCTGAAGGCCCGTGCCGCGCTGACCACAGCCTACGCCGCCGGATTGCGCGCGTCCGAAGCAGCGAGCCTCAAGGTCGGTAACATCGACAGCAGCCGCATGGTCGTCCGTATCGAGCAGGGCAAGGGAGGCCGCGACCGCTACGTCATGCTATCGCCGCAACTGCTCGGCATCCTGCGTTCGTATTGGCGACTGGCGCGACCCGTGCATTGGCTGTTTCCCGGGCGTGATCCCGAGCATCCGATCAACGCAACGGTGCTGCATGCTGCCTGCCGCTCGGCGTGCGCTGCATCGGGACTGGGCAAGCGCGTCACCGTGCACACGCTGCGCCACAGCTTTGCCACCCACCTGCTGGAGGGCGGCACCGACATCCGCATCATCCAGGCGCTGCTCGGCCATCGCAACGTGAACACCACGGCCCGCTACGCCCAGGTTGCGACCAGCACCATCCGTGGCACGCCGAGCCCGCTCGACCGGCTCCGCCTTGAGGTGACGCCGCCGCCCTGAACCGCAGCGATGCGTCCTGCGCTGGAGGTGGCGGATGTCTTCCGCCGCCACGGCGAGGCGTTCCGTCGCAGCCAAGGCGCTCATCTCGGCAGGGTTGAGCGGCGCATCATGGCGGCGATTGAGGCCTGTCGCACGCCCGCGCTTGGTGGGCATCTCGAACGGTGCGGCGACTGCGGACTGATCCGCTGCGCCTACAACTCTTGCCGCAACCGCCATTGCCCGAAGTGCCAGGGCCTGGACCGCGCCGAATGGCTCGAAGCGCGTCAGGCGGAGTTGTTGCCGGTGCCCTACTACCATGTCGTCTTCACCATCCCGGCACCGGCAGCCGAGGTTGCATTCCAGAACAAGCGCGCCGTCTATGCCATCTTGTTTCGCGCGGCGGCCCAGGCGCTGCGCGATATCGCCGCCGATCCAAAGCATCTCGGCGCGGAGATCGGTGCGATTGCGGTGCTGCACACCTGGGGGCAGACCCTGCACCATCATCCGCACCTGCACTGCATCGTCCCCGGTGGCGGCCTGTCATCCGACGGCACGCGGTGGGTGGCGTGCCGGCCAGGCTTCTTTCTGCCGGTGCGCGTCCTCTCCCGGCGGTTCCGTGAGCTCTTCCTCGCACGACTGCGGACGGCGTTCACCGCGGGCGAGCTGCGCTTCTCCGGCGCACTCGCGGCCTTGGCTGAATCCGATGTCTTCGCCCAATCTCTCGATGCACTGCGCGCGATCGAATGGGTGGTCTACGCCAAGCGTCCGTTTGCAGGACCCGAGCAGGTGCTTGCCTATCTCGGGCGCTATACCCATCGCGTCGCGCTGGCAAACTCTCGTCTCACCCGGCTCAGCGACGGTCAGGTCGACTTCACCTGGAAGGACTATCGCCACCACGGCAAGGCCAAGGTGATGACGCTCGATGCCGATGAATTCATCCGACGGTTCTTGCTGCACGCCGTACCGGATGGGTTCCACCGCACCCGTCATATCGGCTTCCTCGCGAACGGTCATCGCACGGCGAAGCTGGCGTTGTGTCGTGCTTTGCTCGCAGCCCCGACGCCAGATTCGCCGCCGCCCGAGAGCTATCGCGATCGGATCCGTCGGCTGACGGGTCATGCTCTCGATGTCTGCCCGGACTGTGGCGGCGCCATGCAGGAACTCGGACCGCTGCCGCGCCATCCACGACCGCAGTCGCCATTCTGGTGCGACAGCTCATGACCAACCTCGGCTTCACCCAACCCAATCAAACGACTTGCACCGTCGATGCTCGCACGGGCAAGACCAGGCGCAGGCCGATGATGGGTAGAGTACTCTATCGCCTGTCCGCCGCCCGCGTCCGACGCGGCTTCCACACCTCTTCCACGCCAATTACCCAGTCACCGCAACGCCAAAGGCCGGCCTCGACACCCTCGCGTTCACAACGCGCAACGGTGCAGGAGCCACAACACCCATAGCGTCACTGGCACGCGGGTCAGTTCAATCCGGCTTCAATGAGGTCGCGATCCATGCGCTTGGCGCCGTCTGTGTCGCGCGACCTCACAGAAGCCTCCAGATTCCCCGACGCGGTGTTGATCTGATTCAAGGCTGGCGGACAGAGGAGGTTCGCCATGCGTCAGCCGATCCC
>DATBKQ010000606.1:0-4936 GCA_036555825.1 Acetobacteraceae bacterium | reverse complement strand
TTTCTAAGGCCCAATGCACAGTCAGCCCGAGCAAAGCAGCAATGACAAAAGCGACTCCTAGTTCTGCGATGAAATGAGAACCTCCTTGAGTAACAAGGATCAGCACCGCACCAATTGCCAATAGTAGACCAAGAGACAATCAAAGCTTTACAGTTACGGATAAACGATCTGCCCATTCTCCGCCCCAAACCAAGTTCCGAGTTTTAGTTAACAGGTCGCGAATCATACGAATCCCTTTAGTCTTTGCATCAGCAAGTAGGCAACGCAGGCAACGCATGTGATAGCACGGCGCGTTTCGGCGGCGCCGCGTTGCACTACGGAAGAACGTTACCGACATGCATCACGACGCCAACGACAGCCAATGACGCGCACGCGAGGACGATGATCCAAAATGCATCTCTAAGCATGACATGCTCCGCGCGCGGACAAGCAACCCCGTGGCCGCACTGAGCCACGGGGCTACATGTGCAGCGCGTTCAATCACAATTCTGGCGGATCGTGATCGCCTAAGAAGTAACGCACGAATCGCAACTGTGGCAACAGTGCGGCATAAAGATTGGACAGGTGTTGTATTTTTGCCATCGCTAAAGAAAAAGCCCGCCGAAGCAGGGGCCGACCTTGCTCAGCGTGGCGCAGGAGGACGCTCACGGCGGCGCGCATTCGGGCGGGTGATGGATCGATGCGGCGGACGCCGCTAGACCAGATCGGTAGCCCTCACAAAGACCGTAAGGCCGTCCGGTTCTAATTCTCCGCGGTCAAATTTGACACTAGCGGCACGCTCGATGCGGCTTCGGTACTGTTTGAACGCATGGATACGGCCCTCCTTGGTAGGCGGAAGTTCAGGACCGAGTAATTCAAGTGCCAATCTGCTGATGCCGCACCGAACACGTTGATCCTCATTGTCCATGTAGAAATAAATATCGCCAGTCGCGAAATGATGGTGACCTGGATCGGATGTGGCTGTGAGCGGCATGGATGGCTCTGTCGGAACGGTCCCGGCGCGTTCTGTGCCGGTCACGCCTCTCTACGCCAATTCCGCGCGAATGCCTGCATAGCGGCTTCGCGCGTCGGCTCGTAGCCGTGTGCAGCGCGGCTGATCTCGCCGTTGTGGCCGCTCGCCCACATCCATGGGCAGTCCGGCGGCGCGATCGGCACCTTGAAGATGCGGCCGATGACGACGCCGTCCTCGAGGACGCTGTAATCCTCCGGGTTCTGACCGACCGGATCGCGTTTGAGGATCAGCGCGAATAGTCCCAGTGCCTGTTGAAATTGGTGAAGCAGGCGCCATTGATTGAATCCTATGCTGCCAGATTTTTGCTGACAATGAGCTTGTCGCCCGGCAACGCTTGCTGATGGCGCAGCAACGCGGTCCGCAGAATCGGAAGCTGCTTGTGGGCCTTTAAGCGGCGGAAGCTCTTCTCGGCCTCCAGCATTGCGGTTGCAGTCCATCGCAACGCCATTCGCGCATCGCGCCAACGTTTGACGTTGCGGCAAACCTGCCGCAGCACGGCCATCAGGCTCTCGATCGCGTTAGTGCAGCCGAGCGAGCGCCGCAGCTGGTCGGGCAGGCCCAGCCGGATCACGATGAGCATTTCATCCAGGCCTTCAAGGATCGAAGTCGAGACGCCAGGGGCATCGTGATCGAGCCGCCGCGCCAGGTTCTTGAGAACCCGCTCGGCCTGCTCGGCAGTCGGGCTGTCCCAGGCCTGACGCAGCACCTTCTTGACCCCAGCGTGCAACGATGGGTCGAGCCGCTCGATGATATTGCGTCCCTTGTGCACCTGGCAGCGCTGGATCAGCGCGAAGCCCCCGAAGGTGTCGCGCACGGCCCGGCTCAGCGCCTTGGCGCCGTCAACGATGAACAGGCGGGCGATATCCGGTTGCAGCCCGCGCTCGATCAGGTCGGCCAGCAACGCCTTGACTACGGCGGCGTTCTCCGTCGCTCCCAAAGCCAATGCCAGAACGTGTTTGTCGCCGGCTCCATCGATGCCGATCGCCGCCACCAGCACATGGTCGCCGACACGCAGCCCGTCGATCTGGATCACCAGCAGCTCGAGCTCCGACAGGTCAGCCGCCAGCCATTCCTTCAGCTTCGCCGTGCTCAGCGCTACAAACCGCCGCGATACCGAGGACTTCGTCGTGGCGCGCTTGGCCATGCCGGCCAGATCGCCGTCCGGCAGTCGGACCGAGCGCGCATACTTGCGCGTCGCCACCCCAATCAGCATCTGGTTGAACGCCCAGCGCGACAGAAGGTCCGCCTTCTGGATCGCCGTCCAGCTGGCAAGCTCCAGTTCGGCGCCGCCGCGCTGCCGCACCCGCGGTCGCCGGATGGCAGCCTTGCCGCCGTGCCAGCCGACCTCACTATCGATCATGCCCCAGCGATGGCCCTGCCGGTCGGCGTGACGCTGGTAGCGCTTGCCGCAAAGCTGCTCCGCATCCGCCGCCAGCATCGCCTCAATGGCCGCAGTCCCAGCCTGCAAGCACAGCCGGTCGAAGCTGCCCTTGAACTCTTCAAGTCCCTCGATCACCAAAGCCGGCAATGCCAGCGTTCCCGTCGTCAGTGCCGTACCTTGGTTGAACCTCTTCAATTCGATATTTGGTGCGGTCCAGCAAGAGCTGGACAGTTGACGTGATAGGCGGCCGTCGGTTGGTGGAACGGTTTCCCACCTGATAGGCTAACAAGCGTGGACCAGTTTGATGGGCATTTAGCAAGCTTTGGGTGCAAGATGAACTCCGCGCACGTACGCAGGGTGATTGCGGCTGGAATGATCGGCAACGTGCTCGAATGGTACGATTTTGCGATCTACGGTTACTTCGCACCACAGATAGGTCGTAACTTCTTCCCGCACGAGGATGCGGTCGCGCAGCTGCTTTCGGCATTCAGCGTGTTCGCGATCGGCTATCTGATGCGGCCTATCGGCGGGGGTGCTCGTCGGCCATATCGGCGACACCTTTGGACGGCGTGCGGCACTCACCTTCTCCGTCGCCGCCATGGCGATCCCGACCTTTCTGATCGGCTTGTTGCCGGGTTATCAGACGATCGGTCTGCTCGCGCCTATCGGGCTGACTTTTCTGAGTTGTGCAGGGGCTTTCGGTAGGCGGCGAATATACCGGCTCTATGGTGTTCCTGATCGAGCATGCGCCCGAGGGACGTCGCGGCTTGATGGGCGCTCTGGCAGCGTCCGGCTCCGCGATCGGCATTCTGCTCGGCTCGGCAGTCGGCGCAGCTTTTGCGGCCAGCATGTCAACCGCAGCGCTCGACGCCTTGGGTTGGCGCATTCCGTTCTTGCTGGGGCTCGTGGTCGGAATTGCAGGCTACATCCTTCGCCGCTACGTGCTCGAAAGAGGCGTGGCGCAGAAGCGCATGCGCGCTCCCATAGTCGAGACCCTTCACGATCACTGGCGAGTGGTCGTGGGCTTCGCCGGTTTATCGGTATACAGCGCAGTGACCTTCTATATTGGTTTTGTCTATCTGGTGAGCTGGCTGCAGACCGCCGACGGCGTTGCGCCGTCACGCTCGCTCGAAATCAACTCGTTCAGCATGGTGACCTCCCTGCCGGTGCTGATCGCTGCTGGATGGTTGAGCGACCGGATCGGACGCAAGCCTCTCATGCTGCTCGCAAGCATGGGCGGGCTTGTCGGTGCCCTACCGCTGTTCTGGTTGTTGAACCATCCGTCGGACTTCCTTGCCCAGCTTGGGCAGCTCGGCCTTGTATTGCTGGTGGGCATCTATTACGGGCCCTTACCCGCCATTCTGGTGGAAGCTGCGCCTCCGAGCGTGCGGTGCACGGCGGTAGCGCTGGGCTACAATCTCTGCCTCGGCCTGTTCGGCGGGTTGTCACCCCTCGTGCAGCTTGGCTGGTCGAACGTACGGGCAACGAGATAGCGCCCGCGTTCCTAATCATGGCGGCGGCCGCCGTGACGTTTGTGACGATCTTCTGGTTCCGTGAAACCTACCGCGCCTCGTTCCGAGTCGTCCCCTCGACCGCCGCGGCATAGCTGTCGGCGTGCTCGCGATAGCTGCTGAGGCGGCAGCAGACGCGATATGTCTACGCCCGTCCGGGAGGCCGTGGGTACAGCGTGACCATTAGCCAGCGAGAGGCTTCACAACTGGCGTCAGTTTGATGTCAACCTTACCGGCCCGGCACGCACCTCAGATTTTCGCGAGGGGTCAAAAGCAAATTTTCAAAATTCAAAAGGGGGGGGTGGGGGGTCGATATCCACAGGCAGCAGCATGAACCGCTAGCGATGAGGCTTGGGCTTGCGCTGTGGTGTCTTGCTACTTCTGACGCCCACCAAGCTCGCTTGAGATGCGCTGCACCGTGCCAGTCCCAATGCCGAGCGACTTGGCCACTTTCAAGATCCCTAAACCCTTCGCAAGCTGCTTTCGCACCTTCCGTTCGATCACACTGTCTATCTTCGGTCGGCCAAGCTTCACGCCCTGGGCGACGGCCCGTTTGAGGCCTGCTTTTATTCGTTGGCGGATCATCGTCCGCTCGAATTCGGCAAACGCGCCGGTCAATTGGAAAACGAGCTTGCCCATTGGGGTGGTGGTGTCGATGGCCTGCTGGTCCAGGTACAAGTCCACCCCGCAGGCTTCAAGGTGTTGGATTGTGTTGAGTAAGTCGCTCAGCGAGCGGCCTAGGCGGTCAATTGCCCATGCCATGACAATATCGAATTTCCGCCGGTTGGCATCCTTGAGCATGGAATCGAGGCCAGGGCGTCCGTTTCGCCCCTTGGCGCCTGAGATCCCCGCATCGCTGTAGACCTCCACCACTTCCCAGCCACGGCGCCGGGCGACCTGCCGAAGCTCGCGGATTTGATTTTCCACGGTTTGAGCGTCGGTGCTGACCCTTACATACAACGCCGCGCGCTTTGCGCTTGACATTGCGTTCTCTAGTTTGCTGTTGCGAGAAGGCAGCGGTACCAGCTTTGC
>DATBKQ010000605.1:0-12607 GCA_036555825.1 Acetobacteraceae bacterium | reverse complement strand
CGGCAGGGGTGGCGGCGCGCGGCGTAGCGGCGCGACGGCGAGCGAACCACAGCAGCACGAGTATCGCCCCGCCGACGAACACGACCACCCACACGATGGCCGAACCGCTCGACGTCTCCGCGCCCGTGGTGCTGGCATTCCGCGGGGCAGCCGACTGGTCCCCCAGCGCCGCCAGCCGCGACGCGGTGGCTGGGTCTTGCACCGCCTGCTGGCGCCACTGCCGATACGCCGGGTCGGACTGGTACTGCCGCAAATAGCTTGCGCGATCGGCCGCCGACAGCGCTGCCAGCATCGCCCAGAAACCTGGAGAACCGAACCCGCCGACATTGCTGGTCAGCGGCGCATAAGTGGGCGGCCGGCGCGAGGCGTAGCCGCCACCGGTCCAAACCGATTCCGGCGGCGCGACTGGAGGACGACGCTGCTGCGAGGCGCGATATTGCTGGAGAGCCTGTGCCGAGGTCGAG
Source organism: Acetobacteraceae bacterium (assembly GCA_036555825.1). GTDB lineage: Bacteria > Pseudomonadota > Alphaproteobacteria > Acetobacterales > Acetobacteraceae > JAMXLO01. The sequence continues at coordinate 12,143 of DATBKQ010000605.1, read as the reverse complement.
CGCGAGATCGACAGATCGCCGCCTGAGCGCGGTGCGTATCCGCTACCATAGGTAGAGGGACGGCGATAGCCGCCACTTGATGGCGCGGAACTCCAGCCAGAAGCGTAGGGTGCCGAGACCTGCGGCCGGCGATATCCGCCGCTGTCGGCAAGTGCATGGGTGACCGCACCCGGCAGTACGACCACCCATGCTGTGATCAGTGCGGCACGAAGGAATGCTGTCCGAGACAGCATCTGCGGGTTACGTGGACTTCTTCAGGCACGTACCCAGGTAGGTCTTGCGTGCTTCGCTACTGAGCTTGTCCTGCGTTGCCTGGTTGTTGCACACCTTCATCAGTGTGGTCTGGTTCATCTTGCCGCCGAGACAGGCGCTCATGTAGCTCTTGCGCGCATCGCCACTCAGGTTGCGTTCACCTGCTTCAGCATTGCAGCTTGCCATTCGTTGCTGCTGCTGGGCCTGCGCCGGTGTCGGTGGCTTGGCGTTCTGTGCCAGCGCCGGTGTGCCGGCGAGTGCCAATCCCAGGTAGCACAGACATATGAAACGCGGCATTTTTGCCCCCTTCTGCTGCCTTCAGGCGTACGGTCCTCGGCACGGTAGGTTGCGCGGAACCGGCGGCATCCTGTCAGCGCGCCTGCTGACCACCCAAGGCCTGCCTGATCCAGCCGATAATGACCATGAGGATGCCGCCGCCAACCCCGCCGGAAGCGATCTGGCCGATGATGGAACCGATATCGAGGCTTCCCGCCGTCGCTGCTTCGGCACCGCCCGTACCAATAAGCTGGCCGATGATCTGCGCCCCGACACCGCCACCGATCACACCGGCAATGGTGTTTCCGACGACCCCTAGATTGAATTTCTCCAGCAGCGAGCCGGCAATATTGCCGCCGATGCCGCCGGATATCAGTTGAATTATCAGCCCGATTATCCCACCCCACATGACATTATCCCTCCCACGTCACGCCATCGTGATGCGGCGGACAAAGTCCGTCGCTGGTCGTTTATCAGAGCGGACCGCTCCAGGGTTTGTGCCACCTGTAGCATGGTTTCGTCTGACGCGCACAAGATGACCGCAGACGAAGCATTGACCCATGATGGCCGGCACCAGCCGCCGGCCACCATGGATCGAGCCTTTCAGGTAGTGGACTTTACTTCGATCTTCTTTCGCTGTTCGACCGACCTGGCCGACTTCGGCAGGGTGATAGTCAGCACACCCTTGGAGAAGTCAGCGCCGATCTTGTCGCGGTCCACGCCCTCCGGCACATAGAAGCTGCGCTGGAACGAGCCGTACGAGCGCTCGGAAAGATAGAAGTTCTTTTCTTTCTGCTCCTTCTCCTGCTTCTTCTCCCCCTTGAGCGTCAACGTATCGCCGGACACGACGACCTCGATCTCCTTTTCGCTCATGCCGGGCAACTCGGCGGTCAGCCTATAGGCGGCATCGTCTTCGGTGATATCCACGGCGGGCGAGGGAATACTGAACGAGCTTTCGCTCCTGAATGTCGGCACGGTATCGAACATGCGTCCAAGCGACGGCATTCCCCAACCGCTGGCGAATCGGTCGAACAGCCGATCCATCTCGGTGCGGAACGAGCGCCACGCATCCGGCGCACCGGTTTGCGCGGGGGCGGTCTGCTTCACTTCCACAGGTGTGTTTGCCATCACGATCTCCCTTCAATGATGTTGCCCTGATCAGCAATTCACGCTGCCTCTGGGGACCGGCCGCCGCATTGACGCTAGGTCAAACGCCTGCGCGACGTGCCGGCGGGACCCATTCACGCAGGTGCGAAGACAGCTCGTGATCTGGTGTCTTCACCAGATCCTTTTCAAGCGTGCCGACCAGCTTCGCCCGCGTGACCGGATCGAGCGCTTCGCGCAATTCCCGCAACGCGCGCGGTGGTGCCACCAGAAGCAATTGGCTAAACTCTTCGCGCGCAGAGGCCAGGTTGAGCTGCTCGGCGATTGCCTGCGCGAACCGCTCCTTTTCCATCGCATGCAGGTCATGGTGCTGGCCGACGGCGTGGTGCGCACCTCCGCTGCTTTCGAATGATCGCCCGGGCTTGTCGGAGCCGATGTCGCGCGAGCGCAGATGGGCGGAGGCCGAGTCCAGCGACGCGACGGTGCGCAGCTCGTTGTTCGCGTCCGGTTGGACGAAGCGCGCGTGCTCGCCATCGGCTATGGCGATACGAAGGATCGGTTCACTTGCCATGATTGTCTGCCTTTCCTACCAGCGGCGATGCTGTACCACGCCGAATGGGCGCGCCTTGATCTGCATCAGACGCGCGACGGCGGCAGGGGTTGCAGCGCGGATAGCCTGGCTGGCGCTGGCGCGATCCTGACCGGCTCAGGTAGCGCCGCTGAGCTGCTGGCGTACCTGTTCGGCGATGCGCCACAGTTCGGCGGGGGGGAGTGTGCCCACCACAGTGTAGCCGACGCCTTTGTCGATCCAGGCGCAGCCATCGACATGGGCGAAATCGACGTGCTGAATCGGCGTCTCGTGGGCTGCTTTCAGCGGCAGGACGAAGACCGTCAGCCGTACTGATCGGGGGCCGTCGTACATGAACAGGCCAGCCGGCCCGTCGCGGGTCGCGGCCAGCCGGCCGCCGAGATAGCTGAAACCATCCGCCGACAGGTCGGGCGGTTGCACCTGGTGGTTCAGCCGGTTCGACACCCAGCGCGCCAGGTCCTCACGCTGCTGCGCGCCCAGTTCTGTCGGGCGCCTCCTGTCCGCGGTATAGACTATATGGTTCGATACTGCGGACTGCGCGAGCAGCGTCATGGCCGTATTGCCCGGCGGTTGTAGTCCGTTGTGCAGGAACCAACCGCCCGCTCCGCCGAGGCCGAAGGCCAGCAGCGTGCTGGCAACCATGCGCCAGGTCATGCTCCGTCCGGCGAGCCGTTGCTGGATCAGCCGCTCCAGCACAAGCCGGGGCGGGACCGGCTCCGCCGCGATGGAGGCAAAAGCCGCCCGGAGCGCCTCTTTTTGCTCGCGCCAGGCGGCGACCTGCCGAGCAGTTTCTGGATGATCCTCCAGGTAGCGCAGCACCGCGGATTGGCGATCGGGCACCAACTGCCCGTCGATCCAGGCGTGAAGGTCCTCCTCCGCGATCGGGCGGCCGGGGTCGCTCATTTGACCCTCCGCAGCACCGGGCGAATTTCGCCTTCCTCGGTCATCTGGCGCAGCCGTTCGCGGCCACGCGCCAGCCGCGACATCACCGTGCCGATCGGAATGCCCAGCACCTGGGCGGTTTCGGCGTACGACAGGTCCTCGACCGACACCAGGAGGATGACGGTCCGTTGTTCGACCGGCAGTCGATTGAGTGCGCGTATCAGGTCGCGCCATTGCAGTCCGCTCTCCTGCCCAGGGCGGATGCCCATGGCCTCGTGCGCCTCATCGAGCGGTTCGCCCGACGGGCGCGCCTTTGCGCGGCGCAACTGGCTGACGAACAGGTTGTGCATGATGGTGAACAGCCACGCCCTCACGTCGGCGTCATCGCGGCGCGTATGCAGCTTGTCGAGCGCGCGGACGAGGCAGTCATGCACCAAGTCGTCGGCGTCCTCACGGTTGCGCAGCAGCGCCGCGGCGTAGCGGCGCAGCGCCGGAATGCAGGCTTCGATACGGGTCAGCACGCCCGGGACGGTCACGACCCCGCAGGATAGGCGCTACACATCGGCGGTGTCTGCTCCATTCCCCTGGGGCTAGGACGCGCATGCCAACGGTTTATTCCGGCGGCTGGACGGGGCATCGGCCATGGCCGAAGCTGCGGTGCCAGCAGGAGGAGCCGCCATGAAGATCACCAAGGTCGAACCGCTGCTGCTGGACCGGTTCCTGTATGTGCGGGTCGGCACCGACGCCGGCATTACGGGCGTGGGCGAATCGGGTACCTGGGGGCAGCTCGAGGCCTCGGCCGCCGCGATCGCGAAATACGGCGAATATCTCGTGGGCAAGGACCCGTTTCCGATCGAGCACCACTGGAACGTCATGCTGCGCGCCAACCACTTCACCGGCGGCGCGATCACCGGCGCGGTTTCCGCGATCGACATCGCGCTGTGGGACATCAAGGGCAAGGCGTTCGGCGTGCCGGTGTACGAGCTGCTGGGCGGACGCATGCGGCACAAGGCGCGGCTCTACGGACACGTCAAGGGGCGAACCATCGAGAAGCTGGTAGAGGAAGCGGTTCGGCTGAAACAGGCCGGCTTCACCGCACTTGGCCACCTCAATCCGCTGCTGGACGAGAGCGAGGACGAACCGTTCGGCAAGCCGCACGCGGCGCGGATCGAGGAGGCGATCGAGAATGTCCGGCGGCTGCGCGAGGCGGTCGGGTCGAAGGTCGATCTGTGCATCGAGATCCATCGCCGTCTGACGCCGCCCGAGGCGATCGCACTGGCGCGCGGCATCGAGAAATACACGCCGATGTTCTACGAGGACCCGCTGCGACCGAACAGTTTCGATGCCATGGCAGACGTCGCGCGGCACATCGACATTCCGATCGCGACCGGCGAGCGTTTCACCTCGATCTATCAGTTCCAGACGCTGCTGACGCGCAACGCGGTGCAGTATCTACGCCCCGATGTGTGCCTGGTGGGCGGGATCACCGGGGCGAAGAAGGTGGCGGCGATCGCCGAGGCGCACGATGCATGGGTGGTGCCGCACAATCCGCTGTCGCCGATCTCCACCGCGGCATGCCTGCAGATCGCCGCCTGTATCCCGAACTTCGCCATCCAGGAGTATCCGTCGCGCACGCCGGACCTGGATGGCGGCAAGGAACTGCTGGGCAACGATCTGGCGACCGGACTGGAAGAGCAGGTCGACGGGTTCATCGCAATCCCCCGAGGGCCAGGCATCGGCGTGGAGCTGGTGGAGGACGTGGAGCGGCGATTCCCGTACCGGCCGCGGCCGATCCGTATGCGGCCACATGTCGATGGCTCGGTGGTGGATATGTAGGCAGCGGACCCGATGGACTCGCTCAGCGGGGTGTAACGACCCAAAAGGCAGGCGTTTCCTCCGCCCTCTGCGCCTATAGCGCCTACAACGATCGCTGGGTGAACCCCGATCTTCTGCCCGGAGTGAAGGTCGATAGCGACGTGCTGCTTCGCATCATCGACCCGACGCAGGATGGTTACGTGCCCATTCAGCCGTAATCGCGTCAGCTATACGTCGGTCGCTTGCATCTGTTAGGCTGGTGCCTCTCGATGGAGCCGGTTGCCTTGCCAGATCTGCAAGCACCACTGATCGCACATATCCGGGACAACTCTGCCCGGCTTGCGGAGGCCTGCACCGCCTGCGGCGCGTGCTATCATGCTTGCCCTATGGTGCCGTGCACCCCTTCGCTGGCCGACGCCGTGCCGGAAGAGGTGATGGCCGGGATTCGCGATATCCTGCGCGACGGTCCGGGTTCCCCCGAGGCGATCTCCTTCGCGGGCGCCTGCGTCAGAAGCGGCGAGTGTACGGCCGCCTGCCCGGAACGGCTCGACGCCGCGTTCCTGATGCGGCTCGCCTCGCTGCGGGTGCGTGGCGTCCTGGGTGACACGCCGCGCGTCGCGGCGAAGCAAGACCCAAGGTGGTCGGCTCGGGTCAAGGCGTTCGCCCGGCTGACCATGAGTGAGGAGGAGCGCGCCGAATGGCTATGACCCCGGACACCAGCGTCACCTTCTGGTACGGCTGCAACATGGCCCGGCACGGCGAGATCGTGCGCCTTGTGACGCAAATCCTCGACGCGGTGGGCGTCACGGCGGCGCCGGCCGGGGGACCGGCCTATTGCTGCGGCTCGCCGCAGGAGGCGAACGCACGCATCGCCGCCGGAATGGCGGCGCGCACAGTAGAGAAGTTCAACCAGGCCGGCCGCGACACCGTGGTCACCTGGTGCCCGTCCTGCCATATGAACATGGACGACCTGATGGCGCCCGCCACCGAGGCGGCGTTCGAGACCCAGCACATCACCCAACTGCTCGCTGCCCGAGGCGGACGGCTGCGCCCGCTGCTCACCAATGCGGTTCGGGCGCGCGTCCTGCTGCACGCGCATTACGGCTTCCACGGCCGGGTGCCGGTCAACACCGATGTGCCGATGCTGCTGCGCATGATCCCAGGCTTGACGGTGCTGGATCATCCGCTGCGCGTGCCCGGTCACATGTGCTCGGCGATTGCTCCGAAGCCTGGGCTGCTGACGCAGACACACCGCGAGACATTGGCGGCAATGGAGGAGATCGGCGCCGACACGCTGGTCACCATCTTCCATTCGTGCCATCGCGAGGCAGTATCGCTGGAGCGTGCCCGGCAGATCCGCGTGGTGAACTGGATTCACCTGCTGGCGGAGGCGATGGGCCTGCCCTACACCGACGAGTACAAGCTTTGGCGCAACGCCGACGACCCGCGCGCCGCCATCGGTGCCGAGCGGATCATGGCCGCTGGCGACGCCGCGTTCGAGCAGTTGGTTGATCCGGAACTGCGCCGCCCGCCGACGGTCTGACCGTGGACCGGCGTTCGGACTGGCATGACGCCGTTAGCGCCGGAGGCGGAATCGCTGAAGGTCTGAACCAAGAAAGATAAGGTCTGAAGCAAGAAAGATAAAGCAAGGTGAGGTCAACCTGACCCCACCATGCTTTAGCGGAAACGCTGCTTCCAGCCAGGCTTCCACCATTCCACGATATCAGACTCCGGCGCGGGAGGCTTGGGCGGACGCCCCCGCCGACGGACAGGCTTGCTCGTGTCTTCGGTCGCGATGGCGCTCGCTTGACCGCCGTTCGGCTTGCCTGAAGTGCCGGCGCGGGCGCTTTGCCCGGCTGCTTCGGCACGCTGTTCCGCCGCGGCCTGACGGTCGAGCGCGGTGGCAAGCTGCTCCTCCACCGAACGTCGCACGGCGCGCTCCGCGTCCAGTTCGGCCTGAGCCGATTGGAGCGCCTTTTCACGATCGTCTCTCTCAGCAGCGGCACGATGGGCCGCCTCATCCCTGGCCAGGCGCTCGTGCGCCAGCTTTGTCTCCAGGTCGCGGATGGTGGCCTGCGCCTCAAGCAGTTGCCGCTCGGCCTGTTCCCGCGCGGCAGTCAGTGCGCGGATGGCCTGTCGCGCTGCTTCGAGCTGGTTGGTGCCGCCGCCTTCGTGGTGCACGACCTCCACCGCCACCTCGCCATCGCGAATGAACCGGCGATGTGGCCGAGGCGATCCGTTTTGCACCGGCCGCGGCGAAGGGGGAGCAGGTGGAGCCGATGCTGTGTCCCGCAGACCGAGTGCACGTCGCATCTGCTCCTCCTCGGCACGGAGGCGCATGTCGTCATTCGAGAATTCTGTCATGTGTTCACGGCTGTCCGAGCAAGCCCTCAAAATAAGAGGGGCCTTGTATATCAAGCCATAGCACTCGCACACGGCCGCCACCAGACCCTGAGCCACAGCAGATTGGCTGCAGCCACGCCATCCAGAACGGCCGGAGCATTACCCTGGCACCCTTTGAAGTAATCGTCATTTGGAATGTCGCGAGGCACCATGGCGCGGCGTGTCGGCGCGAGCAAATTCGCCTCTTCTGCCCCCTGAAGTTGTGCCGGTCACCGCAGCCGACAGACGTGCAGGCGCGATCGGTTCGCAAAATTGCGGCCAACCCGGCGCTGACGTAGGCTGGCGGGTCACCAATCAGCCGCGGGGAAATCCGATGAAACAACTCGTTCGGCGCATGACGGCCGTCCTGCTGGGCCTGCTTTTGGTTCCACTCCTGCAAATCCAACCAGCCCGGGCCGATGACACGGTGAAGGTAGCGCACTCCACCTGGGTCGGCTATGGCCCGCTCTACATCGCGCGCGACAAGGGATTCTTCAAGCAGCACGGCGTAAACGTCGATCTGATCGTCATGGAGGATCCGAAGGAGCGCTTTCCCACCTTGATGGCCGACAAGATCCAGATGATCGCCAGCACGGTCGATACCGCGCTGCTCTACCTGAAGAAGCCGACCGACTTCCAGTATGTGGTGGCGATCGACGATTCCAACGGCGGCGACGGCATCGTCGCGCTCAAGGACATCAAGTCGGTCGCCGATCTCAAGGGCAAAAAGGTTGCAGTGAACGACGGATCCGTTTCCGAGTTCTACCTGAACGTTCTGCTCGGCAAGGCCGGGCTGAAGGAGTCCGACCTCAACACGGTGAACATGACGGCCGCTGACGCGGGCAGCGCATTTGTCGCGAAGCGCGTGGACGCCGCGGTGACCTGGGAGCCGTGGCTCAGCAAGGGCAAGGCGACCGATTTCGGCCATCTGCTGGTGGACAGCTCCACCACACCAGGGCTGATCACCGACGTCCTCATCGTCAAGACGGACTGGGCGAACGCACACAAGAAGGATGTCGAGGCCGTGGTGCAGTCGTGGGACGAGGCGGTGGCGTACTATCGCGCGCATCCGGATGAGTCGATCGATATCATGGCAAAGGGGGTTGGCGGCTGGCTGAAAGACCCCAAGGAGTTCAAGGCGACGCTGGCCAGCATCAAATTCTATGGCGGCGATGACAACAAGGCGTTCTTCGGCACCAAAGCGACGCCGGGCCCGCTGGCCCACACGGTGCAGGATGCGATCGATATCTGGTCGAGCCACGGCAAGCTGCAAGTAAAGACCACGCCCGCAGACCTTATCAACTACAGCTACGTCGGCGGTTGATGGCAACATTCCTCGACGCCTACGTCGCGCCGAAGAAGGACATTCCACGCGGTGCTTACCTATCGGTGAGCACCGTCGTGGTGGTCGCGATCGTCGCTTTCTGGTGCGTGCTGTCCTATGGCGGCATGGTGCGCAGCGATTTCCTGCCGACGCCGCACGAGGTGGCGGTGGCGGCGATCAACGGCTTCAACGACGGCTCCTTGCTGGTCAACACCGGTGTCAGCGTCACCGAGATCATGTCGGGTTTCATCATCGCCTCGATCTTCGCTGTGCCGCTGGGCATCCTGATGGGCAGCTTCAAGATCGCCGAGGCGGCACTGGAGCCGGTTACCAACTTCGTCCGCTACCTGCCGGTGTCGGCGCTGATCCCGCTGTTGATCCTGTGGGTCGGCATCGATATCGAAGAGAAGATCTCAGTGATCTTCATCGGCACGTTCTTCCAGCAGCTCATCATGATCGCCGACGTGTCGCGGGGCGTCTCGCAGGACCTGCTGGACGTGTCCTATACGCTCGGCGCGGGGCGCCGGACGGTGATCTGGCGCGTGCTGATACCGGCGACGCTGCCTGGCGTGATGGACACGCTGCGTGTCACGCTTGGCTGGGCCTGGACCTATCTGGTGGTGGCCGAGCTGGTCGCGGCCAACAAGGGATTGGGCTATTTCATCCTGAACTCGATGCGCGGGCTGTTCACCGACCAGATCTTTCTGGGGATCATGGTGATCGGCCTGCTGGGCCTGATCACCGATCAGGTGTTCAAGCTGCTGCGCAACTGGTTGCTGCCCTGGGCGGTATAGGTGGCGCCGCCCAAACTGCGCATCGACAATGTCGCGCTGCGATTCGAGTCCCCGACCGGCAGGCCCGTCACCGCGCTCGAGAACATCTCGCTCGGTGTCGAGGACAAGGAGTTCTCCGTCATTGTCGGACCGTCCGGCTGCGGCAAGACCAGCCTGCTGCGCCTTGTCGCCGGGCTGATCGAACCGACCGAGGGTTCGATCACGCTCGACAACGCGCGCATCAGCGGGCCGGGCAAGGAGCGCGGCATGGTGTTCCAGTCCTACACGCTGTTTCCCTGGCTCACCGTGCGGGACAACGTGGAATTCGGCCCGCGCATCGCGGGTGTACCCACGGCGCAGCGGCGCGAGACGGCGCGGCGTTTCATCGCGCAGGTTGGCCTGAACGGGTTCGAGCGGTTGTATCCGAAGCAGTTGTCCGGCGGAATGATGCAGCGCGTGGCGCTGGCGCGCGCGCTGGCCAACGACCCGGCGATCCTGCTGATGGACGAACCGTTCGGCGCGCTGGATGCCCAGACGCGGTCGCTGATGCAGGAACTGTTGCTCGACATCTGGCAGAGCTCGCACAAGACCGTGCTGTTCATCACCCACGACATCGATGAGTCGATTCTACTCGGCGATCGGGTTTACGTGATGACCGCGCGGCCGGGCCGGATCAAGGAAATGGTGGAAATCGACCTGCCACGGCCGCGTACCGTCGAGATGCTGACCACGGACACATTCATGGCGATCAAGCGGCGGATCATGTACTCGATTCACGAGGAGGCGATGCGCAGCGTTGCGACCGAGCGACCAGGCGCGGGATAGTCGCCGACTTGTGCCTGCTCGGGAATCTCGGCGCGGCATGGAATACCGTGACAATCGCCGCGTCTTTCACCAAGCTGACTGTCCCGAACCGGGTTCGGGCGACTTCGATGAAAGCTGGAGGGGGACCCATGTTCCGAACGTCACTGCTGGCCGCGATCTTCACCGCGGGCTGCCTGTCTGCCGCCTCGGCGGCGACGATCGACTACCGTGCCACGATGAACGGCAAGTCAGAGGTGCCACCGACCACTTCCACCGGCACCGGCGACGTGCTGGCCACGCTGAACACCGACACGAAACAGCTCAGCTACACGATGACCTATATGGGCCTGACCGGCCCCGCGACGGCGGCGCATTTCCATGGACCGGCGGACCCTGGGCAGAACGCCGGCGTGGCGGTACCGATCGGCAACAATCCGCCGAGCCCCGCAACCGGCACCGTGACACTGACCGACGCGCAGATAAAGGACCTCGAAGACGGGAAGTGGTATGCGAACGTGCATACCGCGGACAACAAGGGCGGCGAAATCCGCGGCCAGATGGTGCGAGCCAAATGACGTAGGCTCCGCCTTCCCGACCCTCCCCCGCTCCGCGGGAGAGGGGGCGGAGAGTCAGGCCGCGACGCCCCTCGCCTGCAGCCGGCGCAGTGCGCGATCGATCCACTGCGCCGTCAGCTTCTCGTGCACGCCGTTCTGCGCCAGCCGCTCGTGCAGGGCGGAGAAGTCCACCCGATCCAGCGCCTGATCCTGATTGAAGCAAGAGAATACCACGGTCCGCGCGCCGGTCTGGGGATCGATGTGCGTCTGCAGGCACTGCGCGCAAACCTCCTTCATCATGCACTGCATGGGCGAGTTGATCGAGCCGATCGCGGTGTGACCCGTCTTCAGCAGCGGTGCCAGCACGCCACGCCGTGCGACGCCGACTGCTTGCATCATGCTGTCAGAGCCGATGACGATCAGGTGGTCTGCCTGGCCAAGCCCCACCTCGGCGCCGTGCGCCGCCATGCCCTGCACGATGTTGCCGACGAAGCTGCGATCCTGCTGGCGGGTCGGCGCGAAGCCGGGAGCCTCGTCGCAGCACCACACGATCACATCGGCCGCGCGTTCGATCTCCGCCACCTTGTAGCGGTCGCGCATCTGCTTGTAGCCGGCGAAGTAGATCACCCGCGATCCCGCCGCGCGCATCGCGGCACCGATCGAGAACAGCACTGCGTTGCCCAGGCCCCCGCCGACCAGCGCCACGGTCTTGCCCGCCAGGATTTCGGTCGGCGTTCCGGTAGGACCCATCAGCACCACCGGTTCGCCCGGCTTCAGCAGCGCGCAGATATCGGAGCTGCCGCCCATCTCCAGCACGATCACGGATACCAGGCCGCGCTCCGGATCGGTCCAGGCGCCGGTCATGGCCAATCCTTCCATGGCCAGGACGGTGCTCGGGCCACCCGCCTCGGCAATGCGCGGGGCGAGCATCTCGTAGTTCTGCAGCCGATAGAACTGACCCGGCCGGAACGCCCTGGCCTGCGCCGGCGCGTGCACCACCACCTCGACGATGGTCGGCGTGAGCCGGCTGACCGAGTGCACGGTCGGCAGCAGTTCCCGCCGGCAGCGTGCGATCAGATCCGCGCTACTGACCGGTGCGGGCTCCCGGGCGGCGAGAATGCGCGATACCACCGGATAGCCGCGCTTGGCACCGCCCATCGCCTTCACGACATTGCCGAAGAAGCTTGGATGCAGGTCGCCGAAGAAGCTGATGAAACGGCCGTCGCCGGCGCGGTGCATCAGCACGTGTGTCGCCTCGGGCTTGGCCAGGCCGCGCACCACGGTGACCGGCGCGCCGGTCTCGTCGATCGCCTCGAAGTACTTGCCGTCGAGGCGGATGCGGCCGTCCTCGCGCGCCAGCACGGTGTTCGGCTGCGTGCCAGCGGCGA
>DATBKQ010000604.1:0-3102 GCA_036555825.1 Acetobacteraceae bacterium | reverse complement strand
CGAGCGCGAGCGTCTGGTTCGGGCAGCTCGTCGCATACGACGCCAACCATATCGTAATCGAAAACGGGCCGTTCAAGGGAGTCTACACCGGGTCCTTCACCTATCCGGGTGATGGCAATGTCTATGGAACATTGACTGGCTACACGTTTTCGATCGGTGGCGCGACGGTCGGGAACATATCCGGCCTGAACGTTTCAGCCAATCTTGCCGAACAGTGGATCGAGTCCAATAACCTTCAGCCCTTGTTTCAAGCCGCGCTGGCTGGCAACGACCAGTTCTATCCAACGGCAGGCGCTCATACGCTGAACGGGGAGGGCGGCTACAACACTGTCTATGAAGCCGGAGGGTTCGTCAGCTACCAGTTGACCAGCAGTGGCAGCGCAACCCTGGTCAACGGAAACGGGTCGGCGGATACGCTCTACAATGTTCAGGGCATCTACTTCGGCGACGGGTTCTACGACATCCTCAATGGGACCTTCACGCGCAATGGGCAACCGGCGACAGGGTTCGCAGCCGCCGATCTGGCGACCGGCACGGCTCCGACGACCGCACCACAGAGCTACAGCGGGCCGGTTGCAGGCTTGCAGAACGAGTTTGTGCAGATCACCCCCGACAACCTGAACGTCAGCGTCACAAGCGACAATTGGTTCGTCCACACCGGCAGTGGCACCGATGGGATCGCGGTTCGCGGCGGAACCAACGTCCTTGATGGCGGCACTGGCTCCAATTTCCTGGTCGGCGGCAATGGCTTCGACACCTTCTTCGTGGATGATCGCGCAGCCGCCGACGATATCTGGAGCACGGTGGTCAATTTCCACGGCAGCGATGCCGCGACAATCTGGGGTGTTACTCCGCAAGACTTCAATCTTGCATGGGCGGACAGTCAGGGTGCGGCGGGCTTTACGGGTTTGACCTTGCATGCCATGTCGGCTGGTCGCGCGACCGCATCGCTGACGCTCGCCGGCTACACCACTGCTGACCTGAGCAATGGCCGACTCACCATCAGCTTTGGTTCGGACCCGACGAGCGGGAGTTCCTACATGTATGTCCACGGGAATTGATCGGCTCCAATACCAACTCCTGCTGACGGCGACCTACGTCGTCATGGCGGGGCTTGGCCCCGCCATTAGTTGTGTGCGTCAAGTTCAGCAAAACGGACGGCGCATGGATGCGGTGATGTTTCTCAGTTCGGCTGAACGGCGTTTCTCCGTCCTGGCCTGAGACGTGACAGGCGCCGCGCGCAGCGGCGGCCAAGGGTGGCCGCAGGCCACCGGCGCAGCCGGCGCGCAGCGTCCTTGACGGCCGCGAGCACGGTGCCAGCCTCGGCCTGGCCGGCGCCATGACCGTCATGCCGCCTGCCGCAGCATCTGCTTCTTGTGCTCCTGCAGATGCTCCATGTTCAGGTAACGGATCGCCTCCAGCCAGTTCTCATGCGTCTCGACCGCCAATGCGCGGACCAGCCGCAAGCAGCTCGCGGCATTGGGGAAGATCCGCACCACGTGCGTGCGGCGTTTGATCTCCTGGTTCAGCCGCTCCAGCATGTTGGTCGACTTCATGTGCTTGTGGTGCGCCAGCGGCAGCCGGTAGTAGGTCAGCGTCTCCTCGATGTTGTCCTCCACCCAGCCGCACAGCTTCGGGTACTTGGCCTGCCACTTGGCCAGCCAGGCCACCAGATCGCGTCGCACTTCCGCCGGATCGCGCCGGTCATAGAACCACCGCAGCTCCATCAGGCAGTCGTCGTCGACCTTGCGCGGCACATAGTCCAGCGCGTTGCGCAGGAAGTGCACGTAGCAGCGCTGCCACACGGCCTCCGGCAGCACTTCGCGGATCGCCGCCTTGAGCCCAGAATGGTCGTCGGAGACCACGAACTCCACGCCGAACAGGCCGCGCTGCTTCAGGCCAAGCAGGAAGTCCCGCCAGCTCGAGCGGCTCTCGCGGTTGGCCAGCTCCACCGCCAGGACCTGCCGCCGGCCTTCGCCGTCCACGGCAACCGCGATCAGCACCGCCTGGCTGACGATCACCCCACCCTCGCGTACCCGCTCATAGCGCGCGTCCAGGATCAGATACGGACACGGCTCCGCCAGCCGCCGCTCGGAGAACGCCCGCAGCGCCGCATCCAGTGACTTGTTCACGGCGCTGATCGCCGAGGCCGAAAAGCCGTGACCGCACAACGCCTCGGTCACCGCCTTCACCTTCCGCGTCGAGACCCCCTGCACATACATCTCCGCCAGCGCCCCGACCAAGGCCTTCTCCGATCGCTGATAGCGTTCGAACAACTCAGTCGAGAACCGCCCAGCGCGATCCTGCGGCACGCGCAACTCCAGCGTCCCTACCCGAGTGATCAGCGAGCGTTGATAATATCCACTGCGGTAGCCGAGCCGGGCTTCCGTCCGTTCCCCCTTCTCCGCGCACAGCGCCTCGGTCATCTCCGCTTCCAGCGCCGCCTCGATCGCAGACCGCACCGGCGTGCAGATGAATGCCGCATCGCGCTCCAGCAGCCCTTTGATGGCGATGACTTCGCCCTTACCTTGGATCTTGGTCATGGTGTGCCCCTCGCAACAGGGTTGGTGACGTCAGACATCACCCGCATACCATGACCACCCCAGCCTCAGTCGATCTTGCAGAACTTTCCGGACACTACCCCGCCATTCATGCTTTCATTGCTGCGAGCCGCAAAGACGTGGGTGGCCGGCCTTCGCCGGCCATGACGGTGAGTGGTACTCTATGGAAACTGGTATCAGACCTCCGGCGATTCCGGCTCTGGCCATGATGCGCCAGTATCCGATCGCAGAGGACCGTTGCTGGCGGCTACGCTCCGTCGCGCAAAGGAGCGACAGGGAGCGCAGCGAAGCAATCTCGACCGGGATTGCTTCGTCCCCGCCCTTCGGCGGGGTCCTCGCAATGACACGGGAGTGGTCGGTGCCGGGTCTGGCCGCCCTGTTCGACCTCAACTCGCCGCGGGAGCCCTGCGGCTTTCCGTGCGCAATTGGCCACAGGCGGCGAGGATGTCGCGGCCGCGTGGGGTGCGGACGGGTGATGCGAAGCCGGCGTCCATCACGATCCGCGCGAAGCGGTCGATCGCGCTCCGGCTGCTGGTTTCGA
>DATBKQ010000603.1:0-3406 GCA_036555825.1 Acetobacteraceae bacterium | reverse complement strand
TCGGCATGTCCCTGAGCCTCGGGTGTTAAGGACTTGTCATCGCTCCGAGCTGGTTGCACAGCGTGCCGGTCGGCCGGGGCGAATTGGGCCTGAGCGGGGCTGGCGAGCAGCAGCGAGGCAAGTGCGAGAGACCCGAACAGGTGGTGCGGTACGGACATGGGTGTGAGGATAGCCCGGCGAGGTTTCGGGGGGTTTACCGAGCGAGCGACTTCCGACGGCACCAATGCCAGCTCGGCAGCCGGCTGGCGCCGTGAGGCTTCGGACCAAAATAGGACAAGTGCAAGGGAACCCAGCGACTCAGTTTCGTCTCGAAGTCACAGACGGCAGCCGCATGGCGCGAAGGCTTTGGAGTATGCATCGCATTTTGGTCCGCGAAGGGGTTCCCAGCCAAGCTCTTAGGCCCACAAGAGGCGTCCTCGTCGGGTGACTGCCGGGGGCTGCCACCAGATTGGCGGCCAGCGCCTACCCCCGCGGGGCCCTGAACTGGGCCGGCGGGAGGCTGGCCAGATACTCGCGCACGCTATCCATCAATACCAGTGTCGTTCGACCGTGCTTCACGGCCTTCAGTTTGTCGCACGCCAGGAGCCGGTATATCTGCGACCGGGAAATGCCGGTTGTGCGGCTGACATTGGCTACTGTTGCCGTGATCGCCCCCTGCGGGTCCAGGGAAGGTAGGGACATCGCCGTGACTCCATGAGTGAACCTGGAGCCAAGGGTGCCGTCACGACTGCCAGACGGAACAAACTAAATTCACCCGGGTATCCCCATGGTGCTCCAGCGCATCGGGTATCGCCTCACGGTGCCGACGACCGGAGTGCCAGGCAGGCACTCATGACCGGCAGGTATCATCAGTCATGGACCAGGGAGGCCGCGTTAACATGGCGGTCGCCCAGCCGCCCGGGCGCCGAACGTGGGTAAAAGTGTGGGCTGCTACGTGGCCGGCCGCGCTGCAATTAGCATAACGTCTTGAATTCGTTACTCGAAGCAAGCTTGCGCGGCGGACACTCCCTCCGCCAGGGCGCTGTCAGATCGCCTCCAACAGTGCCGCGTTGTCGTTGCGCACGCTGTTCACCGCCGTGCCGATGCGCCACACGCGCAACACGGCAGCGGATGGCCGCAGCAACACCGCCGCATCGCCCTCCGCCTCGCCCAGCCAGAGCGGCCAGTCCATCCGTTCCAGGATCACCGGCATTCGTTCGTGGATCGGCTGCAGCACCGCATTCGCTTCCGTCGTCACGATGGCGAAGCTCCGCATCACCGTGCCATCGGCGCCGCGCCAGCCCTCCCATAGCCCGGCAAACACCATCGGATCGCCATCGGCACGCGCGACGGCGAACGGCAGCTTGGCGCCTCCGCTCGCCTGCCATTCATAGAACACGTCCGCGGGCACCAGGCAGCGCCGCCGTTCCAGCGCGTCGCGAAACATTGGCGAGGCCGCCAGCGTCTCGGCGCGCGCGTTGATCGGCTGGCGCACCGACTTCGGGTCCTTCGCCCAGTGCGGCACCAGTCCCCAGCGGAGCAGATCCAGATGCCGGGCCCGCGTCTCAGGATGCAGCCGCACCACCGGCGCATCGCGTGTCGGCGCCATATTCCAGGTCGGCTCCCAGTTGGGTGTCGGATTTACCGTGTCGAACAGCGCCCGCACCGCGTCGGCAGGCAGGAACGACGCGTAGCGGCCGCACACTACCTAAAGCTCGCGAAGCACAACCCCGTGCCGCTCAGCGCCGGCGTCCTGTAGCCCGGCACATAACTCGCCCATTGCATCTCGAGCGGCCCCAGGGTGCCCGCCAGGCAGATCCAGTTGCGCATCTCCGAACTGCCCGACATCAGCTTGGTCACCGGTGCGTCACGAAAGAATGCCAGGTCCTTCCGGCGCAATGCCTCGATCAGCGAACCGTCGAACGCTTCGTCCACCACGAAATGGCTCAGCCCCCCCGATGCCATCACCCCGATCCGCGCGTCTTCCGGCCAGGCCTCCACGGCGCGTCGCACCGCCTCGCCAAGCATCACGCAGCGCGCCGGCAACGGCTGGTTCGGCGGGTAGTAGGCGTTGAGGAACAGCGGCACCATCGGCACCCCGTCCGGCAGATAGAACCGGTGCACAAACGAGAACGCGTGGCCTTCGCGCTGGCCCTCGCGCAGGTTGCGCATCGCCGACAGATCGAAGCCATCCCGCTGCAGCGCCGCGATCAGATGCCGCGCCAGCGCCGCATCGCACGGATAGTCTGCTTCCACGATCTCCTTCTGGTACGGCAGCCGCCCGCGGATCGTCGCGCCGTAATACACCCCGATCGCCGGCATGTTGTCGTGCTGAAACAGCTCCTCCTGGTCGTCGCCCACGACGATCAGCGCGTCCAGCCGCGCCGACGCCACATCATCGCGCAGCCGCGCCATCGCCGCCATTGCCTCGCCGTGCCGCTGCGCCAGATGCTCCGGAGCGATCCGCTCCAGCGCGTCGGCCGGCGCGCGCGCGAGCAGTGTGGCATAGTCGCAGTCATCGCCGTCGAAATCCACGAACCGCCGCGCCTGGTCGCGCGCCAGGAAATTGGTTCGCCACTCTTCGGCGGAAGACGCCAGCATCGGGCTGTGCGATGAACCGAACGCAGCAACCAGTCGGGCCATGGCGTATCCTCGCTTGATCGGGTATCGCCGTAGCATACAGTGCCGGGCGGGGAGGAGAAACAGCATGACGGTTCGCCGACGCACCGTGCTGGCCGCCACCGCGGCGCTGGCTGTCGCCACGCCCGCACGTGCCACCGAGAAGGTCCGCGTCACGCTGTGGCATGCAATGAGCGCCGCGCTCGGCGAGGAGCTCGAAAAGCTGATCAGCGCCTTCAACGCCAGCCAGGACCGCGTCGAGGTGACCGGCCTGTTCAAGGGTGCCTACAAGGACCTGCTCACCTCCGTGGTCGCCGCATACCGCGCCGGACAGGCGCCGCATATCGCCCAGGTGTTCGAGGTCGGCACCGAAACCATGCTGACCTCCGGCCCGGTGGTCAAACCGGTCTGGCATCTGGCCCAGGAGACTGGGGTGCAGATCGAAGGGGACGCCTACATCCCCGCGGTACGCGGCTACTACAGCACGTCCGACGGCAAGCTGGCATCGATGCCCTTCAACTCATCAACCGCGATCGCCTGGTACAACCTCGACGTGTTGGAAAAGGCCGGTGTGGACACACTCGGCGCCCCGCCGACCTGGCAGGACGTGGAGACCGCGATGCGGCGCGTCCGCCAGAAGGACGCCGCCCCGTTCGGTGTCACCATAGCCTCGGTCGTGTGGTCGCAGTTCGAGCAGTATGGCGCGATCCACGACATTCCCTTCGCCACCGAGGCGAACGGCTTCAAGGGACTCGATGCGGTGCTGAAGGTCAACAGTACGCCGTTCGTGAGGCACCTGCAGCGCCTG
>DATBKQ010000602.1:0-1700 GCA_036555825.1 Acetobacteraceae bacterium | reverse complement strand
AAGAGCGGCGCGGATCGGCCTGCCACTTGCGCCGAAGGGAGAGGAGAAAGCGACCTTTGTGTTTGATCCGAACTATCATCCATAGAGCCCTGCGACCACCGCGTGCGTCGCCGCGGCCTCGCGGCGCAATCAACATGGACGGCGGCCCCCCGCCTGTGGTCTGAAGGCGCCCTCCAGGTCCCCTCTCCCGCTCGCGGGAGAGGGTTAGGGTGAGGGGGTTGCCATGCCGAAGATCATTCCCGTCGCGACTTTCGACTGCGTGGTGTTCGGCGCCACCGGCGATCTGACCCTGCGCAAGCTGCTGCCGGCGCTCTACTACCGGTTCCGCGATGGGCAGATGCCGGCCGATTCGCACCTCATCGCCGCCGCGCGTTCCAACCTGACCGATGACTCCTATCGCGAGCGCGCCAGCAAGGCGGTGCGGCAGCACGTGGCGCACGAAGACCTGGACGCGGAGACCGCCGACCGGTTCTGCCGTCGCCTCAGCTATGTCCGGCTGGATGCCACAGACGCCGATGCGGACTGGCAGACGCTCAGCGGCATGCTCGATGCGGATCGGGTACGGGTGTTCTACCTGGCGACATCCCCGGAACTGTACGGCCCGATCTGCCGCAACATCGGCGCACACGGCCTGGTCACCGAGGCATCGCGCGTCGTGCTGGAGAAGCCGATCGGGCACGACCTCGCCTCGGCGCACGAGATCAACGACCAGGTCGGCGCGGTCTTCGCCGAGACCCAGATCTTCCGCATCGACCACTACCTCGGCAAGGAAACGGTGCAGAACCTGCTGGCGCTGCGCTTCGCCAACACGATCTTCGAGCGGCTGTGGAACGCCGACGTCATCGACCATGTGCAGATCACCGTGGCCGAGACGGTCGGCGTGGAAGACCGCGGCGGCTACTACGATCATTCCGGCGCGCTGCGCGACATGGTGCAGAACCACATGCTGCAACTGCTGTGCCTGATCGCGATGGAGCCCCCGGTGTCGCTGGATGCGGACCGGGTGCGCGACGAGAAGCTGAAGGTGCTGCGTGCGCTGCGCCCGTTCGAGCCTCACGAGGCACTGACGATGACGGTGCGAGGTCAGTACGCGCACGGAGCGATCGATGGCAAGCCGGTGCCGAGCTACATCGCCGACCTGAATGGGCCAGATGCCAGCGGAACCGAGACCTTCGTCGCACTCAAGGCCGACGTGCGCACCTGGCGGTGGGCCAACGTGCCGTTCTATCTTCGCACGGGAAAGCGGCTGCCGCAGAAGGTATCGGAGATCGTCATCCAGTATCGCGCCCTGCCGTTCTCGATCTTCCCGGCCGATGCCGCCGAATGGACGCCGAACCGGCTGATCATCCGCCTGCAGCCCGAGGAAGGCATGCGGCTGGCGATGATGACGAAGGACCCGGGGCCAGGCGGGATGCGCCTGTCGCCGACCGCGCTCGACATCCGTTTCGAGAAGACCTTCGGCATGCGTTTTCCGGACGCCTATGAGCGCCTGCTGATGGACACCGTGCGCGGCAACGCCACGCTGTTCATGCGGCGCGACGAGGTGGAGGCGGCCTGGGGCTGGGTGGAGCCGATCCTGGAAGCCTGGAGCAGCCGCCCCGACATGCCGCGCCCCTACCCGGCCGGCACCTGGGGCCCGACCGCGGCGATCGCTCTGATCGAGCGCGACGGGCGCACTTGGCACGAAGAGGTCGTCTGAG
>DATBKQ010000601.1:0-13700 GCA_036555825.1 Acetobacteraceae bacterium | reverse complement strand
ACCTCCAGGCGCGCCCTCAGGATCTCGGGGTGGCGCGCCACCACCTGCGCAACCTGGCTCGGATGCACGAACATGCCCTTCACCTTCGTGGTCTGGTCGGCACGGCCCATCCAGCCCTTGATCCGCGTGTTGGTGCGGCCGCACGGACTTTGCCCCGGCAGGATCGCCGACAGATCGCCGGTGGCGAAGCGGATCAGCGGATAGACCGGATTGAAGGTCGTCACCACCACTTCGCCCACCTCGCCGTCCGCCACCGGGTCGCCGGTGCCGGGGCGCACGATCTCCAGCACCACGCCTTCGTCCACCACCATGCCGTCCATGGCGCCGGTTTCGTAGGCAATCAGGCCGAGATCGGCGGTGCCGTAGTTCTGCAGCACGAACACGCCGCGGTCATTGATCTCCTTGCGCAGCGATGGCGGCAGCGCCTCGCCGCCGACCACGGCGATCTTCAGCGAAGACAGGTCGGCACCGGCTTCGCGGCCCTTCTCCAGCAGGATCTTCAGGAACGACGGCGTGCCGCAATAAGCCGCGGGGCGCAGGTCGGCGATCGCCCGCACCTGCGCCTCGGTGTTGCCGGTGCCGCCGGGCACCACCGGGCATCCGATGGCGCGCGCGCCCGACTCGATGATCATGCCGGCCGGTGTCAGGTGATAGGAGAATGTGTTGTGCACCACCATCCCGGGCCGCACGCCGGCCGCCCAGAGTGACCGGGCAAAGCGCCAATGGTCCGCGCGATCGCTGTCGGCTTCATAGATCGGCCCGGGTGACTGGTAGATATGCGCGAGCCCGCCGATATCGCGGCCGTTCAGCCCGCCGAACGGCGGAGCCTTCGCCTGGATTTCATTGAGATCGGCCTTGCGTGTGACCGGCAGGCGCGCGAGTGCCGCACGCGAGGTGATCGCCACCGGGTCGATGTCGGCCAGCACGTCGCGATAGTACCCCGCGTTCGCTTTGGCGTGCGCGATCTGGCGTGGCAATGCGTCGGCTTCCGCGGCCCGCCGCGCCGCCGGCGACCGCACTTCAAGCTCGTCGTAGTGTTCCCGATCAGGCATCCCCTCCCCCATCAGGCGAGCCAGCGCTTGCGGCGGCGGTAGTGCTTCACGTCGCGATAGCTCCTGCGGCCGCTGCCGCCGAGACCGAGGTAGAACTCCTTCACGTCCTCGTTCTCACGCAAATCCTCCGCCTTGCCGTCCAGCACGACCCGGCCGTTCTCCAGCACGTAACCATATTCGGCGTACCGCAACGCCATATTGCTGTTCTGTTCGGCCAGCAGGAAGCTGACATTGGTCTCGCGATTGAGCCGATGCACGATCTCGAAGATCTCCTCGACCAGCAGCGGCGCCAGACCCATCGAAGGCTCATCCAGCAGGATCATGCGCGGACGCGCCATCATGGCGCGGCCGATCGCCGTCATCTGCTGTTCGCCGCCCGAGATGTAGCCGGCGAGGCTCCGCCGACGCTCTCTGAGCCGCGGGAAATACCCATAGACCTTCTCCAGGTCCCGCACGATCCCGGCGCGGTCGTGGCCGCGGGTGAAGGCGCCGGTCAGCAGATTCTCCTCCACCGTCAGGTGGCCGAAACAATGCCGGCCCTCCATCACCTGGACCACACCACGCCGCACCACGTCGGGCGGCGACAGCCGGTCGATCGGCTCGCCGCCGAACGTGATGCTGCCCTTGGTCACCTCGCCGCGCTCGGCGCGCAGCAGGTTGGAGATCGCCTTCAGGGTCGTCGTCTTGCCCGCGCCGTTGGCGCCGAGCAGCGCCACCACGCTGCCCTCGGCCACCGACAGCGACACGCCCCGCAACACCAGGATGACGTGATCATAGATCACCTCGATGTTGTTGACCGCGAGCAGCGGCCCCAGAATCATCGATCGATCATCGATCGGTCCTCGGCCGCTCAGCTCTCCTTGGCGCAGTCGCGCGGGGTGATGTTCTTGTCCTTGGCATATTTCTCCGCCGACTGCTCCACCATCGGGCGCAGCAGCTTTTGGTCCGGCGTCAGCCAGTCGCTGACAAAACTCCACTTCTTGCCGTCCCATTGCTGGATGCGCACCTTCGACGCACCCTCGTGGTCCGAGCACGACAGCTTCAGCGGCGCGATCAGGCCTTCGAAGCCGATCTCCTTGATGCGCTTGTCGTCGAGGTTGAGATTCTCCAGACCCCAGCGCACCTGTTCGCCGGTGAGCGGCTTGTCGCCGAACTTGCCCTGCGCGGTACGGATCGCCTCGACCACCAGGGCCGCGTTGATCATGCCGCGATTGTACAGCACCTGCCCGACCTCTTCGCGCTTCGCCGCGCCCTTGCCCTTGTCGTATAGATATTTGTAGATGTCCTGGTGCACCGCCGCGACCGGACCCGCCGCATGCATCGCACCCGACTTGTAGCCGATCGCGCCATCGCCCGCCGGCAGGACATCGGGCTCCGCGCCGGACCACCACACACCGATGAAGTGATCGCGCGGATAGCCGATCGCCGCCGCCTCCTTGATCGCGGTCGAGTTCATCACCCCCCAGCCCCACATGAACGTCCAGTCGGGGCGGAACTGGCGGGCGAGCTGCAGCCAGATCGACTTCTGCTCCAGGCCGGGCGGGGTCACCGGATACATCTCGAGCTCGAAGCCATACTGCTTCGACAGCGCCTGGAATACCGGGATCGGTTCCTTGCCGTACGGCGAGTCGTGATAGATGAAGGCGATCTTCTTGCCCTTCAGCTTGTCGTAGCCGCCTTCCTGCAGTGCGACGTAGTGCACCAGCGTATCGGCCTGGGTCCAATAGGTGCCGAGGATCGGGAACACCCAGGGGAAGACCCGCCCGTCAGCGGAATCCGCGCGGCCGTAGCCCATCGAGACGACCGGAATGCGGTCCACCGGGGCGCGCTCGATCAGCGCGTAGGTGATGCCGGTGGAAAGCGGGCTGAACGCCGCCGCACCGGTCGGTCCCTTGCCCTTCAGACGCTCGTAACACTCGACCCCGCGGTCGGTCAGGTAGCCGGTCTCGCATTCCTCGGTGATGATCCTGACACCGTTGATGCCGCCGTCCCGCTCGTTTACCAGCGCCAGGTAGTCGGCATAGCCGTTGGCGAACGGAATGCCGTTCGGCGCATAGGGGCCCGTTCGATAGACCAGCGCCGGGATGAACTGCTCGTTCTGCGCCTGCGCCGCCGCGTCGAACCCAGCCAGGCCGAGCAGCGCCACTCCGGCGCCGCCCAATGCCGCTATCAGCCTGGACATGATCAGCCGGTGATGTCGCATCGTTTCCTCCCTGTCATTGTCGTTACGGTTAAGACTAGCGCGTTCAATGGGGAAATGGCCAGAGACGCAGCTTCTCCTTGGCGATCTGCCACAGCCGGGCCAGGCCTCGCGGCTCGATGATCAGGAAGAACACGATCAGCGCACCGAACACCATGAACTCTATATGCGAGATCGTCGCGGTGCCGAGTGGCAGGCCGAGTGCCGTTGGAACCCGGTTGAGGAAGATCGGCAGCAGCGTGATGAAGGCGGCTCCGAGAAAGCAGCCGAGGATACTGCCCAGGCCCCCGATGATGACCATGAACAGGATCTGGAACGAACGATCGAGATCGAACGCGGCCGGCTCGACCGAGCCCAGGAACACATAGGCCACCAGGGCACCGGCGATGCCGCAATAGAACGAGCTGACAGCGAACGCGAGCAATTTGGTGCGCAGCAGGCGGATACCGATGATCTCGGCCGCGATGTCCATGTCGCGGACCGCCATCCAGCCTCGCCCAGCATTGCCGCGCACCAGGTTCTTGGCGATCAGCGCCAGGACGGCCACGATGCAGAGCGTGAACAGGTAGCGGCCGGACGGCGTGACAACGGGCATGCCGAACATCACAACGGGGGGAAACGTCACGATGCCGTTGGCGCTGTAATGGGTGACCCACGGCACGCGGATGAATGCCCATGACAGAAAGAACTGTGCCGCCAGGGTGGCCACCGCGAGATAGAAGCCCTTGATGCGCAGCGATGGCAGACCGAACAGGATGCCCACCGCGGCGGCGGCCAGTCCCGCGAGTACCAGGACGGCAATGATGTTGAGCCAAGGCAGCCAGATCGAAATGTTATAGGCCGCATAGGCGCCGACGCCCATGAATGCGCCCGTGCCCAACGAGACCTGGCCGGCATAGCCGGTGAGCAGGTTCAGCCCGATCGCCGCCAGCGCGAAGATCAGCAGGGGAGTCAACAGAGTGCGCAGCCAGTATTCGTCGGCGGTCAGCGGGACCACCACGAAGGCGATCAGCAGTATGGCGATCATTCCCAGCCGATCCTCGCGAATCGGAAAGATCGCCTGATCGGCGGCGTAACTGGTCTTGAACTGGCCGACCTCGCGATACAGCATGGTCAGACGCGCTCGATGATGCGTTCGCCGAACAGGCCTTGCGGCCGGACCAGCAGGACCAGCATCGCCAGCATGTAGGCGAACCATGCTTCAATACCGCCGCCCAGCATCGGCCCGAGGAATACCTCCGACAGCTTCTCGCCGGCACCCACGATCAGCCCGCCAATAATCGCGCCCGGTATGGAGGTGAAGCCGCCGAGAATGAGCACCGGCAGCGCCTTCAGTGCGACGAGTGCCACGGAGAACTGCACGCCGAGTTTTGCGCCCCACATGATGCCGGCAACCAGCGCCACGATACCGGCCGCCGACCATACCACCACCCAGATCGACTTCAGCGGAATGCCCACCGACATTGCCGCTTGGTGGTCGTCGGCCACCGCCCGCAGCGCCCGGCCGGTCCTGGTGTACTGGAAGAACAGCGCCAGTGCCGCCACCAGCGATCCCGCCACCGCGGCGGCGATCAGGTCGAACTGGTTGATCAGGATGTCGCCCAGGAAGATCGGGTTCTGCGGGATGCCGATGCTCAAGGTATGCACGTCGCTGCCCCACAGCTCCTGACCGAACCCGTCGAGAAAGAACGATAAGCCTATGGTGGCCATGAACAGCGTGATCTGCTCCTGATTGATCAGCGGTCGCAGGACCAGCCGCTCGACCGCGTAGGCCAAGGCCATCATGATCGCGATGGTGAGCGGCACGGCAACCCAGATCGACAGACCGAGTTCGAGCAGGCCCACGAAGCTCAGGGCGGCGAACAGGACCATCGAACCCTGCGCGTAGTTGAACACGCCGGACGCCTTGTAGATCAGCACGAAGCCCAGCGCGACCAGCGAATACATCACCCCCGCGAGCAACCCGCCCAGCGTGACCTCGACGATGAAGGCAAGGTTCATCGGCTAGTACCCGCCATCAGTGGAGCGCGAGCCGGTGGCGCGTGTGTCATTGCGAGCGGAGCGCAGCAATCTCGTGCGAGAGGCGCGCACCACCCGAGATTGCTTCGTCCCTTCGCTCTTCGCAATGACAGAATTGGCGAACCGCGCTTCATTGATTCGTGCTACTGGAGCGCAACGCCCAGATACGCGGCGATCACCGCCGGATCGCGCCGCACCGTCTCCGGACTGCCGTCGGCGATCTTGCGGCCATAGTCCAGCACCACCACGCGATCGGAAATGTCCATCACCACGCTCATGTCGTGCTCGATCAGCGCGATCGTGGTGCCGAACTCATCGTTGGCATCGAGAATGAAGCGGCACATGTCCTGTTTTTCCTCGATGTTCATCCCCGCCATCGGCTCGTCCAGCAGCAGCAGGTCCGGTTCGGCGGCAAGCGCGCGAGCCAGCTCGACCCGCTTTTGCAGGCCGTACGGCAGCCGGCCCACCGGGACCTTGCGGATCATCTCGATTTCCAGAAAGTCGATGACCTTCTCCACCACGCGGCGATGCTCGATCTCCTGCCGCTGCGCCGGTCCCCAGTAGATCGCCTGTTCCAGCAACCCGGTGCGCATCTTGATCATCCTGCCGGTCATGATGTTGTCGAGCGTGCTCATGCGCCGGAACAGCGCGATGTTCTGGAAAGTACGCGCGATGCCGGACGCTGCCGCCTCGTGCGGCCGCATGCCACGATGTTGCTTGTGCTTGTAGGTGATGGTGCCGCCCTGCGGCCGATAGAATCCGTTTATCACGTTCAGCATCGAACTCTTTCCGGCGCCGTTCGGGCCGATGATGGCCAGAATCTCCCGCTCCCGGATCTCGAAACTGACGCTGTCCAGCGCGCGTATTCCGCCAAACGACAGATCGATGCCATCGACCTTCAGCAGCAGGTTGCCGATCTGCCTCGGCCGCGTGCTCATGCCGCCAGGCGCCGCTGCGCATGGGCAAAGGTCTGCGATGTGCGAATCTTCAGATCGGCGCGGATCACCGAGGTGTGGCCGTCCTCGAATGCGACCGTCGCCTCGACCGGGACCGACGTGGCATCGGAGTACAATGCGGCGATCAGGGTGCCGTAGCGTTCCATGATGGCGCCGCGCCGCACCTTGCGCGTTCGGGTCAGTTCCCCATCGTCGGCATCGAGTTCCTTGTGCAGAATCAGGAAGCGCCGGATCTGCGAGCCGGCCAGCGCCGCATCCTCGGACAGATCGCGGTTGACCGAGGCGATGTTGCCGGCGATCAGCTCATACACTTCGTCTCGGCTGGCAAGATCGGTGTAACTGGTGAAGGCAATGCCTCGCCGCTCCGCCCAGTTGCCGACCGAATCCAGGTCGATGTTGACCAGGCAGGCAGCAAACTCCTGCCCATCCCCGAACGCGACGGCCTCCTTGATGTGGGCAAAGAACTTGAGCTTGTTCTCGAGGTACTTCGGGGCGAACAGCGTGCCGTCGTTCAGGCGGCCGACATCCCTGGCGCGGTCGATGACGCGCAGATGGCCGCTATCGGTGAACACGCCGGCGTCGCCGGTGCGCACCCAGCCATCGGGCGTCTTGCTCGCTGCCGTCGCTGCCGGGTTCCTGTAGTAGCCAACGAACACGGTAGGGCTGCGATACATGATTTCGCCGTCCTCCGCGATCCGCATCTCCACCCCGGGGGCCGGCGGGCCGGCGGTGTCCGGCTTCACGTCATCGTCACGCTGCAGGCAGCCATAGGCGCTCGATTCGGTCTGCCCGTAAAGCTGCTTCAAATTGATGCCGAGAGAACGGAAGAACAGAAAGATATCCGGCCCGATCGCTTCGCCCGCGGTGTAGGCAACGCGTACCCGGGAAAGTCCGAGCGAATTGCGCAGCGGCCCGTAGATGAGCAGGTCGCCCAGCGCATAGAGCAGGCGATCGACCAGCGGGACCCGTCTGCGTTCCAGCATCGCCACCCCGCAGCGCCGCGCCACCCGCATGAAACCGCCGAACATCAGGCGCTTCAGCATCCCGGCGTCCTCGATGCGGATGAGCACCTGGGTGAGGATGTTCTCGAAGATGCGCGGCGGCGCGAAGAAATAACTTGGGCCGATCTCCTTCAGGTCGGTCATCACCGTGTCGCTGCTCTCCGGGCAGTTGACGACGAAACCGGCCACGAGGGCCTGTGCATAGGAGAACAGATGGTCGCCGATCCACGCCATGGGTAGATACGCCAGGACCTCGTCGTCGGGGCCAAGCCGGTCGAACGCCGCGGTGGACCGTGCGGCGGCGATCAGATTGTCGAACGACAGCATGACGCCCTTGGGCCGGCCCGTGGTGCCCGACGTATATACGATCACCGACACGTCGCAGCCGCTCGCCCTTCCCACCTCGTCGAGGAAGAAGCCTGAATGCGCGGCGTCGAACGCACGCCCTTGCGCCCGTACCTGGTCCAGCGAAAGCAGACGATCCCGCGGGTAGTGCCGCAGACCGCGCGGATCCTTGTAGATGATCACCTGCAGATGCGGCAGCCGATCCCTCATGCCGATCAGCTTGTCCACCTGCTCCTGGTTCTCGGCCAAGGCGAACCGCGCCTCGGCGTGATCGAGTACGAACTGCATCTCGTCGGCGACGGCATCCTGATAAACCGGCACCGGGACCGCCCCCAGCGACTGCGCCGCCAGCATCGACCAGTAGAGTTGCGGTCTGTTGTCGCCGATGATGGCGAGCTTGTCGCCGCGTTGCATGCCGAGGCTGGCAAAGCCACAGGCGATGGTCCGAACGGCTTCGGCCGCCTGCTTCCAACTATAGGTCTGCCAGATGCCGAATTCCTTCTCGCGCGTCGCAGGGTGTGCGCCGCGGCGCTCTGCGAGCTGGAGGACAAGCTTCGGAAAGGTGTCCGCGGCACCCGGCGAGGGGCCTTCCGAAGCTCCCGGTGCGACGCACTCGGGGGCCGCAGCCTCCTCCGCTGCCAGCACCGATGTGGACAATGCAACGCCTCCCTGGGCACACGTATTCCGTGGCTCCAGGTGGAGCTTAGGCGGAGAAGTCCAGCCGCAGCAACTCCGGGCGTGCGCCCGACCTGATCGGCCGCAGGCGGACGGGATGTCAGTCGGTGGCCGCGACGCCTTCCGCGGCCATCATCATGGCGACGCTGTCGGGTCCCGCGACATAGTTCAGGAACAGCACCTCTGCCGCGGCCATGACGCACACCAACCCCACGGCGAGCATAAAGCCGGTCCGTTTCCTGTCGCGTAGACGGTAAATAGGCGCGTCCGCCGCCACCCATGCAGTCGGGGCCTGGCTCATCCTCGTCCTCCCGGTTATCCGGCATGACGATGCGAGAGCTGTCGCCAATCCGCAGTGAGTTGGCTCACATCAACGTAATCGTTATCCGAGTCCGGCGAGTGCCCGCCACTCGGTCTCGCTGATCGTGCGCACCCCAAGCTCTGTCGCCCTGCGCGCCTTCGAACCAGCATCGGCGCCGACCACCACGAGGTCGGTCTTCTTCGACACGCTGTCGGTGACCTTGGCGCCCAGCGCCTCGGCACGTGCCTTCGCCTCGGGACGCGTCATCGTCTCGAGCGAGCCGGTGAACACCAGTGTCTTGCCGGCGATCTCGCTGTCCGCTGTCTCAGCGCGCGCCCGGCCTTCGATAGTCAGTTCTGCCGCCAACTCGTCCAGCAGCGCAACGTTGCGTGCCTCGCCGAAGAAGTCGGCCAGTTCCTCCGCGATCGCCGGGCCGATGCCGACGATACTGTCGAGCCCGGCTCGGGCCTCGGAGCCGGGCTGGGCAGCCGCCACCATCTCGGCGCGCCAGTTAGGGAAACTGCCATAGTGCCGCGCCAGCAATCGCGCGTTGGTCGCGCCGATGCGGCGAATGCCCAGGGCATAGATGAAGCGGTCGAGCGGAATGCGCCGTCGCGCCTCGATCGCGCGCGTCAGGTTGCGCGCCGACACCTTGCCCCAGCCCTCGCGTTCGGCGATCTCCGCCTCACGCGCCGGCAGGCGGAACAGGTCGGCCGGGCTGTGCAGCCAGCCCTCCTCATAGAACTCGCGGATGGTCTTCTCGCCCAGCCCGTCGATGTCGAACGCCGGGCGCGAGACGAAATGGATCAGCCGCTCGACCCGCTGCGCCTCGCAGATCAGTCCGCCGGTGCAGCGGCGCGCCGCCTCGCCAGGCGCACGTACCGCATGGCTGCCGCAGACCGGACACAGCTCGGGGAACACGAACGGCTCCGCCTCTTCCGGGCGGCGCTCGATCACCACGGAAACGATCTGCGGGATCACGTCGCCGGCTCGCTGCAGCACCACGGTGTCGCCGATCCGGATGTCCTTGCGGGCGATTTCGTCCTCGTTGTGCAGCGTCGCGTTCTGCACCAGCACGCCGCCGACATTCACCGGCTCGAGCCGCGCCACCGGCGTCAGGGCGCCGGTGCGTCCTACCTGAACATGGATATCGCGCAGCACCGTCATTGCCTGCTCGGCTGGGAACTTCCAGGCAATCGCCCAGCGCGGCGCGCGGCCAACGAAACCCAGCCGGCGCTCCAGCGCCAGGTCGTCCAGCTTGTAGACGACCCCGTCGATGTCGTAGCCGAGATGCGAGCGCTCCAGCGCCATCTCGGCCTGGAACGCCGCGGCGTCCGCCTCGGATTCCAGCAGGCGCGACAGCGGGTTCACCCGGAACCCCCAGTCGCGCAGCCGTTGCAGGTAGTGCCAGTGAGTATCGGCAACCGGTTCGCTCGCTTCGCCCTGGGCGTAGGCGAACAGCGACAGCGGGCGGCCCGCGGTGATGCGCGGATCGAGCTGGCGCAGGCTGCCGGCCGCGGCGTTGCGCGGATTGGCGAACACCTTCTGCCCCGCGGCCGCCTGCGCCTCATTCATCTTCAGGAAGTCGTCCTTGGTCATGAAGACCTCGCCGCGGATCTCGATCGATGCCGGCACGTGGCCCCGCAGCCGGTCGGGCACCGAATCCATGGTGCGCAGGTTGGCGGTGACATCCTCGCCCTCGGTGCCGTCGCCCCGCGTGGCGCCGCGCACGAACCGGCCGTGCTCGTAGGTCAGGTTGATCGACAGGCCGTCGACCTTCGGTTCGGCGACGAACGCCAGCGGCGCATCGGCGGCGAGGCCCAGGAACCGCCGGGCACGGGCGCAGAAGTCCGCGAACTCCTGGGCACTCATCGCATTGTCGAGCGACAGCATCGGCACCCGGTGGCGTAGTTTGGCGAAGCCGGTCTCCGGCGCCTCGCCGACACGGTGCGAGGGCGAGTCGGGGCGGATCAGGTGCGGAAAGCGCGCCTCGATCGCGGCGTTGCGCCGCCACAGCGCGTCGTATTCCGCATCGCTGATCTCGGGCGCGTCCTTCTGGTAATAGAGCTGGCCGTGGTGGGCGATCTCGCGGGCCAGGCGTTCCAGTTCCGCCGTTGCCTCCGGTTCGGTCAGGTCATCGATATCGGGTGGATGGGCCGCCCCACGGCCGCCTCCCCCTGCCCCCCTCCCGCGAGGCGAGGCGGGATCATGGCGCGTGGCCGTCATGCCGCCGCGCTCAGCAGATCGTCGGCGGCGGCGCGCGCCGCGTCGGTGACCGTCTCGCCGGCCAGCATACGCGCGATTTCCTCGCGCCGCGCCGCGCCATCCAGGTGCTCCACCCGGGTCGCACTCCGGCCGCGCCCCATCTGCTTCAAAACCCGCAGGTGCGCCCCGCCTCGCGCAGCCACCTGTGGGCTGTGTGTGACCACCAGCACCTGCACCCGCTCCGCCACCCGGGCCAGCCGCTCGCCCACCGCGGCGGCCGTCGCGCCACCGACATCGGCATCGACCTCATCGAACACCAGGGTCGGCACTGGCGAGCCGGACGACAACACCACCTTCAGCGCCAGCATCAGCCGCGACAGCTCGCCGCCCGAGGCGATCCGCCCGAGCGGCGCCGGATCCTGCCCGGGGTTGGTGGCGATCAGGAAACGCACCGCGTCCGCGCCCGACGGTCCCCAGTCGGCCTCGTCGAGCGCCTTCACCTCCGCCCGGAAACGCGCCTTGTCGAGCCGCAGCGGCGGCAGCTCCCTGCCCACCGCGCGGTCCAGTCTGGTCGCGGCGGTGCGCCGGGAGGCGCCCAGCGCGGCGGCAGCCTGCCGATATGCCTCCCGCGTCTCCCGCACCGCCTGCTCGAGTGCGGCCACCTCGGCCTCGCCGGTCTCCAGCGCGGCCAGACCCGCGCTCAGCGTATCCAGCAGCGAGGGAAGCTCCGCCACCGTCACGGCGTGTTTTCGGGCCGCGGCGCGCAACGCGAACAGCCGCTCTTCCGCCTGCTCCAGCAGCCGTGGATCGGCATCCGCCTCGGCGGCCAGCCGGGCCAGGAATGTCTCGGCCTCGGCCAGCGCCTCCTCCGCGCGTTCCAGCGCCGCCAGCGCCGGTTCCGCCGGATTGGCCGCGCCGGGTACTGCCGGCGCGGCCAGGCGGTGCAAGGCGCGCGCCGCGGCCCGCAACGCCGTCGCCGGAGCCGGGGTGCGCCGGTCGCGCGGCGCCAGTTCGGTCAGCGCGGCTGCGATGGCCTCGGCGCGGCGCTCGCCTTGCTGCAGCCGCTGCCGCTCGCGCGCGAGCAGCTCCTCCTCCTCGGGCTGCGGCGCCAGTCCCGCCAATTCATCCACCGCATGGCGCAGCCACGCCTCGTCGCGCTCCGCCGCCGCGATGGCCGCCTTGGCGCCCTCCAGCCTCGCGATCGCCTCGCGCCACGTCCGCCACGCGGCTGCGGCCGCCTCACGCAGCGGCGGCGCCACGCCGAACGCATCGAGCAAGCCGGCATGGCTGGCCGGATCGGCCAGCCCGATCTGCTCGTGCTGCCCCTGGACTTCCACCAGCAGCGATGCGGCGCGTCGCAGCAGCCCCACGCCTACCGGCTGGTCGTTGATGAAGGCGCGCGACCGGCCGTCCCCGCCCAGCACGCGCCGGAGCACGATCTCCTCCTCGGTCTCCAATCCTTGCTCCGCCAGTACTGCCAACAGCGGATGCCCGGCGGGCGGCGCGAAGCCCGCGGTGACGCTGGCCTGCCTGGCGCCGGCGCGTACCAGACCGGCATCGGCCCGCGCACCTAACGCCAGCCCAAGGCTGTCGAGCAGGATCGACTTGCCCGCGCCGGTCTCGCCGGTCAGCACCGTCAGTCCGGGCCCGAACGACAGGTCCAGCCGCTCGATCAGCACGACGTCGCGGATGGAGAGTGTGGTGAGCATGCGGCTCGCTTCTGCCGCTCCGGTTCAGAAGATCGAGTTCCAGGCGCGGGAGAAGAAGCCACGGTTATCCTGCGGACGCACCGGACCGGCCTGCTGCACCAGCCCGTTGTCGAACAGGTCGTTGTAGCTGTCCTCGTACCAGACGCTGCCAGGATAGTTGTAGCCAAGCACCGCCGCCGTCTTTTTTGCCTCGTCCCTGAGGCCGAGCAGCAGGTAGATCTCGGTCAGGCGGTGCAGTGCCTCCGGCACGTGGTTGGTGGTCTGGTAGTCGTCCACCACGCGCTGAAAACGGCCGATCGCCGCCTCGTAGAGATGCTGGCTTTCATACCAGCGGCCGATCTCCATTTCCTTGCCGGCCAGGTGGTCGCGGCATAGGTCGATCTTCAGCCTGGCGTCGCGCGCATAGGCGCTGTCGGGGAAGCGGTTCACCACATCCTGCAAGGCGTTCATCGCCTGTTCGGTGCCACGCTGGTCGCGCTGGATATCGGCGATCTGCTCGTAATAGCAGAGCGCGCGCAGATAGTAGGCATAGGCGACGTCGCGATGCGCCGGGTGGAGTTGGATGAAACGGTCCAGCGTGGCGATCGCGTCGGTGTAGTGGTTGCGCAGGTACTGCGTATAACCCTGCATGAGCTGCGCGTTCACCGCCCAGCTCGAATAGGGATAGTTCTGCTCCACCAGGTTGAACTGATCCGTGGCTGTCTCGTAGCGCTGCGCGTTCAGCGCATCGATGCCGTTGTTGTAAAGATCCTCGACCGGCGCGACCGGCCGGTTGCTCGCGGCCTGGTCTTCCTTCGAGCCGCCGCAGCCGGCGAGCACGGGAAGCAGGAGTGCCAAGGCGAATCGCAGGTGGCTGCAGCGCGGTTTCATCGCCACGGTTTATAGCATCGCCTGGGCGGTGGGCGAGACGGTATCGGCCCGCTCCCTTGCATCTCGCCGACCGCGACGTACATACTTCCGGTATATCCCAGGAGCCGAACCATGAGCCGATCCACCCTGTTCATGACGCACCGGACCCAAGCCGTTCGGCTGCCCAAGCCGGTCGCCTTTCCCCCCGACGTAGAGCAGGTCGACATCGTAAGCCTCGGCCATAGCCGTCTCATCATTCCGCGGGGACGGCGGTGGGACGACTTCTTCGATCGGGCGGCGCCGGTCTCGGACGACTTCCTGACCGAGCGCGCACAGCCCGCCCTGGAACAGCGCGAGGCGCTGTAGTGCTGGAGTACATGCTGGACAC
>DATBKQ010000600.1:0-11092 GCA_036555825.1 Acetobacteraceae bacterium | reverse complement strand
GTTCAGTCATGTCGAGACCTCCAGATGGCATGCGACCGAGTGGCCCGGCGCGGCTTCGCGCAGAACCGGTTCCTCATGGCTACACCGGCGCATGGCGAAAGGACAGCGCGTGTGGAACCGGCAGCCGTGCGGCGGATCGAGTGGCGACGGAATTTCGCCGCGCAACACGATTTCATCGCCTGTGCGATCCGGCCGCGGCGGAAGCACCGCGGACAGCAGCGACTTCGTGTACGGATGCCGGACATGCTCGAACAACGATCGGGTCGGCGCATGTTCGACGATCCTGCCCAGGTACATCACGGCAATATCGTCGGCCATGTAACGGACCGTCGCTAGGTCGTGTGCCACCAGCAGGTAGGCGACATTGTCCTGCGCCTGCACGTCTTTCAGCAGGTTCATCATCTGCGCGCGGATCGATACGTCCAGCGCCGAGACCGGTTCGTCGAGCACGATCAGGCGTGGCCTCGATGCCAGAGCGCCGGCCAAGGCGATGCGCTGCCGCTGGCCGCCGCTGAATTCGTGCGGGTACTGCGTTGCATGCTCGGGGCGCAGACCGACATGCGCCAGCAGCGCGCGGACACGCTCGCGGACCTGCGCACGGTCGCCCCAGCCGGTAACGATCAGCGATTCGGCAATGACTCGGCCCGCGGTCATGCGCGGGTTGAGCGACGACCACGGGTCCTGGAACACCGCCTGAACCTGCGCGCGATACTGGCGGAGCTCTGTGCCGCGCAGCCCGTGGACCGGTTGACCCTCCAGCAGGACCCGCCCGCCCGTTGGCTGCTCCAGATTCAATATGAGCTTCGATGTTGTGGTCTTGCCGCAGCCGGACTCGCCGACCAGGCCGAGGGTCTTCCCGGACCCGATGGTAAAGGATATGTCGTCGACCGCCTTCACCTCGCCGACGCTCCTCGCCAGCAGCACGCCGCGAGTGAAGGGATAGTGCTTGCGCAGGTTCTCGACGCGAAGCAGCGGCGAGCCACTCATCCGGACGCGACCCTCCAGCAATCCGCGGTGTGTCCTGCGCCGACGGTGAACTGCGCCGGATAGATGGCACGGCACCGTTGGTCCGCATAAGCGCAGCGCGGCGCGAAGCGGCAGCCGGTCGGCGGATCGAGC
Source organism: Acetobacteraceae bacterium (assembly GCA_036555825.1). Taxonomy (GTDB): domain Bacteria; phylum Pseudomonadota; class Alphaproteobacteria; order Acetobacterales; family Acetobacteraceae; genus JAMXLO01. Next base: position 9,973 of record DATBKQ010000600.1, on the reverse strand, counting down.
AGCGATGGCGGCTGGCCTTCGATGGTGGCGAGCCGCCCGATCGCGCCGGAGAGCTGCGGCACCGACGCAATCAGCGCCTGGGTATATGGATGCGAGGGCCGTTCGAACACGTCGCGCACCGGCCCGCATTCGACAATGCGGCCGGCGTACATTACGGCGACCCGGTCGCACATGCGTGCCACCACGCCGAAGTCGTGTGTGATGAACAGGATCGCCATGCCGCTCTCCTGTTGCAGACGTTTCAGCAGCTTGAGGTACTGCAACTGGATCGTGACATCGAGCGCCGTGGTCGGTTCGTCGGCGATCAGCACGTCGGGGTGCCCGGTGACCGCGATGGCGCCGACGACTCGCTGCTTCATCCCGCCGCTCAGTTGATGCGGATATTGCGCGATGCGCTGTTCCGGCGCGGCGATGTCCACGCGACGCAGTGCCGCGACCGCTTCGCGCAGCACATCGCGCTTCGGCGCGCGTATGCGGCGGGCAAGCGCCTCCCGGAGCTGCTCACCGATGCTGAACACCGGGTTCAGCGATGTCTGCGGGTCCTGCAGCACCATGGACATGCGGCGGCCGCGAACCTCGCGCATCTCGCGCGGGGTCCTTTGCAGCAGATCGTCGCCGCCCAGCAGGACTTCGCCGCGTACGGTGCGTGCAACGTCCTTGGGCAGCAGCCGCATGATGGAGAGAGCGGTCACGCTCTTGCCGCAACCCGACTCGCCGACCAGGCCCAGCACCTCGCCGCGACGCAGCGCGAAGCTGACGCCATCGACGGCTCTGAGCACGCCACGCCGAAGGAAGAAATGCGTGTGGAGGTCCCGGACCTCGAGGACCACATCGGTCATAGCTGGCGAAGCTGCGGATCCAGCCGGTCGCGCAGCCAGTCACCGAACAGGTTGACCGACAGCACCAGCAGGGTGATGGCGATGCCAGGGATCAGCGCGATCCACCAGGCATCGGCGATGCGGCCGCGGCCCTCCGAGACCATCAGTCCCCAGGTCGGGGTCGGCGGTGGAATCCCCGCGCCCAGAAAGCTCAGCGAGGCCTCGGCGATGATCACCACGCCGATATTGAGCGTGACCAGTACCATAAAGGTGTTCAGCACATTCGGCAGGATGTGCGTCAGCATGATGCGCAGCGACGAACAGCCGCGCACCTTCGCCAGGGCGACGAAGTCGCGCTGCCGCAGCATCAGCACCTCGCCGCGGATCACCCGCGCGAAACTCGCCCACAACAACAGGCTGATGGCGATCACCAATGTGCCGAGCCCCTGCCCCATGGTGACCGCCAACAGCAGGGCAAACAGAATGGCAGGGAAGGTGAAGGCCGCATCGACCAGGCGCATCAGCAGGTTATCGAGCGCGCCGCCGGTGTAGCCGGCGACGATGCCGATCGCCAGGCCGATGCCGCCGCCGGCGGTGAGCGCGAGCAGCGCCACCAGCAGGCTGACTCGAGCGCCGTAGATCAGCCGGCTGAGCACATCGCGGCCGAACGCGTCGGTGCCCAGGATGTGGGCCATGCTGCCGCCCTCGACCCAGAACGGCGGAATCAGCTTCTCGCGCAAGGCCTGGTCGATCGGCGAGTACGGCGCGAGCAGCGGTGCGAACAGCGCCATGCTGGCTATGGTCGTGATGATGACGATCGGGATCCAGGGTGCCTTGCGCATCCGCCGTCATGCCAGCCTGATGCGCGGATCGACGTAGGCGTAGAGCACATCAACCCCCAGGTTGATCGACAGGATCAGCGTCGCCTTCAGGATGATGATGGCCTGCAGCAGGGGAAAGTCGCGGTAGATCACCGCCTCGTAGGTCAACCGGCCGATGCCCGGCCAGGCGAACACGGTCTCTGTCACGATCGCGCCGGTGATCAGGTTGCCGACGAACACGCCCCACAAGGTCAGCACCGGGATCAGCGCATTGCGCAGGCAATGCTTCCAGATCACCACGACCTCGCTCAGGCCCTTGATGCGCGCCAGCTTGACGAACTCGCTGCCCATCACGTCCAGCATGCTGGACCGCACCAGCCGCATGAATCCGGCGATCAGGAAGCTGCCGAGTGTGACCACCGGCAGCACGTAATGCGCCGGCCCGCCCATCCGCCCCGAGGGCAGCCAGCCGAGTTGCACGCTGAACACGAAGATCAGCACCACGCCCAGCCAGAAGCTCGGCGTGGCAATGCCCAGCACCGCGATGGTGCCGGCCGCACGATCGACCATGTTGCCGCGATTGAGCGCCGCCAGCACGCCAAGCGGTATGCCCACCGCCATCGCCAGCAGGATCGCCCACGGGATGATCGCCAGCGTGTTCGGCAGGCGGGAGAAGAACACGTCCACCGTCGGCTCGCGCATGCGGATCGAGGTGCCGAGATCGCCATGCAGCGCGTTGCCGATGAAGATCAGGAACTGGTGCACGATCGATCCATCCAGCCCCAGCGCCCTGATCATGGTCAGGCGGTCTTCGGGTGTGGCGCCCTCCGGCAACATCAGATCGACCGGGTTGCCGGTCAGCCGGCCCAGGAAGAATACGATGGTCGCCACCAGGAACAGCACCACGATGCCCTGCAGCAGGCGGCTGAACAGGTAGCGCTTCACTTCTTCCAGGGCTTCTCTTCGGGCCGCGGAATACGCTCGAACACATCGCCGAGTTCGTGCCGACCCGGAATGGCGGCAAACTGTCCGACCAGCTTCTTGTTGATCGCGTAATAGCCCATGCCCTCGATGATCGGCACCGCGACCCAGGTATCGGCTATCAGTTCCACCATGCGGTCGGTCAGGGCGGTGCGCTTCGCCGGATCGCGCTCGGCCAGCAACTGCCGCACGACCTTCTGGTACTCGGTGCAGGTCTCGTCGCAGGTGGTCTTGTCGCCGATCAGGTGCTGATCGCTTTCCGCCTCGAACGCTCCATTGTAGCGCCACGGCACGTCCGGGCGTCCGACGGTGCGGTACATCGAAGCGCCGCCGGCCAGCTTCGCCTGGTCTCCCAGTGCCAGCGGTGCGAACGAACCCCACTCGTAGTTCGTGAGCTTCACCCGCACGCCGATCTTGGTCCACATGTCGGCGACCGCGGTGCCGATGTCCACCATGAACTGCGTTCCCGGCAGCGCGGTATTCGCGAAGTTCAGGTCGAAGCCGTTGGGATACCCCGCGTCGGCCAGCATCTTCTTCGCCGCCGCCGGGTCGTAACGGTAAGAGTCCTTCGCCCACTCTCGCCAGCGGCCGGCGCTGAAATACTCAGTATAGCCGAACGTCGCGAACGGGTACGGCATGCTGGCCAGCCCGTTCATAACCTGATCGATGATCGCCTGCCGGTCGATCGCCAGCGACAGGGCCTGGCGCACGCGAGGGTTGGCGATCGGGCTGTTCTTGAACTCCGGCCGATAACTGCCCCAGAACTGATACAGCGCCTGCATGGTGCCCGGCACCGACAGCACCTCCAGCCCGCTGCGCGACGCGCTCAGCATGGTGTCGGGGCCGATCGAGGCGATCGCCACCTCGCCTGTCCGCACCATCGCCATGCGCGTGCTCTCCTCTGGCACCAGCAGGATCTGCAGATTCTTGAAGTGCGGCGTGCCACGCCAGTGCGGGTAATCGACCGCCTCGAATTCGATCCGATCGCCTGGCACGCTGCGCACGAAACGCCATGGGCCGCTGCCGATCGGCTTGCGGCGGAATTCCTCTTCGCCGACCTTCTCGATATACGCCTTCGGCATCACCGCACCTTCCGGCGCCACCGCCCGGCTGAGCGAGGCCGGCAGTCCGATCTGCGGCGTGTTGGTGTCGACGCGCAGCGTCAGGTCATCCACCACGTCGATGCCCTTGATGGTCCGGCGCATCGTCGCCGCCGCCGCGGCGGTGGAGTTCGGTGCCATCTGCCGCATCAGGCTGAACTTCACGTCCCTCGCGGTCAGCGGATCGCCGTTGTGGAACTTCTGTCCCGGGCGGAGATGGAATGTCCAGGCCAGCCCGTCCTGGGACAGTTCCCAGGTTTCCGCGACCCCGGGGCCGATCCCGCCCTTCTCCAGGTTGAAGCCGACCAGCGAATCATACATCGGCGCTTGATAGATGGCGTTGCCTGGCCTTGCCTCCAGGATCGGGTCCATGGTCTGGGCGCTGAGCGATTCGACCGCGAACAACAGCGTTCCCTTCTGCGTCTGGGCCGCCACCGGATACCAGACCGAGACCGCGAGCCAGGACAGAGACGCCAACCACGCACACCGGCTCGCAAGACCCATCGACATCTTCCCCGACCTTTGTCAATTTCAGGAATAATTGACCGGGGACTATCTTCACCCAGGCAAATCGCTGTCAACCGAGGGAGAACGAGCCATGGCATTCACCGTTCAGCATGTGCACCTGAAGACGCCCGATCCGCTGAAGACGGCGCAGTTCTACATCGACAATTTCGGCGCCAGGATGAAGGCCGACATTCCCGGCCGAGGCGTCCAGGTCGATCTGCATGGCCTGCAGCTCAACATCACCACCCTGATCTCGGTGCAGAACCACGAGCAACACTACGGCATCGAGCACATGGCGATGGAAACCGACGACTACGCGGGCACCTTGGCGCAGCTTCGCCGCAACGGCGTGCGGATCCTGGAGGAGCTCCCGCCCAACAACGGGCGGCATGTCGCGTTCGTCGAGTGCCCCGATGGCGCGCAGATGGAGGTCATCGAGAAGCGGTAGTCACCGCCACAGCTCCCGGCTGGCCAGCGCCGCGCCCTGGGCAAGCGCCTCCAGCTTCGCCCAGGCGATGTCGGCGTGAACGCGGCCGCCGAGCCCGCAGTCGGTGGAGGCGATCACCCGCTCGCGGCCGACCAGGCTCGCGAACCGCACGACGCGTTCGGCCACCAGTTCGGGATGCTCCACCACGTTGGTAGCGTGGCTGACCACACCCGGCAGCATCAGCTTGCCGTCCGGCAGCTTCACATCCCGCCATATCTGGTATTCGTGCTCATGGCGCACGTTGCCTGCCTCGAACGAATAGGCACCGGCATTGATCGCCAGCATCACGTCGACGATGTCCTTCATGGCGATGTCGGTGGTATGCGGTCCGTGCCAGCTTCCCCAGCACAGGTGAAAGCGGATGCGGTCCTGTGGCAATCCCTTGATCGCCTCGTTCAGCGCCTCGACGCGCAGCATGGTGAATTTCTTGTATTCCTCGACCGTGGGTTCCGGGTTGATCTGATCCCAGTTCTCCGCGATCGATGGGTCATCGAGCTGCAGCACCAGCCCGGCGTCGATGATCGCCTTGTATTCTTCCCGCATCGCCGCGGCGCAGGCGAACAGGAACTCTTCGTCGGTCTTGTAGTATCGATTTGCAATGCGCGAGGCGCTGCCGGGCGCGATCGCGGTCATGAACCCTTCGGTCACCCCGCACGCGGCGAGGCCGGCCTTGAAGTTGGCGATGTCGCGGGCGATCGCATCCTGGCCGATATAGGTTATCGGGCCGATGCAGACCGGCCAATGACTGGCGCGTGGACCGGTGGTGATGCCGGATTCCGGATCGGCATAGGCGGCCGCGAAGCGCTGACGGTCGCGCCGGTCGGCGAAGCTGGTCAGCACCACCCGCCCGGGCTGTGAGCGGCGCGCCGGCATGTCGTAAAGGCCGGGACCACTCGGATCCAGCCCGCCAAGCCGGCTGAACGAATAGTGCCACCACGCGCCGTAGTTGACGCGGTGCCCCATCGACTTGCCGTATTCACCGTCGCCGGGCACATCGACGCCGGCCTGCTTTTGACGCCGCACCACGTCCGCCACCGCAGCCTGCAGTTGCGCCTGGAACTGTGCCTCATCGATCCCGCCGGACTGGCGCGCCTGGTTCGCCGCGATCAGCGGATCAGGCCGCGGCAGGCTGCCGGCATGGCTGGTCACGATACGATCGCGGCTGTACTGCATGGCGCCCTCCCGTTGGTCCCCCTGGCCGTGACGGCCGAAACCGTCGGCGCTATACTCCCACTATCACCCAATGCGAAGGAAACGCAGACATGGCAACTGGCCCGGTAACCCCGATCGGCCTCAACCACCTGGTGCTGAACGTCCGAGACATGGAAGAGTCGCACCGGTTCTGGACCGAGATCGTCGGCTTCAAGCAGGTCGGCGAGCTGCACGCCACACCGCAGCGGCCGAACCCGCCGAAGATGCGCTTTTACAGCGGCGACCATGGCGACGGCGCCATGAGCCACCACGACCTCGCGCTGATCGAGAATCCCAACCTGCCGCCGCCGCCCGCCGAATGGTCGATGAACGGCATGATGTGCGCGATCAGCCACATCGCCATCGCGCTGCCGAACCGCGAAGCCTGGCTGCAGCACCTTGCCTACCTGCAAGAGCGCGGGGTGAAGTTCAACCGCCGCGTCGAACACGGCATGACGCACAGCCTGTACATCAACGACCCGAACGGCTACGGGGTCGAGCTGCTGTACGAGCTGCCACGCGAGGTGTGGGAGGGCGACATCGACGGCGCGCTGAACTTCGCGGTGCAGTTGCCGACGGAAGGCGCCGAGGCGTTGCAGGACCGGGCGGAAGGCGTGCCTGTGTTCAAGCAACCCGTGACCGCCTGAGGTCCGTCATGGCGAAGCGTCAGAGCATCAACGGGTCGCGTGCGCGGCACGAGAACCCGATCCCGAACGCCAGCCGGATCGGCAACATCGTCATGTCCAGCGTGATCGGCGGGTCCAACCCAGGCACGCGCGAACTGCCCCCGAGCCTCGAACAGCAGGTCGCCAACGTGTTCGGCTACATCCGCCACGACATCGAGGCGGCCGGCGGGACGGTCGATGACATCATCAAGGTGACGTTCTGGGTGAAGGACCCAGCGAAGCAGCGTGCCGCGCTGAACGACGAGTGGGTGAAGATGTTCCCCGATCCCAACGCTCGGCCGGCGCGGCACACCCAGCCGCTGCCGGCCGACAGCCGCGCGCTGGTGCAGGCCGACTTCATCGCCGTGCTCTCCTGACATGCTGGACGCGCGCACGATCGAGCAGATCGCCCGCGGCTATCACACGGCCGAACGGCAGCGGGAGCGCATGCGCCCGCCCAGCGTGGTGTATCCCGGTTTCACCACCGAGGATGCCTACGCAGTGCAGCGCAAGTGGGTCGAGATCAAGCTGGCCGAAGGCAATCGGCTGAAGGGCCACAAGATCGGCCTGACCTCGCGGGCGATGCAGCGCCAGGCCAACATCACCGAGCCGGACTATGGCGCGCTGATGGAGGACATGTTCTACCAGGACGGCGCGCAGATCCCGATGCGCCGGTTCATCCAGCCGCGCCTGGAGTGCGAGCTGGGTTTCGTCATCGGCAAGCGCCTGAAAGGGCCGGACTGCACGATCTTCGATGCGCTGAGCGCTACCGATTATGTGGTGCCGGCGGCGGAGATCGTCGATGGCCGCACGCATCGCGTCGATCCGGATACAAACCAGCCGCGCTGCGTGCTGGACAGCATTGCCGACAACGCCGGCAACGCGGCGGTCGTTGTCGGCGGCCGGCCGATCAGGCCGATGGAAGTGGATCTGCGCTGGGTCGCGGTGCTCTGCTATCGCAACGGCATCATCGAGGAATCGGGCGTCGCCGCCGCGGTGCTGAACCACCCGGCGAACGGGATCGCGTGGCTGGCGAACAAGCTGGCGCCGTTCGATGTGGCGCTGGAGCCGGGACAGTTCGTGCTCAGCGGCTCGTTCACCGGCGTGGTGGAGGCGCGCGCCGGCGACCAGTTCCATATCGATTATGGGCCGCTGGGCTCGATTTCGTGCCGGTTCGAATAACGTATCACCTCGCCCGCTTGCGGGAGAGGTCGGCGAGCACAGCGAGCCGGATGAGGGTCTTGCCGCAATGAACGACGCCTTCGACACCACCGCCCCGACCAAATTCGGCATCGGCCAGCCGATCCGGCGGCTGGAGGACGTGCGGCTGCTCACCGGCAAGGGGCGCTATCAGGACGACCAGACGCTGCATCGGCAGACCTGGTGCGTGTTTGTGCGCTCGCCGCACGCGCATGCGCGCATCCGTTCGATCGACACCGGCGCGGCCTCGCGCGCCCCCGGCGTGGTCGCGGTGCTGGCCGGCACCGACTACGCCAACGACGGCATCGCCATGCCCAAGGCGGCAATGCCGCGCAAGAAGCGCGACGGTTCGCCGATGTTCGCGCCGCAGCGTCCCGCGCTCGTGGTGGATCGTGCGCGCTATGTGGGCGATCCGGTGGCGATGGTGGTCGCCGAGACACTGGCGCAGGCAAAGGACGCGGCGGAACTCGTCGTCGTGGACTACGACCCGCTGCCGTCGGTCACCTCGGTCGCCGCCGCGGCGGAGCCCGGTTCGCCACGCGTGTGGGACGAGAACCCGGACAACATCTCGCACACCACGGAACGCGGCAACCGTGCCGCGACCGAGGCGGCGTTCGCGCAGGCCGCGCATAGCGTCAAACGCCGCTACGTGATCAGTCGCGTCCACGCGCAGTACATGGAACCGCGCGGCGCGATCGGCACCTACGATCCGGCGGAAGACCGCTATACCCTGTACGCCGACGTGAACTACCCGCACCGCGTGCGCAACATGCTCGCCAGCATGGTGTTCAAGGTGCCGGAAAGCAGCGTGCGCGTGGTGTGTCACGACGTGGGCGGTGGCTTCGGCGCCAAGGGCTGGCAGTATGTCGAGCACCGGCTGACGCTGTGGGCGGCACGCAAAATCGGGCGTCCAGTGAAATGGCGCTGCGAACGCTCGGAAGTGCTGATGGCCGACGAGCACGGACGCGACAATGTCGGCACGATCGAACTGGCATTCGACGCCGACGCGAAGATCATCGGCCTGCGCCTGCACATGCTGGCCAGCATAGGTGCTTATATCGCGTCCGACCGCCAATTGCTCACCCCATTCGGCCAGATCGGCACCGTGGTTGGCGTGTACGACATTCCAGCGGCCTACGTCACCATCGACGCGGTGCTGTCCAACACCAGCCCGACCGCGCCGTACCGTGGTGCCGGCCGCCCCGAGGCGAGCTACCTGATCGAGCGCGCGATGGACGCGGCGGCACGCGAACTGAACATCGATCCCATCGAACTGCGCCGGCGCAACGTCATTTCGCAGGCGAAGATGCCGTACCGGACGGCACTCGGCCCGTTTTACGACTGCGGCCAGTTCGCTCGGAATATGGATCTGGCACTGGAAGCGTCCGACCGCGCCGGCTTCGCGGCCCGCCGCGAGGCATCGTGGGCCCAGGGCAAGCTGCGCGGCTACGGCTTCGCAAACGCCATCGAGCAGGCCGCGGGACCAACGCCGGAGTACGCCGAAATCCGCTTCCAGCCGAGCGGCAGCGCCATTCTGCTGATGGGCACCAAGACGCACGGCCAGGGACACGAGACGGCGTTCAAGCAGATCCTGTGCGATCGGCTTGGCATCGATCCGCACGAGGTCAAGTTCATCGACGGCGATACCGATCGCGTCGCGTTCGGCATGGGCTCGAACGGCTCGCGTTCGATGGTGGTCGGTGGTGCGGCGCTGACGTTGGCGGCCGAGAAAATCATCGACAAGGGCAGAAAGCTTGCGGCACATCTGCTGGAGGCGGCGGAAGCGGACATCGAATTCAGCGATGGAAAGTTCACCGTCGCGGGAACCGATCGCGGCATGGCGCTGAAGGACGTGGCGCGCGCCGCGTTCCAACCGGCGCGGCTGCCCGCGGGCATGGAGCCGGGCCTGATCGAACACGCCACGTACGCGCCGTCGCTCAACACGTTCCCGAACGGCTGCCATGTCTGCGAGCTGGAAATCGACCCCGAAACGGGTGCCGTCGAGCTGCAATCCTATCTTGTCGTCGATGACGTCGGCACCGTCATCAATCCGCTTACCCTCGCGGGTCAGATTCACGGCGGCGTGGCGCAGGGCGTGGGTCAGATCCTGATGGAGCAGGTGGTTTACGACCGCGACTCCGGCCAGCTCCTGACCGCGAGCTTCATGGACTACTGCATGCCGCGCGCCGACGACCTGTGCAGC
>DATBKQ010000599.1:0-2824 GCA_036555825.1 Acetobacteraceae bacterium | reverse complement strand
GCCTTGGGCACCTTCGCGAGCGACAGCGAGAACGCCATGTTGTCGCGCACCGTCATGTGCGGATAGAGCGCGTAGTTCTGGAACACCATGGCGATGTCGCGTTCCTTCGGCGCGACGTTGTTCACCACGCGTCCGCCGATGGCGATCTCGCCGGCGGTGATGTTCTCCAGCCCGGCGATCATGCGCAGCAGCGTCGATTTGCCGCAGCCCGAGGGGCCGACCAGGATGACGAACTCGGCATCCTCGATCTCGACGCCGACACCGTGCAGGACCTCGGTGGAGCCGAACGACTTGCGGACGTCGCGGATTGAAACGGTAGCCATGGCCTCCCTCGGTACCCGTCATGGCCGGGCTCGTCCCGGCCATCCACGTCTTACTTCCTCCAATCGTCCGCCAAGACATGGATGGCCCGCCTGCGCGGGCCATGACGGGCGACGAGTGGCGGGGCTGCGCCCCGCCACAACCAACTAGAACTTCGAAACCCGCGTCTCCTTCGCGGTGATGAACTCCAAGAGCGCCGGCTTGCCGGCCTGCGTCTGCTCGATGCCGCGCTGGATCGCCGCCTTGATCTGCGCCGGATCGGTCACGCGCTCGCCGTAGCCGCCGAACGCCTTGGCCATGTCGGCGTAGTTGCCCGAGATGTCGGTCGAGCGATACTTCTCGGTCGATACCGGCATGACCTTCAGCTCGATCGCCATGGAGAAATTGTTCATCAGGCAGGACAGGATCGGGATGCGCTCGCGCACCGCGGTCTCGAAGTCCATGCCGGTGAAGCCGATCGCCGCGTCGCCCCAGAAGTTGATGCAGAGCTTGTCGGGCTTCGCCAGCTTGGCGCCCATCGCCAGGCCCAGGCCCATGCCGAGCTGCGTGGTCTTGCCCCAGCCGATATAGGACAGCGGCTCGGTGGAGACCCAGAACGGCGAGATCTGATCGCGCGGGCTGCCCGCATCGTGGGTGATGATGGTGTTCTTCGGATCGGTGCCCGCCATCAGTTCCCAGATCACACGATACGGGCTGATCGGCGCCTCGTTCGAGTTGAGCAGCGGCTTCCACTGCGCCATCCACTCCTCGCGCACCCTGGTGATCTCGGCCACGGCCTCCTTGGGATCGCGGTTGGACTTGATGGTCTGCCCGAGCTCGCCGGTGAGCGCCTCCAGCACCAGCGAGGCGTCGCTGACCAGGCCCACGGCCGCCGGAACGTCCTTGTTCAGGTGATCCGGATCGAGCGTCGCGTGGATGAACTTCTTGCCCTTGGGGAACTTGATGCCGAAGTTGGTCTCGGTGAACGAGCAGCCGATGCCGATGACCAGGTCGGCGTTGGCGATGAAGTGGTGCACCGGCTTCGGCACCGCGTTGCCGCCCGAGCCGAGCGAGAGCGGATGGTTCTCGGGGAAGGCGCTCTTGCCGCCCAGGCTGGTGGTGACCGGCGCGCCGAGCAGTTCGGCGAACTGGCGGAGCTGCGGCCAGGCCTGCGACCAGTGCACGCCGGTGCCGGCATAGATCACCGGCCGCTTCGCCGCCAGGATCGCCTGCGCCGCCCTGCGCACATCGACCGGATCGGGCGCGGTACGCACATGACCGACCGGTGTGTAATCGAGCTCGCCGATGTCCGCGCCCCACAGGTCGGTGGGGATTTCGACGATGCAAGGACCGCCGCGGCCGTTGCGCAGACGCGAGAACGCACGGCGCATCACATTGGAGAGCTCGGTCGCGACCACCAGCGGTTCGGCCGATTTGGCCACGCCACGCATCTCGCGCACCGCGCTGTAGTTCGGATCGATATGCGCGATGCGCTGCGGGTAGCCCTGCGGGATGACCAGCACCGGAACGGATTCGCTGTAGGCCTGCGCGATGCCGCCATAGGCGTTCTCGGTGCCCGGGCCGTGCTGCATGCAGAACGCGCCGATCTTCTTCCCCGAGGTCACGCGCGAGATCGCGTCCGCCATGTGCAGGCCGATGCGCTCCTGGCGCACGATGATCGGCCGGATGTCGGCGGACGCGGCGTATTCCAGCAGATGGTTGACGGGATAGCCGCAAAGGATCTCGATTCCTTCGCGTTTCATGATTTCGGCAACAGCTTCGCCAACCTTCATTTCCCTCGTTCCCTCTTTCCTGGGGGTGATGGCGGGCACGGTAGGGCGCGTGCCGCCGCGTGGCAATGTCACCGCCGCGCCAGCACGGCTGCGAAAAACCCGTCCGTACCATGGCGGGCAGGGGTCAATACCAGGCTCTCGCCGCGCGAGAACCCGCTATGGCGAGCAAGGAAGCCGGCCACCTGGTCCTCGTTCTCTTCTCGCAGCAACGAGCAGGTGGCGTAAATGAGCTGCCCGCCGGCGCGCACCAGCGGGGCGGCCTGGTCCAGGATGGCCGCCTGTCTCGGCACGAATTCGGCCATGAGCGCCTCGGTCAGGCGCAGCCGCGCGGCGGGATTGCGCCGCCAGGTGCCGGTGCCGGTGCACGGCGCATCCACCAGCACGCGATCGAACGTTCCCGCGCAGCGCTTCAGCCACTTGTCGCCGGGTACCAGCAGATGCTGCTCCACGTTATGGACGCCGGCACGGCGCAGCCGTCGGGCGGCGCCCGCAAGCCGCGTGGCCGCGACATCGCAGGCCACGAGCTGCCCGCGGTTCTGCATGGTCATTGCCAGTGCCAGCGTCTTGCCGCCGGCGCCTGCGCACAGGTCGGCAACCCGAAAGCCCGGGCCTGCGCCCACCAGTCCCGCGACCAACTGGCTGCCCTCGTCCTGGACCTCGATCAGGCCATCGCGGTACGCCCGGCCCGTCGTGACCTGGCGGCGGCCCTCGATACGCAGCCCCCAGGGCGA
>DATBKQ010000598.1:0-3920 GCA_036555825.1 Acetobacteraceae bacterium | reverse complement strand
CTGCGCCGGCAGTTGCGCCGCAACTTCCGCAAGCCGGCGATGATCTTCACGCCGAAGTCGCTGCTGCGGCACAAGCTGGCGGTGTCGCCGTATGCGGAGATGAGCCAGGGGCGGTTCCGCTTCGTCATCCCCGAGATCGACGAGATCGAGCCGCCGGAGAAGGTGCGCCGTGTGGTGATCTGCAGCGGCAAGGTTTACTACGACCTGCTGACCGAGCGCCGAGCGCACGAGGAGAACGACGTGGCGATCATCCGGTTGGAGCAGCTCTATCCATTCCCGGAGGTCACGCTGGGGCGGGTGCTGCTTCCCTACGAGAACGCCGATGTGGTGTGGTGCCAGGAGGAGCCGGAGAACATGGGCGCCTGGTGCTTCGTGGACCGGCGGATCGAGAAGGTGCTGGGGCGGCTGGAAGGGCGTGTGAGGCGGCCGCAATACGCCGGGCGCGATGCCGCCGCGAGTTCCGCCACCGGCCAGGCACGCGTGCATGCGCGCGAGCAGGCGACGCTGGTCGCCGCGGCGCTCGGGATCGGCTGATGGCGACCGAGATCAAGGTGCCCAGCCTGGGTGAGAGCATCACCTCGGCCACGGTTGCGCGCTGGATGAAACACGAGGGCGATACGGTGGCGGCCGATGAGCCGCTGGTGGAACTGGAGACCGACAAGGTCACGGTGGAGGTCAGCGCGCCGACTGCCGGTGTGCTGGCCTCGATTGCCGCGCCGGAGGGCAGCGAGGTTCCAGTCGGCGCGGTGCTGGCCATGCTGGAAGCCGGTGCCGGCGCTGCGGCCGGCCCGCCGAGGCGGAAGAAGCCTGAGCCTGAGCCGGCGCCCGCCTCGGAGCCGGCGCCGGCGCGTGCCGCCGCCAACCCTCCGGCGGGCGTGCATCCGCCGCCCCGTCCGCTGGGACCGGTGGCGCGGCCGGCCAGTCCCCCGCCACGGCCGGCGCCGCTGCCGGCGGCCGCCAGGCTGATCGAGGAGCACCAGCTTGCCGCGGCCGATGTCGGCGCCGGCAGCGGAAAGGACGGGCGCATCACCAAGGGCGATGTCCTGGCGTTCCTGAACCGGCCTGCTCCGGCCCCGGCGCCGCCGGTCGCGAAGCCGCCGCGCGAGGCGGACGCGCGGGAGGAGCGCGTGCGCATGACGCGCCTGCGCCGCACCATCGCCGCGCGGCTGAAGGAGGCGCAGAACACCGCCGCGATGCTGACCACCTTCAACGAGGTGGACATGTCCGCGGTGATGGCGCTGCGCAACGAATACCGCGACGCGTTCGAGAAAAAGTACGACGGGGTGCGCCTTGGCTTCATGTCGTTCTTCGTCAAGTCATGCGTCGCTGCCCTGACGGAGTTCCCCGCGGTCAATGCCGAGATCGACGGCGACGACATCGTTTACCGGAAGTTCGTCCACATGGGCATCGCGGTGGGTGGGCCCGCCGGCCTGGTGGTGCCGGTGATCCGCGATGCCGATGCGATGGGTTTCGCCGAGATCGAACGGGCGATCGCCGATTTCGGCCGCCGCGCGCGGGATGGCGCGCTGAAGCTGGAGGAGCTGACCGGCGGCACGTTCAGCATCACCAATGGCGGCGTGTATGGCTCGCTGATGTCCACGCCGATCCTGAACCCGCCGCAGTCGGGCATTCTGGGGATGCACAAGATCCAGGAGCGGCCGATGGCGGTGGCCGGCAAGATCGAGATCCGGCCGATGATGTACTTGGCGCTGTCGTACGATCATCGCGTGGTGGATGGGAGAGAGGCGGTGTCGTTCCTGGTGCGGGTGAAGGAAGGTGTCGAGGATCCGCGCCGGCTGTTGTTGGGGGTGTAAACCGCTCCGCCGTCATGGCCGGCGCACCGGGCCGGCCATGACGGTGCAGTCAAAGGTGATCGTCCGATGTCCGATTCCTTCGACCTTATTGTCATCGGCGCCGGTCCGGGCGGCTATGTGTGCGCCATTCGCGCGGCGCAACTCGGCATGAAGGTGGCCTGCGTGGAGAAGCGCACGACACTCGGCGGCACCTGTCTCAACATCGGCTGCATTCCCTCGAAGGCGTTGCTGCAATCGTCCGAGGAGTTCCACCACGCGACGCACGCGCTGAGGGACCACGGCGTAATGGTGGACGGCGTGAAGCTCGATCTTGCGCGCATGCAGGCGCGGAAAGCCGAGGTGGTGAGCGCGAATGTGAAGGGCGTCGAGTTCCTGTTTCGCAAGAACAAGGTGACCTGGCTCAAGGGCACCGGCCGGGTTGCGGCGCCCGGCAAGGTGGATGTCGATGGCACGTCGTACGACGCGAAGCACGTCGTGCTCGCCACCGGATCGGAAAGCGTGCCGCTGCCTGGTGTCGAGGTGGACGAGAAGCAGATCGTCACCTCGACGGGGGGGCTGGAGCTGGACCGTGTGCCCGGGCATCTGGTGGTGATCGGCGGCGGCTATATCGGAGTGGAACTCGGCAGCGTATGGCGCCGGCTTGGAGCGGGCGTGACTGTGGTGGAGTTCCTCGACCGCATCGTGCCGACAATGGACGGCGAAATCTGCAAGGCGTTCGAACGCATCCTGGCGCGCCAGGGCATGAAGTTCCGGCTCGGGACGAAGGTAACGGGTGCGCGCAAGGGCAATGACGGAGTGACGCTGAGCATCGAGCCGGCGAAGGGTGGTGCGGCGGAAGAGCTGAAGGCGGATATCGTGCTGCTGTCGATCGGGCGGCGGCCAGTCACCAATGGCGTCGGCGCGGGCGTCGAACTGGACGAGCGTGGCCGGATCAGGACGGACGCGCATTATGCGACCAATGTGCCCGGGGTGTACGCGATCGGCGACGCGATCGCCGGGCCGATGCTGGCGCACAAGGCGGAAGAAGAGGGGGTCGCGGTCGCCGAACGTCTGGCGGGGCTGCCGGGCCACGTGAACTACGGCGCGATCCCCGGGGTTGTGTATACGTGGCCCGAGGTGGCGGCGGTCGGCCAGACCGAGGAGGAGCTGAAGGCGGCGGGCATTGCATACAAGACCGGCAAGTTCCCGTTCACCGCCAACGGCCGGGCGCGCGCCATGGGTTACACCGACGGCTTTGTCAAGCTGCTTGCCGAGAAGGCCACGGATCGGCTGCTGGGGGCGCATATCATCGGGCCGGACGCCGGCACGCTGATCGCGGAGCTGACCACGGCGATCGAGTTCGGTGCATCGGCCGAGGATGTCGCGCGGACGTGCCATGCGCATCCGACACTGGAGGAGGCGGTGAAGGAGGCGGCGCTGGCAGTGGACGGTCGGGCGCTGCATATCTAGCCGGATGTTGGCATGGTCCCCTCCCCCCAACCCGCAAGGGGAGGGGGGGCTTTGAAACCGCTGGCCCTTACGATGGGTGATCCGGCCGGGATCGGCGGCGAGCTGACCGAGCGCGCATGGCTCGCCTTGCACGATGGCGGGCCGTGCTTCGTCGCGTTGGACGATCCGGGGCGGTTCAAGGTTCCTACGGTCGAGATTGCCTCAGCGGAAGCCGCCGCTGGCGTATTCGCTGCCGCGTTGCCGGTCATTCCCGTCGGGTTGGCAGCGACGCCCAGGCCTGGCCATCCGGACAAGGCCAACGCCCCCGCCGTTATCGCCTCGATTGAGCGCGCCGCGGGGCTTTGCCTGAGCGGCGAGGCGAGCGGCATGGTCACCAATCCGATCAACAAGGCGGCGCTGTATGGCGCCGGGTTTGCCTATCCGGGCCACACCGAATTCCTGGCGGCGCTTACCGGCGCGACCGGGCGGCAGATCATGATGCTGGCGAGCCCGGAACTGCGCGTGGTGCCGGTGACGGTGCACGCCTCGCTGCGCAGTTCGATCGCCATGCTGACCACGGAAGCGATCGTCGCTGCCGGCGAGACCACGGCGCAGGCGTTGCAGCGCGAGTTCGGCATCGCGCAGCCGCGTCTCGCTGTCGCGGGGCTGAACCCGCAC
>DATBKQ010000597.1:0-3079 GCA_036555825.1 Acetobacteraceae bacterium | reverse complement strand
CGCCCCTTTGTTCAGGTATCTGATTCACGCGGCGGGGCGTGGCCGCAAGCGACTCACGCTCCTCTACGATCGGATACCAGAGCGCGATGAGCGCAAGAGCGTGCACTCATCCCGCTCCAGCTCATGGTTTTTCGTGTGATTCAGACTTTCGGCGGTTCCGCGTCCGGTCATCACGCGCTAGCCTGCGCGGCCCGCGCGCTGTTCGATGTGCTGCTGCCGCCGCGCTGCGCGATCTGCGGTGCCGAGGTGGACCGCCAGGGTCTGCTCTGCGCCGACTGTTTCCGGCAGACCGGGTTCATCAGCGATCCGTTCTGCGCGCGCTGCGGCGTTCCGTTCGGCAGCGCCGCGCTCGGCGGCCCCGAACAATTATGTCCCGCGTGTCGTGATGAGCCGCCGGTATTCGGGCGCGCCCGCGCGGCATTGCGCTACGACGCGCAGGGGCGCCGCCTGATCCTGCCGTTCAAGCACGCCGACCGTACCGAGCTCACCGCGGTGCTGGCACCGCACATGGCACGCGCCGGCGCGACGCTGTTGCGCGATGCGGACATGCTGGTGCCGGTGCCGCTGCATCGCTGGCGGCTGTTCAGCCGCCGCTACAACCAGGCTGCGCTGCTGGCGAAGGCGCTAGGCCGGCTGGCCGGGCGGCCATGCGTGGTGGATGCCCTGCGACGCATCCGGGCCACCGCTTCCCTGGGCGACAAGTCGGCGGCCGAGCGAGCTGCGGAGGTAACCGATGCATTCGTCGTGCGCCCGTCCCGGGCACGATCGCTCCGCGATCGGCGCGTGTTGCTGATCGACGATGTCATGACCTCGGGCGCTACCGGCAATGCTTGCGCAAGGGCGTTGCTTGCCGCGGGAGCAACTTCGGTCGATGTTCTGGTGGCCGCCCGCGTGCCGGACCCGCGGTTGGCCTGAGGAGCATAGGAGGAGCGCGACATGCATGCAGGCGTTGGGGATGCAGTCGTTGGCCGTAGCTGGCCCGCCGGCCTCACCCGCATTCCTTATTGGGTCTATCAAGATCCCGGCGTGCTCGCACTGGAGCAGAAGCGCATCTTCGAGGGGCCGGTCTGGAATTACCTTTGCCTTGAAACCGAACTGCCGCATGTCGGCGACTACCGTACAACCTTCGTCGGCCGCATGCCGGTGGTCGTGGTGCGCGCCGAGGACGGCGAGGTCGCGGCGTTCGAGAATCGCTGTGCCCATCGCGGCGCGCTGATCTGCCTGGACGACAGCGGCAGCGTGAAGGACTTCCAGTGTGTCTATCACTCATGGCGCTACGATCTGCGCGGCAATCTGCGCTCCGTCGCGTTCGCCCGCGGCGTCAACGGCAAGGGCGGCATGCCGGCGGACTTCGACATCTCGTGCCACGGTCCACGCAAGCTGCGTGCGACCACGTTCTGCGGGATGGTGTTCGGTTCGCTTTCACCCGATGCGCCCGCGTTCGAAACCTGGCTCGGGCCCGAGATCGCGGGCCGGGTCCGTCGCGTGCTGGGCAATCGCCGGCTGGAGATCATCGGCCGTTTCACCCAGGCGCTGCCGAACAACTGGAAGCTCTACTTCGAGAACGTGCGCGACACGTATCACGCCAGCCTCTTGCACCTGTTCTTTGCCACCTTCCGCATCACCCGCCTGAGCTCGGGCGGCGGGGTGCTGGTCAGCGACACCGGCGAGCACCACGCCTCGGCCACACTGGCGCCGATGCAGGGAAAGGACACGAGCTATCAGGGCATGCGCTCCGAGAAGCAGGGCTTCCGCCTGGCCGATCCGAGCCTGCTCGGCATGCACGACGAATTCCACGACGACATCCAGTTGCAGATCCTGTCGATCTTCCCCGGCTTCATCCTCCAGCAGGTGCACAACGCACTGGCGGTTCGCCAGATCGTGCCGCGCGGCACCGACGCGACGGACCTCAACTGGACCTATCTCGGTTTCGCCGACGATACGCCGGAACTGCGTGCGCATCGATTGAAGCAGAACAATCTGGTCGGGCCGGCGGGCTACGTTTCGATGGAAGACGGCGCAGTCGGCGGCTTCGTGCAGCGGGGAATAGCCGCGGCGGCCGATGAGCTGTCGGTGGTCGAAATGGGCGGTTCGGCTGCCGAGACGCAGGAGACACGCGCGACCGAGGCGTCGGTGCGCGGGTTCTGGAAGGCGTACCGCATGCATATGGCGCTGTGATGCGCGACGCCGAGACGCTGTTGCGCCTGGCGGCGCTCAACTCCGACTATGCCAGTTGCATCGACGCCGATCGGCTGGAGGACTGGCCGCTTCTGTTCCTGGAGCACTGCCTCTACAAGATCACCACCGCGGAAAATCATCGGCGTGGATATGCGGCCGGCATCGTCTATGCCGATTCGCGTGCGATGCTGCTGGACCGCGTCGCCGCGCTGCGCGAGGCGAACATCTACGAACGCCAAGCCTACCGCCACATCATCGGCCTGCCGTCCGTGCGCCCGGGCGAGGATATCACGGCCGAGACTCCGTTCCTGGTGGTCCGTACTATGCGCGACGGCCGGATGGACCTGTTCGCCGCCGGCACCTATCTCGATCGGGTGCACGATGACGGTAGTGCCTTGCGGTTCGCCGAACGTATCGTGGTCTGCGACAGCTCGCGCATCGATACGCTGCTGGCGATTCCGCTGTAGCGGCAAGGAGTCCGGAATGCCCGAGGTCGAAATCTACACGCAGCCATGGTGCCCCTACTGCGCCCGCGCGGTCAGCCTGCTGGGGAGCAAGGGCGTGCCATTCAGGCAGATCGATGCGCCGCATGGCTCGGCCGCGCGTCAGGAGTCGATCCGGCGTTCAGGCGGCAGGACGACCGTGCCGCAGATATTCATCGGAGGCCGGCATATCGGCGGTTGCGACGATCTGGTGGCCCTCGACCGAGCCGGGGAGCTGGACGTGTTGCTGCACGACGATCAGCAGCATTGATTAGCGACATTGTTGCCATAAACCCTTGGCACTGTCTTGCTAGGAGTGCCAGAATTGGCCATCTAAGGTGTGCCATGATCCATTATGACCTCCGTTGCAGTCAGGACCATGCGTTCGATGGGTGGTTCAAGGACAGCGCCGCGTTCGA
>DATBKQ010000596.1:0-16055 GCA_036555825.1 Acetobacteraceae bacterium | reverse complement strand
GCGACGAACTGCGCTCGTTCAACATCACCAACACCGACTGACCCCGCCAGGCAGCAGCGGCGGCGGCCGGAAGCGCCGCCGCTACTTGTCCAGCCAGATGTTCGCCAGGTCCTGGTTCACGTAGTGGCTCGGGCCGATTTTCCAGCCGTGCATGTAGGACCGCTCGGGCAACAGCCGGTTCCACCACAGCATGGGAAACTCATAGGCCATGGTGTCGATCACCCGCGTCTCGTACTGCCGCATCAGCACGCGTTGCTCCGCCGCATCGGTCGCGTGGTACATCCTGTCGTAGATGTCGATCAGCTCCTGGTCGTCGTAGCCGCCGTAATTCTCCACGAACGCCTTCTTCGGCAGGTATTTCTGGGTGTCCATCACCGGGTTGACCACGCCGTTGCAGTTGGCCTCCACCACCACATCGAAGTTGCCGGTGCGCATCGCCTCGAACCAGGGGCCGGTCGGCACCACCTTTTGCGTCGCCTTCACGCCGATCTTGCTCCACTCGTCGACGATCCAGGTGCCGACATACTTGTATGGTTGATCGACGTTGCGGTTCAGCAGCTCGAACGTCAGTTTCTCCTGCCCCGCCTCCTTCAAGAGCCGCTTCGCCTCGGCGCGCGATTTCTCGATATCCGGCCAGAACCCGGCCAGCTTCTGCAGCTCCTCCTTCGTTGCCGCCAGCGGCGAGCCGGGGAACACGATGCCGCCGACGGTGTGCACGTTGGCGATCTTCGCCAAGGCGGGCGCGCCGTGCCACTGGTCGATCGCCAGCAGCAGCGCCTTGCGCACGCGCACATCGTCGAACGGCTTGCGTTTGGCGTTGGGGGTGATCAGGTTGCCGCAGTTCCAGTCGCTCTGCTGAATGGTGATCTTGTCGCCGAGTTCTTTCCTGAGCTGATCGATCGCCGAGGGCGGCAGGCCGCGAAACTCGGTGGCGGCGCGATCGGCGCGGATCGCCTCGACCCGCACCACCTGCTTGTCGGCGAAGATGCCGACGAAGCCATCCAGATAGGGCTGGCCTTTGCGGTAGTAATCGGGATTGCGTTCGCCCTTGATCGACTGGCCGAGATCGTAGCTGACAAACCGGAACGGTCCGCTGCCCATGATGTTTCGCTGATACCAGTTCGGGTCCTTGTCCAGGATGTCCTTCTTGTAGACATAGGCAAACGGATCGGCGAGCGCCGGCAGGAAGGTGAGCGTGGCGAACTTCAGCTTGAACACCACGGTCGTCGGATCCGGCGCGGAGATGGAATCGACCATCTGGTACCAGTTCTGGCGCGCGCTGTTGTAACCGGGCGGCGGATGCACGATGTGGTTCCAGCTCGCGGCGACGTCGTAAGCCGTGAGCGGCGAGCCGTCGTGCCACTTCACGCCCTCGCGAATCTTGAACGTATAGGTCGTGCCGTTGTCGGTAGGCTGCGGCAGCTCGGTGCAGAGGTCGCAGACGAACTTCGTCACGTCCTCGGGATGCTCCGGATCGAGGCGCATCAGCACGCTGTAGAACGGCGCGGTGGCGTGCACCATGGCATAGGTGGTTTCGCGATGGCCGTCGAAACTCGGCGGTGCGTCCGCCGGGATCATATAGGTGAGGATGCCGCCCTGCCTGGGCGCTTCGTCGGCCCGCGCCGGCGCGATAGCGATGACCGACGCGATGGCGGCCCCGAACACAGCCGTCCGCAAAGTTGCACGCATTACTGCCGTCTCCCGCTGGTATTCTTGATCGATGGCAAGATCGCAAAGTCCGGCCACCGTTTGCCCGCGCAGTATCGGCCGAAACTACGTGCGGCGTCGAGACGGCAATGTCGCGTCAGCAGGTGATTGTCACGACATAGCCTGCCTGGCCATAAGGGATCAATTCGCTGTCGCGAGTAACGATTGCCAGATCATGGGCCCGCGCGGTGGCGGCGATAATGCGGTCGGCCGGATCACGCGGCGGACGTCCCGGCAGGAATGCGGAGGCAGTCAGAAGCCTGGGCGGCATCGGGGCCAGCCGAATTCCGGGCAGGTCGATCAGCCGATCGAACCAAACCTCGGGCGCGAGCGTCATCAGCAGCCGATTGCGGGCAACCAGCGTGGCGACTTCCCACGCGGTGATCGGAGACACGAAGACGCCGGCGCCCGTCTGTGCCTCGGCGATCGCAGCGCGGCTCTGGGTCGACATGGGATCACCGTTGGCCAGCCATATCGCGGCACAGGTGTCGAGCAGCACCGCCGGTGACGGCACTTCAGGCATCAGCCTTCCAGGTCTCACCCGTCGGTCGGGTAAGATCTGTGCCACGTGCGGCTTTCACAGTCCCTCGCATCGCACCCCACAATTCGGGCAGCGATTGACTGTAGGGGACCAGGACCGCGACCGGGCGACCACGTCGTGTCAGCACCACGCGGCGTGCCTTGCCCTGAGCCACGGCATCGATCAATGCAAGGCATTGTCCCTTGAAGGCGGTGACATTGATGGCTGTTTCCGTGTCATCTGCCGGCATGGCGAGGCTCCCGCGAATGGACCATGATATGTGGTCCATTTGCGGGAAAGCAAGGCGAAGTCTCGGTGTTGCGCGCTGCGCGGTATCAGACGATGCCGGCGGTCAGCGGGATCAGATCCGCCTGTGGGCGCGCACCGAAATGGCTGATCACCTCGGCGGCCGCGATGGAGGCGATCCGGCCGCATACCGGCAGCGGCCTGCCCGAGGTCAGGCCGGCGAGGAACCCGGCGGCGTAGGCGTCGCCGGCGCCCGTGGTGTCCACCACATGCGTCGGCTCCGCGGCGATCTCCACCGTCTCGCGGCCGCGCAGGATGACGCTGCCTGCCTCGCTGCGGGTCAACGCCGCCAACGCTACATCGGCGCGCGCGCATTCGGCCGCGGCTTCGAACGTGTTCGCCTCGTACAGGCTGGTCACCTCGGCCTCGTTGGCGAACAGGATGTCGATGTCCTGCTTCACCAGTTCGAGGAACGCCGCGCGATGGCGATCGACGCAGAACGGATCGGACAGCGACAGCGCCACCTGTCGCCCAGCCGTGTGTGCCGCGGCCGCCGCGCGACGGAACGCCCGTTGCGCGGCCGGCGGATCGAACAGATAGCCCTCCAGGTAAGTCACGGTGGCGTCGGCGACCAAGGCCTCCGGCACGTCGGCCTCGCCGAAGCTGACGCAGGCGCCCAGATAGGTGTGCATCGTGCGCTGTCCGTCCGGCGTGACCAGGATCAGGCAGCGCGCGGTAGAGGCGCCGCCATACAGCGGCGTCGAAGGGAAGTGCACGCCGATCGCGGTCATATCGTGGCGGAACACCGTGCCCAACTGGTCGTTGGCGACCTTGCCGAGATAGGCGACGCGCGCGCCGAGTGCCGCCGCCACCGCGCAGGTGTTGGCTGCCGAGCCGCCGCTGCTCTCCTGGCCGGGCGGCATCGCGGCGTACAATGTCTCGGCTGCATCGGCATCGATCAGCGTCATCGAGCCCTTGCGCATGTCGTGGCGCGACAGGAACGTGTCGTCGGCCTGCGCCACCACATCGACGATCGCATTGCCGATGCCAAGTATGTCGAAGCGCGCGGTCATGGCGTCCCTTCCCATGTCATTGCGAGCGAAGCGAAGCAATCCCGGTCATCCGGTGCGCGCACTGCGTGACCGAGTTTGCTTCGTCGCGTCGCTCCTCGCAATGACACCCTACTTCGGCGGATGGTCGCGTACCGCGGCCTCGTTGACCTCCACGCCCCAACCCGGCCCCTTCGGCAGCAGCAGCTCGCCGTTCTCGATCGGCGGCGGGTTGAGGAACAGCTCGTCGCGCCAGGAGACGCTGTCGATGTCGATCTCCATCACGCGGAAATTCGGCACCACGGCGGAGAAATGCGCGCTGATCGCCGAGCACAGGTGGCCGTAGTAGTTGTGCGGCGCGCAGTTCACCTCGTAGGCCTCGGCCATCGCGGCGATCTTGATCGACTCCAGGAAGCCGTTCCAGATCACGTCGATGATCGCCACATCGGTGGAGTAGGCATCGAGGAACGGCCGGAACGCGCGGCGTCCACACACCGATTCCAAGGACGCTATCGGGCAGGGCGCCTTGCTGCGGATCAGCGCGAGCGCCTGCGGATCCCAGGTGTCGATCTCCAGCCAGGTCATGTCGAACGGTTCGACCGCCTTGGCGATCTGCAGGTAGCCCTCGGTCTTGAAGTGGTAGTTCACGTCGAGGTGCAGCCCCATTTCCGGGCCGGCGCCGGCGCGGAAGGCACCCAGGAGATCGCGCACCGCCTGCAGCGTCTTCCTGTCGATGTTCAGCTCGGGCCAGCCCGGCGTCCTGCCGAAGCCCGGACCGAAATTGGTCAGCTTCTCGCCGTCGAACGGCAGGATGTTGGTCTTCAGCGCCTTGAAGCCCCGCCGCTTCACCTCGGCGCCGAGTGCCGCGATATCGTCGTAGGTGCGCAACGGCGGCACGCCGACCAGTTCGTGGTTGCGCACCCGGTAGGAGCCGCAATGCGACCAGTAAACCGGGATTCGCTCGCGCACCGGGCCGCCGAACAGTTCGTAGACCGGCACGCCGAGTGCCTTGCCCTTGATGTCCAGCAGTGCATTCTCGATCGCCGCGATGGCGCGCGAGTTGATCCCGCCCGGCGCCTGCACCTGGCGCACCCACAGCATCGAGGCGATCTGCTGCACCGGCCGCGGATCGAGGCCGATCAGCGGCTCCGCCAGGCCACGGATCACCGCGGTCAGGCCGCGGCTGCCGTCGGCCTCGGTGTATTCCGACCAGCCGACCAGGCCATCGTCGGTGGTGATCTTCAAGAAGCTGAATGTGCGCCAGCCGGCGTCGCAGTGCAGGTCGTCGATGCGGGCAATTTTCATGCATGTCCTCCTGTCATCGGGGATTCAACGCAAAGCTCGCGAAGGACGCAAAGATCGCCAAGGAGTTCATTGCGCTTCGCGCATCCTGCCGCTTCATCAGCGGGCGCGTGATGGCGCAACCAGTCCTACGCCGCGCAGATGGCCGAACAATTCGCGCAACCTGTCGCGATCCTTCTCAGGCAGCGGCGGGCGCAGAATCGACTGGATGTTGGCGCGCAGGTGCGCCTGGTCGCCGGTGCCGAACAGGACCACGTCCACGCCGGGCTCGTGCCGGACGTAGCGGTACGCCGCATCGGTCAGGCTGGTCGCGCCGGCGGGATGGATCAGGAATCCGAGAGGGTCGGGGTTGTCGGCCAGCGTTCCGGGCACCATGCCCTGTGCCGCCAGTTCGCGCATCGCCTGCGCCACCCGCTCGCGGCGCGCGAAGATGCCGCGCACCGCGAACATCAGCAGCGTGCCGACGCGATGTTTCAGGGTCGCGGGAAACACCGCCTCGCGCGTATTCTGGTTCATCAGGTGGAACGCCACCATCGCCACATCCCACATCCCGTCGGGGACGGCGCGCAGCAGCATTTCGTGCTCCAGGTCGTTCGGCGCGGTCTCGGTGATGCCCAGGAAGCGAAACTTTCCCTTGGCCTTCTCCCGCATCAGCACCGGCGCGATCACGTCGCGCACATAATCGTACCCCGACGGCGGCACCGCGTGGAGCTGGAACACGTCGATGCAGTCCACCCCCAGTTCGCGCAGCGAATTGTCGAGGCTCGCCACCACCCGCTCGGGTGACCAGCGCTCGCCGCCGCGGATCACCGAGGACTTGGTGGCGATCACCACGCGCTCGCGCGGCACCGAGCGGATTGCCTTGCCGACCACCGCCTCGGTGTCGTACGGGGCGGCGGTGTCGAGCAGGTTCACGCCGTGGTCCAGCGCCGCATGGATGATGGCGATGGCGCTGGCCTCGGTGCCGCCCGTGGACAGCCCAAGCCGGCTGAACCCGCCGCATCCCAGGCCGGCGACGCTGACCTTGAGTTCGGTCCTGCCCAGGGTGGTATATTCCATCCGCTCACCTGTCTGCCGCAGGCGGAGAGGCTAGCGCGTGGTACGCAGCAGAGGAAAGCGGACGAAGCCGAATGCACGCCCGCAGCCTTGGTATTGCCGTGTGGCTTGCGGCCGCCCCGCCGGCGATGGCGCTCGACGCATGTCTGGCGGACAGCGTCGGCCCTTGGCGCGGTCCGGTGTGGAACGGCGCCGGGCTGCAGACGATGGATACGACGTTCCAGGCCGGTGCCGACGGCACCCTGGTGGGACGTTACCGCATTCATGACTTTGTCCCGTTCGATGGCACGCTGACGGAAATGCACCAGACCGGCGACTGCGAGGCGGACTTCGTCTGGAACGACCGCGACGGGACCGGCATCGTGCATATCCGCTTCGAGCCGCAACTGGGGCGGTTCGTCGGCAGGTGGGGTACCAAGGAGCCCCTTCCCGGGCTCGAATTCAACGGCTACCGGAGGACGCCACCTCCCATCAGCTAGTCCGTGATCGTCCGAGGCGGAATCGTCAGCGGGCGGGAACCACAGGCTCGAACATAGCGGAGCACCGGATGATCCTGATCGGCCAATACGATTCGCCATTCGTGCGGCGCGTCGCGATCGCGTTGCGGCTTTATGGCATCGCCTATGAGCATCGGCCGTGGTCCACCTTCGGCGATGCCGCGAGCATCGCGCCGTTCAATCCCTTGCGCCGCGTGCCCATCCTGGTGCTCGATAATGGCGAGTCGCTGATCGAGAGCGGCGCGATCCTGGACTACCTGGACGAATGCGTCGGTCCGGCACGCTCCATGATCGCGCGGAGCGGGGAGGCGCGCCGGCACGCGTTGCGCGTGTGCGCTCTGGCAACCGGTCTGGCCGACAAGGCGGTGAGCCTGGTCTATGAGCGGGCGCTGCACCAGGCCACGTCGGAGCAGTGGATCGCGCGCTGCCGGACGCAGATCGCCGACGTGCTGACGGCGCTCGACACATCGCGCGCCGCTCGCAAGAGTGCTTTCTGGTTCGGCGAGACGGTCGGCCATGCCGATATCGCGGTCGCCTGCGCGCTGCGCTTCACTCGCGAGGCGCATCGGGGTCTGTTCGACGCGCAACGCTGGCCGGCGCTCGCCGCCCATGCGTCGCTGTGCGAAGACCGGGGCGAGTTTCGCGAGATCGTGCAGTCGTTCCAGCCTCCGGCATGACACCAACCGTGCCGGTGCGGGCGGCCAGCGATGCTGTTCAATAGCATCCCGTTCGTCCTGGGCTTTCTGCCCCCCGTGCTGCTCATCTACTGGCTGCTGGCCCGCCACGACGGGCTGCGGCTGTATTTCCTGCTGCTGGCCTCGGTGGCGTTCTACGGCTACTGGGACTGGCGGTTCGAGCCGTTGCTGCTGGGCTCGATCCTGTTCAACTGGCTCGCGGCCCTGGCCTGGTTCCGGTTTCGCCGCAGATCGCTGCTGGTGGCGGCGATCACGGTCAATCTCCTGTCGCTGGCGGTGTTCAAGTATCTCGGCTTCTTCGCCGGCGCGCTCGCCGATGCGACGGGCTGGCGGTTCGATCTGCCGGCCGTGCTGCTGCCCATCGGCATCAGCTTCTTCACGTTCCACAACATCATCTACCTGGCGGATCTCCATGCCGGGCGTGCACCGCGCTATTCGCTGCGCGACTACGGCCTGTATATCGCGCTGTTTCCGCAGATCCTCGCCGGGCCGCTGGTGCGCTATTACGAGATCGTGCCGCAGTTCCGGCTTTCGCCGCTGCGCGAGGGTTGGGAGGAGCGGCTGGCGCAAGGCGTTGCCCTGTTCCTGATCGGCCTGGCGAAGAAGATCGCGCTGGCGGATGCGCTCGCGCCGCTGGCCGACCCGGTGTTTGCCGCGGCGGGCCAGCACGCCCTGACCCGGGGCGAGGCGTGGACCGCCGCGCTGGCGTTCCCGCTGCAGATCTATTTCGACTTCTCCGGCTACTCCGACATGGCGATCGGGCTTGCGCTGATGCTCGGGTTCGGGCTGCCGGTGAACTTCAATGCGCCGTATCGCGCCGATGGCCTGCGCGAGTTCTGGCGGCGCTGGCACATGACCTTGTCGCGCTT
Organism: Acetobacteraceae bacterium; assembly: GCA_036555825.1. Lineage (GTDB taxonomy): Bacteria > Pseudomonadota > Alphaproteobacteria > Acetobacterales > Acetobacteraceae > JAMXLO01. The sequence continues at coordinate 8,114 of DATBKQ010000596.1, read as the reverse complement.
CCTGCGCGACTACCTCTACATCCCCCTCGGCGGCAACCGGCACGGTCTTTCGTGCCAGATGGCTGCGCTGCTGATCACCATGGCCTTGGGCGGCCTGTGGCATGGTGCCGGCTGGACGTTTGTCGTCTGGGGCGTGCTGCACGGGGTGGGCCTCGCGGCGGGTGTGCTGTGGCGCCGCTGGTTCGCGCCGATCCCGAGGCCGGTCGGCTGGGCGATGCTGATGGGGTTCCTGCTGGTCTCCTGGGTGTTCTTCCGCGCGCCTAGCCTGCCGGCGGCGTGGAACGTGCTGGTGGCGATGGCGGCAGGCGCCGGTCCGCTGTCGCCGCGCGGGCTGGGCACCATTGCCATCGCTGCCGCGGTCGTGTTCCTGGCGCCGACCAGCCAGGGCATCGTCGGCAACCTGCGGCCGTATCGCTGGCTCGCGCCCGCCGGCGCCTTTGCCACGCTCGCTCTCTTGCTCAAGCTGGCCGACGGACCCGCGTATGAGTTCATCTATTTCCATTTCTGAGCGCCGGCGCTGGCGCCGCCTGCTGTGGCGGTACGCCGCGAGCACGCTGGTCATCGGCGCCGCGCTCGCCGCGGGTCTGCTCGCCCTCGACCCGTACGACACCGGCCGGTTCTCGGTGCTGCCGGCACACGGGGTGGCCAATTTCGGCCAGCGCCTCGCTTTTGCCAGCGTGGCGCGCCGGCCGGACATCGATACGGCGATCGTGGGCAATTCCACCAGCCAACTGATCGATCCGGCGCGGCTCACCGGTTTGACCGGGCACAAGACAGTCTCGCTCGCGGTGCCGGGTACCGGGCCGGTTGAACAGCTCGTGCTCGCCGACTATTTCCGCCGCCATCACCAGGGCAGCGCGGACCTGGCGATCGTGTTCGGCCTCGATCAGTCCTGGTGCAGCACCGCCCGCCCGATCACGCCGAGCCACCCCTTTCCGTTCTGGCTCTACTCAGCCGATCGCTTCCATTACGTGGTCAACATGATGCGCTACAAGACAATCGAGGCGGCGGCGCGCCGCCTGAAGCTGCTGGTGGGATTGGAGCGGCCGGCACGAGCCGATGGCTACCACGACTACGACAGCGGCAAGGTCTGGCACGCACCCGAATCCGCCGAGTCGCCGGCCTCCGGCGCATCGCCGGCGGCGGTCTCCGCGTCGGTTGCCTTCACTGCCGTGCCCATGCTGGGGCGGTTCCTCGCGAGGCTTGATCCGGGCGCGCGGATCGTCCTCTTGATCCCGCCCCGCTACATCGGTGCCATTCCGGCCCCTGGGACGGCGGCGGCGGCCGAGCTCGATGCCTGCAAGGATGCCTATCGGCGGCTGGCCGAGACGCGGCGCAACACCTGGATGCTGGACTTCCTGGTCGACAGTCGGTTCACGCGGCGCGAGGACGACTTCTGGGACACGATCCATTATCGCGGGGCGGTTGCGCGCGCGATCGAGGACCGTCTGGCCGACGTCCTCGGCTCCTGAACGGACCTTCGGCCTTGTTCGCCCCGCTCGCACGCGCCATCGGCCAGCTCGACGACCCGGTCTTCCTGGGCGTGCTGATCCGCAGCCTGCTCTGGTCCGCCGGCTGCTTCATCGCGCTGCACCTCGCCGCCATCTGGGCGATTCATCGCCTGCTCGACCTGCACGGCTGGCTCGGGCTGGCCGTGGACCTGGCAGGCGGGGTCGGCGCGTCGCTGCTCGCGCTGTGGCTGTTCCTGCCGGTGGCGGTGATCATCAGCACGTTCTACATCGACCGCATCGCCGCTGCGGTGGAGCGGCGCCATTACCCCTCGCTGCCGCCAGCCGCCGGCGCGCCGCTTGCCGTCCAGCTGTGGGACGGCATCGGCATCGCGGCTCGTATCCTGCTGCTCAATGTGCTGGCACTGATCGCCGCGCTGTTGCTGCCAGGGGCGGGCCTGGTCCTCGCGTGGCTGATCGGCGGCTATGCGATCGGCCGCGGTCTGTTCGCCGCGGTGGCGATGCGCCGGATGCCGCGCGCCGCGGCGGCGATGCTGTATCGCCGCGCCAGGCCAAGGGTGCTGGTACAGGGTTGTGCCCTGGCGCTCGCGGGTTATGTCCCGCTGCTCAATCTACTCATCCCGGTACTCGGCACCGCCGCAATGGTCCACCTGCTCGACCAGGTGCTCGTGGCCCATGCGGATCGTTGTGGATAACCGGCGCCGGCAGGTTGTTCGAGCGGAACCGACCGTGTTACCCCGGCGGGAGCATTGCGAATCCAGCCACTCGCCAGCCCAACGAGGCGCACGTGCCCGTTTTCAAGCGTCGCAGGCCAGACGACCCGCAGTCCGCCGAACCAGGCGCGACATTGCCCGCCGGCTTGTCCATTCCCCGGCTGGACGCAACCGAGGATCAGGCCGACGAGCCTGTCGGACCGGTCGATTCCGGTCTCGGTGTGCCTCCCTTTCGTCCCGCCCAGCCGCAGGAGATGCCAATTATGTCCCGGCAACCCTTCACCACCGCTGCGCCGCCGCAGCCCACGCCACCCGCCGGCGCCCGCCCCGGGCTGCCGCCGCTTCGGCCGCAGGCGCGCGACCCGTCCGAGCGCCGCACCCTCGTTGTCGGCCGTGGCATCAGCGTGCAAGGCACGGTGCAGGACGCGGAACGGCTGGTGGTGGAAGGCACGGTCGAAGCCAGCATGATCCACGCGACCGAACTGGCGATCTCGCCCGGCGGCATATTCAAGGGCGAGATCGAGGTCGAGGACGCCGAGATCGCCGGCACTATAGACGGCACCTTGACCGCCCGCGGCAGCCTGATCGTCCGTGCCAGCGGCAAGGTCCTGGGGACCGCGCGCTGCCGCAGGCTTCAGGTGGAGGACGGCGGGCAGATCACCGGGCATATCGAGATGCTGACCGATCAGACGCGGTCCGAGCCGGCCCCGCGTCCGATCAGCGAACCGGCGGCCTCGTTCAGTTCTTAGACTGAATCAGCTGCTGCCGATCAGGAACATCTCGTCCCGCGCCTGAAGCGTCGGCGGGCCTTCCACCGGCGCGGTGCTCCAGCGCAGGCTGCCGACGGTGAAGCAGTCCGGACAGGCGGCGTGCCAACCTGCATGGGCGATCCGGCAGGCCTCGCAGCGCCAGACCGGGTCTGGAGCGGCGGTGGCGGCGCGGCGCAGCGCCTCCCGCTGATCGCCGCCCTCCGCTTCCGCGATCTCGGCCAGTAACAACCAGAGCCGGCGCTGGTTGACCCCCGCGGCAACGGCGGCCTCGGCGTGGCGGCGTGCCTCTCCGGTCAGTCCGGCCTCCAGCGCCGTGCATGCCAGCACCAGCCGGCTCTCGGTGTGGGTTGGATTGGCTTCGGTCAGCCGCTGCGCGGCCTGGGTCCGTGCCAACCGGTCGGTCATCGGCGCCAGGGCGAGTACGGCGAGGTCCGGCTGCGGCGCGATGCTCCAGGTGTGCCGGATCACGGTCTGCGCCCGCGCCTCCCGCCCAGCGGTCCGCAAGCGGGTGGCATAGGCGAGGGCGGCCGGCGCCAGCGAAGGGTCCTCCTGCCACGCCTGCTTGGCCAGCCGCAGCGCCTGCGCGGGGTCGTCGGCCGCCTCGGCCGCGGCGGTCGCCAGCGCCGCCTTCGGCGCATCGGCATCGGCGAGCGCCAGCGCGTCGGACCACTCGCCGGCATGTACTGCCAGCCGCGCCCGTTCCCGCCGCAGCCAGGCCGCACCGGGCTGCACCGCTTCCGCCTGTCGCGCGAGCGCCATTGCCTCGGTCCAATCGGCCCGCTCGATCGCCTGCCGAAGCAGGCCGCGCAGCCCGAGGAACGCGGCGTCCTGCCGGTCGGCCAGCGTCCGGAACGCCGCCTCGGCCTCGTCCGTGCGACCGGCGATACGCCCCGCCTCCGCCGCCAGCAGCAGCGTTGCCGGGGTGTCGCCCAGCAGCCGCCGGGCGCGGCTGGCCTCGCGCCGCGCATCGCCGATATCGCCCGCCGCCAGGGCCAGCAGCGTGTGGGTGACGGCAAGGTCGCCGGAAACCCGGCGCCGCCTGGCCTGCCGGGCGCCGAGCGTGGCCGGCAGACGCACCATCGCGCCGAGCAGCCGCAACAGGGCGTACAGCACGGCGAACAGCAGCAGCAGGCCGAGTGCCGCGACGGAGGTCGGCGCTGCGAACGTAATATTGCCGATGTCGCCGCTGACCGTGCCGGGCAGGCTGGCGAGCCCCCAGGCGAGCGCAAGCACCACCGCCGCGGCCAGCAGGACAAGGATGACGCGACGCATCAGCTAGGCGCGGCCCATGCCGCCAGCGCGGCCCTGGCTGCCAGCAGCGCGCGTGCCTGGGCGAGCCAGTTCGCCATCGCCTGGCCCGCGGCCCCTTGCAGGGTGGCGACCTCGGTCGTGGCTGCGCTGAGGTCGCCGGCATTCAAGGCATCCCGGGCGCGTTCGAGCACCCCGGCGGCCGGATCGCCGACCAGCACCCTGTCGCCTTGCTGGACGGTGACCAGATCCTGTGCCTGTGCCCAGAGCCGTGCCGCCAGCGGCTTGCCCTCGGTGGATGGCCGGGCCGCTCGAAGCGCCTCACGTGCCGCGGCCGGAAACGCCTGGCGCAGGCGGGCCAAGGTGGGTGGGTCGGCATCGGCAAACCGGACCAGAGCGGGTGGCGCGCCCGGGAGGTCGCCCAGCTTCTGCCCCGCGGCGAGCGCCAGCGCCGCGGACTGGACCAGAGCGGTGCGCCGCGCTGCGGCGGCGGCCGCGTCCGCCCGGTGCGACAGATCGGACTCCATCGAGTGAACGGCGTTCTCCAGCGAGGTGATCCGGTTGGGCAGGTTGCTGTCGGTCTGCTGGTTCGCCTCCAGTGCCGCGATGCGCTTCTCCAGCGGCTGCAGATCGGCGGGTTCTCGCTGCTCCAGCTTCGTCAGGCGCGCCTCCAGCGGGCGCAGGTCGGGCGCGGGTGCGGCGGGCGGGGGCTGCGGCGTCGGACGCTGCTCGAGGGCGGTGACCCGCGCGGTCAGCGGGGCGAGATCGGGCGCCTGGGGCACCGGACGCTGCTCGAGCTGCGTTACCCGGGCCTCCAGCGTGCTGACCTGCCGGCGGAGCGAGTCAACCGGCTCGGTGGCAGCGGGCTGCACCACCGGATGCCGCCACACCCAGGCGATGGCGAGCGCCAGGATCACGAAACCGGCGGCGGTGAACCAGGGCAGCAACGGCCGCTGTGCCGGCCGCTCGGGAGGTGGAAGTGCCTCGGCTGGTGGCTCCTCGGGCGCGGGCAGGGCGGGCGGATCACTCATTGCAGCATGGCCAGCAGGGCGTCCTGGTTGGGGCGATCGGCGACGCGAATGCGCCGCCAGGGCAGCGCTCTTAATGCCATGGCGGTCGGCTGGCTGATAGCCAGCGCCTCGATCGAGCGGGCCGCATCGCGCAGGCGTGCGGCGCGCAGCAGGCGCACGCATTGACGCGCGGTCTCCGCCGAGAACAGCAGCACGGCCTCGACGCTTCCTGTGTGCACCGCATGGCGTGCCTCATCCGGCAGCGCGCCGACCGGGACAGCGGCGTAGACCGTGCGGCGGACCACGCGAAACCCGCCTTCGCGCAGCGCCGCGGCGAGGCCCTGGCCCTGCCCCCGGCCGGACACCACCAGCAGCGGGTCTGCCTGCGGGTCGCAGCTTCTGACCGCCAACGCAGCGAGTGCGCGGGCGTCGCCGTCGGCGCTGTTCACCTGGGTAAAGCCGGCCGCGCGTCCCCGTGCGGCGGTCGCCTCACCGACCGCCAGAAGCGGCAAGTGGCGATAGCTCGGTGGCAGCGACGGAATGGCGTTGCCGCTGGTGACCAGGATGGCCTGCACCCGCTCGGGAGGCGGCAACGGCACATTCCGGTTCTGGACCGCCAGCAGTGGCGCCAGCACCGGCCGGTGCCCGAGCGCCGCGACCCGCGCGGCGGTCTCGCTCGCCCCGGGTTCGGGGCGGGTGATCAGGATGCCGCGCCCGCCGTCAGTCAAAGATGTCGTGCGGACTGTCGGTCCGCAGGCTGTCGCCGAGCTCGCGGCCGATTCTCTCCGCATCGGCCACCCCGCCGTGCAGGCCGCGCTTCAACAGGAATGACCCATCCCCGCGTGCCACCAGGCCGGTCAGATGCAGGGAGCCATGCGGCAAGAGTTGGGCATAGGCGGCGATCGGCGTGCGGCAGGAACCGTCCAGCCGCAGCAGCATGGCGCGCTCCGCGGTGGCGGCGGCTCTTGCGCCAGGGTCGTCGATGCCGGCAAGCACCTCACGCAGCGCGCTGTCGTTCTGCCGGACGGTGACGCCGATGATGCCCTGGCCCGCGGCCGGCAGCATGAGGTCGGGATCGAGCACCACGTCGGCGCGCGCCGCCAGGCCGAGCCGCATCAGCCCCGCGAGGGCGAGCAGCGACGCGGTGCACGCGCCGTCGGCCAACTTCCTGAGCCGCGTCTGCACGTTGCCGCGCAATGTGGCGATGACGATGTCGGGCCGCGCGTGCAGCAACTGCGCCTGTCGGCGGATCGAGGCGGTGCCGACGACCGCGCCGGCCGGCAGGCAGGCGAACGGGTTGGCCGGGTCGATCGCCGCTTCGGCCTTCGCCAGGATCAGGGCATCGCGTGCGTCAGCCCGCGGCAGGGTGCATCCGAGCACGATGCCCGGCGGCAGGCTGGTCTCCAGGTCCTTCAGGCTGTGCACCGCGCAGCCGATCCGGCCGCGGCTGAGCGCGTCGTGGATCTCCTTGGCGAACAGTCCCTTGCCGCCGATCTCCGCGAGCCGCCGGTCCTGCACCGTGTCTCCGGTGGTGCGGATCACAACTTCCTCCACCGGCCCCGCGTGGCGAGCGCGAAGCAGGTCGACGACCTCCCGGGTCTGGATCAGCGCCAGCGGCGAGCCGCGGGTGCCGACACGCAGCGGCATGGCGGCAGACATCCCCGCGTCCTATTACTCTGCGCAGCGGCTGGAAAGAGCGGACATGCGCCCTGTGCTGGGGATCGAGACCTCGTGCGACGAGACGGCCTCGGCGGTGCTCGATGCCGAGGGCCGCGTGCTGGCCGAGGCGGTGCTGAGCCAGGAGCGCGCCCATGCGCCGTATGGCGGCGTAGTGCCGGAGATCGCCGCGCGGGCGCATCTCGCGTACCTGCCAGAGCAGGTCCGCGCCGTGATGGCGCGTTCCGGACTGGAGTTCTCCGACCTGGGCGGGGTGGCCGCGAGCGCCGGGCCTGGTTTGATCGGCGGGCTGATCGTCGGCAGCCAGTTCGCCAAGGGCGTCGCCATCGCGCACCGGCTGCCGTTCGTTGCGGTGAACCATCTGGAGGCGCATGCGCTGACCGCCAGGCTGCCGGGCCTGGTCGAGGGCGGTGTCGCGTTTCCGTATCTGTTGCTGCTGGTCTCCGGCGGGCACTGCCAGTGTGTCGCGGTGGAGGGGGTCGGCCGGCATATGCGCCTGGGTGGAACGCTGGACGATGCGGTGGGGGAGGCGTTCGACAAGGTGGCCAAGCTGCTTGGCCTCGGTTGGCCCGGCGGGCCGGCGCTGGAGCGGCTGGCGGCCTCCGGCGATCCGCGACGGTACGCTTTCCCGCGACCGTTGCTGGGGCGCACCGGGTGCGATTTCAGCTTCTCCGGGTTGAAGACCGCGGTGGCGCACGAGGTGACGCGGCAAGGTGCGGGCGCGCTGCCGGTGCGGGTGGCGGCGGACATTGCCGCGAGTTTCCAGGCGGCGGTCGCGGATGTGCTGGGGGACCGCGCGGCGCATGCCATGGCGATGATGCGCGAGCGGACGCCCGAGGCGCGCGTACTGGTGATGGCGGGCGGCGTGGCGGCGAACGCCGCAGTCCGGGCGACGCTGGCTGTCGTCGCGGCGAAGCACGGGTTCGAGCTGGTGGCGCCCCCGCTGCGGCTGTGTACCGACAACGCGGTGATGGTCGCCTGGACCGGCATCGAACGCCTGCGGCTTGGGCTGGCGGACGGGCTGGCGGTCTCGCCACGGCCAAGATGGCCGCTGTGAACTATCGCCACGCCTACCATGCCGGCAATTTCGGCGACTGCCTGAAGCACGCGTTGCTGATCTGGCTGATCCGTGCCCTGCGGCGCAAGCCGGCACCGATCTTCGTGCTGGATACGCATGCCGGCACCGGCCGCTACCGGCTGGATGCCGGTCAGGCCGGGCGAACCGGC